>DATMAC010000168.1:0-4027 GCA_035573655.1 Thermoflexus sp.
TGTGCTCGGCGTCGGCGACGGCCCCGGGGTCGGGGTGGGCGTCACCGTCGGCGTCGGCGTGACCGTCGGCGTGGGCGTGGGGGTCGCCAGCGGCGGCTGGGTGATCAGCTTCTTCGCTTCATCGATCGCAAAGGTCCCCACCACGTAAACCGCCGGATCCCCCTCCCGACGCACGTAATACCCGCCTCCGATCGGCGTGGGACTCCCTACTGTCAGCGTGAAGACCCGGTCCGTGGCGCTGATCACAATCGTATAAGTGGGCGTCACCAACCCGTACGCGGAAAGATCCGTGACGTCGGAAATCACCTGCTGCACCCAGAGGGTCGCCAGCCCACTCGCCAAGGTATCGAGGGCGTCCTGACGGACCAGATGGCGGGTCGGCACCGTCAGGAACCATTGCCCGTTCGCATCCCGCTCCGCCTCCGCTTCGAGACGGTTCGAATGATCGATCACCCGGATTCTCTGGATGGAGGCGCTGCTGATCTCCAAGAGGTTACGGGACGTCCCCTCCGGTGTGGGGGTCGGGCGGGCCGTGATCTTCGGTTCCAAGTATACAAAGAGCGCCAGGATCAGGAAAGCGATCACCAGGCCCAGCGTGCCCCATCGCTTCATGAATCACACCTCCACAGGGATGGCTTGGGAAGGGCACACGATCCCCTACCCCTTAACGGCGCTGCCACCACACCATCGCGCCGATCGCCAGAACAGCCAGCGGCATCACAACCACCGCCAGCATGAAGACTGTTCGGGTTTGCGCCGGTGTGGCGCTCAGCGCGCGCACGGTGGAGGTCGGGGATTGGCGCAACCCGATGAGCGCCTCGGACTCCGATAACCAGTTGATCGAGTTGACGAAAAGATCCAGGTTGGCGAAGGGGAGATTCGCCCCTACGTTTTGGTTCGCCGCGAAATCGGCATCCCCGAAGAGCACCACCCGCCCCTTCCCGTTCACCTGCTCCACCGTGAGCGCCAGGGCCAACGGGCCCAGCTTCTTTCCCTCCGGCGTGGGCAAGCGCCCCTGATTGAGGGCCTGCCGCAGCCCGGCCAGATCCGTCTCGCTCCAGCTCTGGCCGCTGGTCTCCACCAGGCGGACCACCCGGAAGCGCTCCGGCTGGCTGCGGACCTCGTCGATGGATCGGGCGACGGGGAACGCCGTGGCGATGCCGCGCAGCTTCTCGGTGATCGAGCTGAACCCGTATCGGCTGGAGAGAGGGGTCAAGGGATCCGTGAACATTGAGCTCACCGGATCGATGATCACATCGTTCCGGAACGCAACCCCCCAATCCTCCAGAACGCGGTTGACGGATTCCGTCACCCCCTCCCCGCTGATCTGCAAGGGGGAATCGAGGGCGATCAACATCCGCCCCCCAGCGTTGAGATAACCCTTCAGGGTTTCGATCTCCCGGTCCAGCAGCGGCCGGCTGGGCCCGGCCAGGACGATCACCGCCGCATCCGCAGGGACCGTGGAGGTCACCGCCAGGTTCAGGGCCTCCACCTGATATCCCTCCCGCTCCAACGCCCGCCGGACCTGAGCGTAGCCGTTATCCCCTTCCTCGTTGATGTCCCGCTCCCCGTGGCCGGTGAGGAAGTAGATCTTGGGCTGGGCCGTGCGGATCAGCTTCACCAGCGCCGAGGTGAACTCCTGCTCGTTATAGAGCGTGACCTCCTGGCGCCGATCCCCCATCACGAAGAGGATCGTCCCATCCCGGGTGATGCCCCACTGCCGGGCCAGGGAGGCCTGAGCCACCGGGTCGATGAACCGATAGGAGAACTTCCCGTTGCTGTAGTGTCGATACTGATCCAGCAGGTCCTCCGCATCCTGACGGGCGAACTGGAAATTCTGTGAGAAGAACGCCAGCGCTTCCACAGGCTCGGGGAGGCTCTGCAGGATCTGCAGCGTCTGAGGGGCGAGAGAGAACCGCTTCTCCGCCGTCAGATCCCAGCGCTGGGCGTGGCGGGTCGCCAGGATGTTGAGCAAGACCATGATGCCGAGGAAGGCGGCGCTGGCCAGGACGGCGTTCGCCCCGAACGCGAAGGGGCGCCCACTGATCCAGGCGCGAACCTGCTCAGGGGAAAGATAGATCGCGACCCCGCCCAAGAGGATCGCCAGGATCAGGGCGATCACGCCGGGCGCACCGAACCGCCCCTCAACAACCCAGGCGACCCCCGCGGCCACGAGGGCCAACACGGCGAGCCCCCAGAGCGCCCGGATGATCGATTCGGAGGGCCGGGCCAGGTTCATCGCCACCTCCGGGAGTTCAGGATCTGAACGGTGAGGAAGAGGAATAGCGCACTGACGCTCAAGTAATACACTACATCCGAGGTGTCGATCAGGCCGCGACGGAAGTTCATCAGATGGTTCCGTAGATCAATGTGATTGAGGATCTGCTGCAACGTGGGGTTCGTGATCCCATCGGCGGGAAGGCTGGCCACCGCCAACAGGATCACCAGCCCGATCCCCACCACCGCCGCCACCACCTGGTTCTGGGAGAGCGAAGAGGAGAACAGGCCGATGGCGAGAAGCGCGGCCCCAAACAAGAACATCCCCAGATATCCGGAGAGGATGGGCCCGACGTCCGGGTTGCCTCCCATCCAGAAGAGGAGCAACGGGTAGACACCGGTGGCGGCCAAGAGCCCCAGGTAAAGCGTCAACGCCGCCAGGTACTTGCCCAGCACCACCTCCCAATCCTGAACCGGCGCCGTCAGCAACAGCTCCAGCGTCCCCAGACGCTGCTCCTCCGCCAGAAGGCGCATGGTCAGCACCGGGGCCACAAAGAGGAGGATAGTGGTCATCACCCCGAAGATGTAACGCATGGTCGGCTCGGAGCGGCTGAGGACGGTGAAGATCACATCGGTGTAGAAGAAGAACCCCATCATGGCCAGGAACGCCGCCCCGACCAGATAAGCGATCGGAGAGACGAAATAAGCGCTCAACTCGCGACGGGCGATGGCCCAGAGGTTTCGCATCGCGTCCCCTCCTCAATCCTGAGCGGTCACTTGTAGGAAGAGGTCTTCAAGGGTGAGGCCGACGGGGCGCAGCTCCATCAGGCGCCAGCCTTGACGCAGCGCTGCTTCGGCGATGGCCGGGCTGGGATCCTCTTCCGTATCATCCGCCACGTGGATCTCGTAGACGCCGGATTCCAGCCGCTCCACGCGTCGCACCCCGCGCAGGGCGCCCAGGGCATCCGGGATGCGTGCGTCATCCCTTTCCACCCGCAGGAAGATGCGATCCGGGCGACGGCTGCGCAGCGCCTCCCCCAGGGTCATATCCGCCCGGATCCGGCCCCGATGGATGATCAGGACACGGTGGCAAACCTGCTGCACCTCCGCCAGGATATGGGTGGAAAGGAGGATGGTGTGGGTCTTCCCCAGCTCCCGGATCAGATCGCGAACTTCTCTGACTTGGCGGGGATCCAAGCCGATGGTGGGCTCATCGAGGATCAGGACGTCCGGGCTATGCAGGATGGCCTGGGCCAATCCCACCCGTTGACGGTACCCCTTGGAGAGTTTCCCGATCAGTGTATCGGCTTGATCCTCCAGGCCGGTGAGGGCCATAGCGCGCTCGACGGCCGCCTTTCGGTTCGGGACGCCTCGGATCTCGGCCATGAAATTCAGATAGGCGCGCACGCTCATTTCCGGATACAGCGGCACCGTCTCCGGAAGGTAGCCGATGTGGCGGCGGGCCTCCAGGGACTGGAGGACCGTATCGTAGCCCGCAATACGGGCGCGGCCCCGGGTGGGCGGCATGTAGCCAGTGAGGATGCGCATGGTGGTCGTCTTCCCCGCGCCGTTCGGGCCCAGGAAGCCCACGATCTGCCCGCGCTCCACCCGGAACGTCACATCCTCAATGGCCACGACATGGTTGCCGTAGATCTTCGTCAATCCCTCGGCCTCGATCATGGGCATCACCCCGCTCCAGAATCATGGGGAAACCGAACGCCGGCAGCAGGATACCCTCTTGATATGATAGCGGCGAGAGATGCCGGCGGCGGGCGGAACCGGAGGAACCATCCCATGATACAGCGCAACC
>DATMAC010000169.1:0-2148 GCA_035573655.1 Thermoflexus sp.
GGCAGGCACAAGGCCTGCCCCTACCATCGGGATTCGCATCGTTCTGTAGGGGCGCCCCTTGTGGGCGCCCCCATAGGGCGGGCACAAGGCCCGCCCCTACCATACCTCACGGGTTATGCAAAACCCAGCTCATCCAATCGAGCCAGGGGGTCGCGAGCGCTGAGCAGCGCCTCTTCCAGAACCACCGCATGGAAGCCCAGTGTCCGAGCCTCTTCGACCTCCTCAACGGTTGAAATCCCTCCCGCCACTATCCGGATGGAGGTCTCAGGGAGCACCGGGCGCAACCGCGCCGGCAAAGCGGGGTCCACCTCAAAAGTCCGCCAGTCCCGGCGCTGGACGATTAGAGCCTTCACGTCGGCCCTTAGAGCGGCCTCCACCTCGGTCTCCGTGCGGACCTCCGCCAGCACGTCCAGGCCGTATTCGGCGGCGGCCTCCAGGATGGCCTGGAGGGCGGATGGGCTCAGCATGCCGATGCTGATCCAGATCGCATCCGCCCCGAAGGCCCGGGCCTCCAGCACTTGGAAGGGATCGAGGAAAAAATCATGGCGGATCACAGGAATGGTCAACCGCCGGTGAAGCAGGGCCTGCTTCACCGCGGCGAGATGTTCCAGGCGACCCTGATAATAGCGAGCATCCGTCATCACGGCCAGGGCGGCGATCTCGTGGGTCGCCAGCGAGCACGCGAGGCTGACCGGGTCATATGAAGGACGCAACAACCCCCGGAAGGGAGCTGCCCGCATCAGAGCGATCACAGGTCGGAGCCGGCCTTGGGGATCAGGCAGGAAGGTCCGAAGGGGGAGCGGCGCGGGCCACAATCGGACCTGCAGGCGCAGCACGCCCTCATCCAGCACCCGACGCCGTCGCGCCAACTCCCTCCGTTTGTCCTCCAGGATCAGCTCCAAGAAGCGGCCGCGCCGCCGGGCTCGTTCCCAGACGCTCATGAGGCCTTGGAGGATCGTGAAGAGGTTCGGGTTGCCCGCGCCCTGCGCGCAGGTTGGACCTCCGCGCTGAGGCGCTGATACAGCGCGATCAAGTTGCGATGGTGCAATTGGGGAGCCAGGCCGTTCAGAGCGATGCGAGGGATCCCGCAGCTCTCCACATCGATTTCCCGCAGCGCCTCGCGGGGCTTCCCCTGCTGGAGATAGCGCCGAACTTCGCGCACGATGGTGTTCAGGTAATTGATGTTCGCCTGGATCGCATCGGGAACCTCCCCTCGGAGGATCGGCTCGCCATGGCCGGGGACCATAGTTTCGATGGGGAGATCCCGGAAACGCTGAAGGGTCGCGATGGTCTGCTCCACATCGCCATCCACGATGTACGGGATGGGCATCATCACATCCCCGGTGAACAGAATGCGATCTTCACGAACATAGACGGCTAATCCGTCCGGGGAATGGCCCGGGGCGTGGAATACGTGGAGGGTTTTGTTCCCCAACCGTAACAGGAGGTCACCTTCCTCCACCACCACTTCCGGCAGGCGGAGCGTCAGCGGCGCGAAAGCCGGATCATGGGCTTTGGCCTCTTGAAGGGCCTGCTCTCCATGCTCCTCGAGGCGCTTCCGACAAAGGGCGTGGGCGATGGCGATCACGTTTGGGAAAAGGCAGGCGCCGAAGGTATGATCGGTGTGATAATGGGTGAGAACCAGGTAGATCGGACGTCCCTCAGCCTCCTTCTCCACCAACGCGACGATCTCCTGGGTCTCTTCCGGGAAAGGAAGCGTATCGATCACCACAACCCCGTCGGAGGCGAGGACCACCCCAGCGTTCACCTGGGCGTATAAGTCGCTGGTGAGAACGTAGATATCATCCGTAATCCGATCCCGCTGCATGGGCGCAAGCTCTCCTCTCAATTCAATGAAGGTCCGATGCTTCGTCCGTGTTTCGCTGAGATGGAAGAAAACTTGCTGCGGGGGGCGATCCGTGTATGCAGCCCGCCCCGCACAGAAATTCCACGCATCGCAAGATCAGCGCAAAAAGCCGGTGGGAGGGATCGTCCCTCCCTCTCTATCACATTTCCCCAAAACGGGAAACGAAAACGGATTGGCGGCGCAAGCCAGGGAACCCATCGGGATCAGGCTTTGCGCCGGGTTTTTTAACCCACAGCACGCATTTTACGGGGGCGGGTACAGGTCGTCAACTTGTAGGGCTC
>DATMAC010000170.1:0-3744 GCA_035573655.1 Thermoflexus sp.
GAAGGCGCGCGGCTCGGCCCCAAAAGCCCCCGGGAGGAAACCACCTATATCCGTATTGGCGTTGCGTGAGAACGGCTGAACAGTTACCATCCGGATTTGTTTTGGGGATATGAGAAGGTGCGGGCCAATGGCCCCACCCCCCTTTAATTCCCCCTCCTCACGGCCCAAAGGGCTGTGGGGGAGGGGGGATCCGCGGGAGGCAGCCCCAGCCCTCGAAAATCCCAACGTTCGAACTGGACAAAGCGCGAGGACCCCAGAAAGCTGGAATCCTCCGGGATCTCTTTTTGACGAGGAGCATGAGGCTGGTTATGATTAGCCATAGGTTCAAGACTTCCCTTTCCCAACAACTGAATATTCACGACCTGCGGGGCAGGGTGAGGTCGCCTTGAGGCGGCCAATTCCCGATCGGCGGTGATGGAGGGAGCTTTGCTCACCTCCTCAGCCCGCGAGCCGAGGCCGACAGCGCCGAGGCAGGACGCCGGTGAAAGTCCGGGGCCGACCGTATAGTCGGGATGGGAGCAGGTGGCATTCCCACGGCGCGCCGCGCATGGCGCGAGGTGTGCCCTGAAGGTTCTGCCTAAACGCCTTTAGGGCAGTGGGCCCGTGCGCGGTGAAACCTATGGTTGATCCTGCCCCCGGAGGTCGAAGGACCTGCGGGGGCTTTTTGTTGGCGTCGTGGGAGGAGAGGTCCGGAAGGCCAGCGCTTCCGGGCTCGTGTTTGGTTTCCTGCCCCGAGGGTCTGTGAGCCCTTCGGGGCGTTTTTATTTCAGACCCTGGATGGCGCCGTTCGAAGCTTGCGAGCGGAGGGGTTCCATTCCCGAGAGCGCTGTGAGGAGACCAACGCGCTGAACGACATGGGACGCTTTTCGCTCAACCATTCACAGGATGGAGAGGCTCAGGATGTACGAAAAGGCAACGGAGCGGGGCCTTATCCGGCATGTCGGGGTCTGGCTTCCTCGGATGGGGGCGGCATTGCTTTTCGTGGTGGCATGGACCCTCATCGTCCGCCTGGGGCATTACCCGCCGTTCATCCTACCCGGGCCGGAGCGGGTGGCCGCCCGGCTATGGGAGATGGCCGTCGATGGAACGCTCTGGCGTCATTGGTGGGCGACGGCGGTTGAGGTCGGGCTGGGGCTGGGCTTGGGCGTGGCCGTCGGCCTGCTCCTGGCGTATCCGCTGGCGCATTGGCGGCCTTTCGAGCGGCTGGTGGCCCCCTATCTGGTGGCCTCCCAGGCCGTGCCCATCGTGGCGGTGGCGCCGCTCTTGATCATCTGGTTCGGCCCTGGGCTGCTGGCCCGGGTCCTGGTCAGCGCCCTCATCGCCTTCTTCCCCGTCCTGATCGCGGCCATCGCTGGCTTCCGCCAGGTCCCTCCGGAGTGGCGGGAGCTGTTCCGCAGCCTCCAAGCCACCCGGTGGCAGACCTTCTGGAAGCTGGAGTGGCCGGCGGCGCTGCCCATGATCTTCGGAGGGCTCAAAATCGGGGGGACCCTCTCCGTCATCGGCGCGTTCGTGGGGGAGCTGATCAGCGCCGACCGGGGGATCGGCTTCCTGATCAAGCAGGGCCAGGGGCTCTACGATACCCCGTTGGTGTTCGGGGGGATCCTCCTTTTGGCCTCCCAGGCCCTGTTGCTCTACGGGGTGATTTCCGCGCTGGAGCGCCGCTGGGTGCGTCCGTGAAAGGGATCATGGGTTCGTTCATCTTTTTTCCCATGTTTGTTCCCATGAGCTGCTTCGGAGGAGAAGCGGGGGCCCCACCCCCCTTTATCCCCCCTCCCCACGGCCCGAAGGGCCGTGGGGAGGGGGGATGAAAAGGATTTTGGGGGCGAGCCGGGATGATCCAGAACGGGCGCTGAAGCGCCCTACTACAAACGGCGCCCGGCTCGCCCCCAAACCCCCAACCCCCATGGGGGAGTTCGAGTTCGTTTTTAAACTTTATCAGGAGGCGAACGATGTCTCGTCGCTGGATTCCATCGAGCTTGCTTCTCATCGCGCTAACCGCGTGCCAGGTCCTCTCCGCCCCGCCGGGGCCGGCCACCCCCACTCCCATCCGCCTGCCGATGGGGTATATCGCCAACGTCCAGTTCGCCCCCTTCTATGTGGCGGTCGATAAGGGCTACTTCGCCCAGGAAGGGATCGAGCTTTCCTTCGACTACAGCTTCGAGACCAACGGCGTGCAGCTGGTGGGGGCGGGGCAGCTGCCCTTCGCCGTGGTGAGCGGCGAGCAGGTGCCCCTGGCCCGGGCCCAGGGGCTGCCCGTGGTGATGGTCGCCCAGTGGTATCAGCGCTATCCCATCGCGGTCTTCGCGCTGGCGGAGAAAGGGATCCGGACCCCCCAAGATCTGCGGGGTCGAAAGGTGGGCCTTCCCGGCTTCTTCGGCGCCTCCTATGTGGGGTTCAAGGCGCTGCTCTACGCCTCCGGTCTGCGGGATGAGGAAGTGGAGGCCGTGGACTTGGGAGGTTTCACCCAGGTGGCGGCGGTGAAGGAGGGGAAGGTGGACGCGGCGGTGGGGTACATTAACAACGAGCCGCTGGTGCTGCGACGGGCCGGCCTCGCGGTGGACGTCATCGACGTGGCGGATTACGCAGCCCTGGTCGGCAACGGGATCATCACCAACGAGCGGACGATCCGGGACCAACCGGATTTGGTGCGGCGGTTCCTGCGGGCGTTCCTGCGAGGCTTGCGGGATACCCTGCGGGATCCGCGGGAGGCCTTCGAGATCAGCAAGAAATACGTGGAAGGCCTAAGCGGTGAGAACGAGGCGGCGCAGTGGGAGGTGCTCCAGGCCACGCTGCCGCTGTGGCAGGCGGAGGTGCTCGGCCGCTCTGATCTGCGGGCATGGCAAGAGATGGTCGCCGTGCTCGTGCGCATGGGTCAGCTCAAGGAAGCGGGAGACGTCCCGGCGATGTTCACCAACGCCTTTGTGGAGGAGCTCTGGCCTCAGGTGGAACGCGGGCGATGAGCGATCGACCGATCCTGTCCGCGCGCCGGATCACCCATATCTACTCCACCCCGCGAGGGGAGATCCCGGCCCTCCGGGAGGTCTCGCTCGCCTTGCGGCCGGGGGAGTTCGTTTGCTTGGTGGGGCCTTCCGGTTGTGGGAAGACCACCTTGTTGCGCATCCTGGCGGGCCTGCTCCGGCCCACCCGGGGGGAGGTCTGGCTGGGGGCTCAACCCCTTCAAGGACCGAATCCACGGATCGGGATTGTGTTCCAGAAGGACTCGCTGTTGCCCTGGCGGACGGCCCTGGAGAACGTGCGGCTGCCCCTGGAGCTAAGCGGATGGCCCAGCCTCGAGGCGGCGCGTCAGGCCCAGGCGTGGCTGGAGCAAGTGGGGCTTCAGGGCTTCGAGCACGCCTACCCGCGGGAGCTCTCCGGAGGGATGCAACAGCGGGTGGCGCTGGCCCGCGCCCTGGCCGCCAACCCGGAGATCCTGCTCCTGGATGAGCCCTTCGCGACCCTGGATGCGCTCACCCGGGAGCGGCTGAACGAGGTGCTGATCGACCTATGGGAACGACAGCGGAAGACCGTGCTGATGGTCACCCATGACGTCCACGAGGCGGCGTGGCTGGCGGACCGCGTGCTGGTGATGAGCCCGCGCCCCGGATCGATCGTGGCCGAGATCCAAGTTCCGCTCCCCCGTCCCCGCGGGGCGGACCGCTGGTCGCATCCGGCCTTCCTCCAGACGGTATGGGCCATCCGCCAGGCGTTGGGGAATGGAGGGGCGTAATTTGTCGTGGGGATTTC
>DATMAC010000171.1:0-5964 GCA_035573655.1 Thermoflexus sp.
GGCTCGGCCCCCAAAATATTTTCATTCCCCCTCCCCACGAGAGCCTTGAACCGAATGAGACCAGGCTGAATTGTTACAACTCTTTCAGGAATTGACGGACATAAGGTTCCCAGTGCATCCATTCCCAACCGGTCCGCTCCAAGAGCTCCACATACTGCTCCGGATCCCGGATGAGTAACGGGCGGCCGTTGAGGATCTGAACCCGGAGGCCCAGGGGTGCCCGCTCGAACACCACCACATCCACCGGATACCCCAGGGCGACGGTCCACTCCGCCGCCCGGTCGATCTCATAACGCTCCGGGTCAGCCCCGGGCGCCAGCCCGATCCCCACATCGATATCGCCGAAGGGGAGATCCAGCTCCAGAAAAGAGCCGAAGATCGTGGCGAAGAGAACGTCTTCCTCCGCCTCGATCAGGGCGCGCAATCGCTCGCTCAGGCGTTCCCGCTCATCCACTGGAAGAAAGCTCCGAGGACGCATGTTCGCTCCGCTCGTGCCCTCGCAAGCAGGCAAGAGCTTCCTTCATGGTGAAACGGCCCTCCAGAAGGGCTCGCCCGAGGATCGCCCCGGCCAGGCCCGGGAAGGCTTCCTCCCGGATCTTCTCGATGTGGGCCAAGCTTCCGATCCCCCCGGAGAGCAGAACCCGAACGCCACCCGCTTGAGCCAATCGAGCGGCTCCTTCCAGATCCGGGCCGGACAGCGTTCCATCCCGGAGCACATTGGTGTAAAGGATCCACCGCACACCCCGGGAGGCCCATTCCTGAGCGAAGGCCTGAGGGTCCCCGGCCATCTCCCGCCATCCCGCAACCGCCAGCCGCCCCTCCCGCACCTCCACCGCCAACGCCAGCCGGTCCGGCCCGAAGCGGGCGAGCGCCGCCTCGAAGGCGGCTGGGTCCCGCACGGCCATCGTCCCCACCACCGCGCGTTGGATCCCCAAATCGAAGGCCCGGGCCAGGTCTTCCAACGTGCGCAGCCCGCCGCCCATCTGAACCGCCAGCGGAGCTTCCCGAACGATGCGGGCGATCCCGGCGAGGCTGGTTTCCCCCACCCCGAAGGCTCCGTCCAGGTAGACGATGTGAAGCCAGCGGGCGCCCTCCTCCGCCCATCGGAGGGCTTGGTCCACCGGATCGATCGGATACACGATGCGACGCTGAGGGTCCCCCTGGATCAATCGGACGACCTGACCTTGGAGGAGATCCAGGGCGGGGATGAGCTCCAGCGTCATCGGCCTCCCTTCGCCTGTCGGATTAAAGGCTTAAGAAGTTCCGCAGGATCTGCTCGCCCACCCGATGGCTTTTCTCTGGGTGGAATTGCACCCCCATCACGGATCCCCGTGCGACCACGGAGGCGTAGCGGACCCCATAGACCGTCGTGGCGATCACGTCGCTGGGGTCCTCTGGCTCACAATAATAGCCGTGCACGAAATACACGTACGCGCCGTTGGGGACTCCGTGCAGTAAGGGATGGCTCCTCACGGGTTCCAGACGGTTCCAGCCGATCTGGGGCACCTTGCCAGCTTCCGGCGGGAAGCGGCGGACCCGGCCGCGGAGCAGCCCCAGGCCCCGATGCGAGCCCATTTCCTCGCTTTCCTCAAAAAGCAGCTGCATCCCCAAGCAGATGCCCAGCAGCGGCTTCCCGGCGGCGACGGCCGCCATCAGCGGAGCGATCCACCCGCGCCCCTGCAATCCGGCCATCCCATCCCCGAAAGCGCCCACGCCGGGCAACACGATCTTCTCCGCCCAATCCAGGTCCTCCGGCTGTCCCCGCAGGCGCACCTCCGCCCCGAGGCGTTGAAGCGCCCGGACCACATTGCCCAGGTTGCCGATCCCGTAGTCGATCACCAACACCCGTGCCATCGCGTTCTCATAGGACCGAGAGTTTCTCCATATTTTACCTGCCAAAGCCCCAGCGATCCATCTCTGGATCGGTGCGACCGCGTGGGACTGGGAGATACGCAGAGGGATTAGGGACTGGCGGGGGGAGCGCCTTCGCGGCATTAGATGAAGAGTGTTACTGGAGGAAAGCGTTCGCCCGCAAGACAGAAAGCGGGGGATGGGTGCTTCGCCCATCCCCCGCTGGGTTGGCCCGGAGAGAGCGCTTACGGGACGCGGGCCTGGGGGCGCTGAAGGGCCTGGATGGCCTTCAGCTGGGCCTGACGGGCGAAGTTAATCGACTCGGCCAGCAGCCGCATCGCCTCCTGGGGGTTGTGGAAGCCCAGCGAGTTCTCGGCGCTGACGAAATCCCAGCGCATATGGGCTTTGCGGAACAAGGTGCGGGCCTCCTCGGCCAGCTTGGGATCGGCGTTGGGGTTATCCTTGATGGCCTTCAGGGCCTCGATGGCTTCCACCAGCGCGACCTCCGCGGCGTCCTGAAGCCCCTTGGTGATGGTCTGGATGATCTCCACCCGCTTCCGGATGAAGGGGATGTCCAGATGGCACGTCCCGCACGCCTGTTCCATCCGGTACCACGGGCTGGCTGCTTGATGCGAAGTGTATTTGATCCCGCCTTCGATCACGAAGGGCATGTGGCAATCCGCGCAGGCCACCCCGGCCAGGTAATGGGTGGAGTTCGCAGTGTAGAGCTCAAACTCGGGGTGCTGGAATTTCACAACCGGCACACCGGTCGAAGGATGGACCCAGTCCGCGAAGTTTCGTTCGTTGTAATATGCCTCGATGTCCTCAAAGCGCGTTCCCTTCTCCCATGGAAACACCAGATAATCCTTAGGCTCTTTCGCGAAATAGTACTCTACGTGGCACTGGGCGCAGGTGAGGATGCGCAGCTCCTGGCGGGAGAGGTTGTGGATATCCTTCCCCATCTTCTGGAGTGCCTCTTGGAGCGCTACATGTTTGATCGTGGGAGCCATGGTTTTCGGATCGTGGCAGTTGGCACAGGAGACCGGATGCTGGATCCGCTCTCGAAGCTGTTCGAAGGGGGTGGCGTAGAAATTCGCCGGGCCCATCTCCGCCATCAGGCGCGGGACATCCGCCGACTTGCAAGTCCAGCAGGTGCCCGGAGCGGATCCGCCCCGCTTTTGCGCCAGGACCTGGATGCGCTTGGTCTTCAAGACATCTTCCACTGAGTAGGCATGTCCTCGATCTTCCCCATATTCGACCGCAAAGGGGTAGCCCTCCCAAAGGATCCTCAACCGCGGGTCCTCCTCCAGCTTGTCGTACGGGATCGAGCCGGCGAAGAGGGTTTTGCGCCCCTCCTTCGTGCGAAGCCAAGTTTGGTATTCCCGGGGGAAAGCCAGACCCCAAACCGCCGGATTGGTCTCCCCTTCCGGGATCGTGACCGGACGGACCACCTCCAAACGGGGTCCCCGGATCTGGATGATCAGAAAGGCCAGCGCGAGGCCGAGAACGGCCACCAGGAGCACAAAACCGACCACCCGTAACCAGAGCGGGGGCATCCGCTGGAACATAGGCTACCTCCTCTCGATCAAGGGGCTGAAGGCGATGGAACGTCGTTCGCCGTGGGCCACCGTGCGATGGCAATCAAAGCAGAAACGCTCCCCCTCCAGCAACCCGGTTTGGGTGGAGACCGTGTTGAAATGGCACCGAACGCAGTTCGCTTGGACGATTCGGCGGGTCACCGCATCGGCGCGGATCTGGGGGGGGATTTGGTAGGTGGTGTAGAAGTAAACGTGTTGGATCCCTTTGAGGAATTTAACGCTCCACTTGGCGGGGAAATCATGCGGGGTGTGGCAGTCGTTGCAGACGGCGGCCCGACGGTGGAGGGCGTGGAACCAGCCTTCGTAGGCCGGGTTCATCACGTGGCAGTTGTTGCATGCCTCCGGCCGGTCGGTGAGATAGGCGCTCAGACCCTGAGGGTTCAGCAGCAGCCAGCCCAGCCCCGCCGCGATCAGGAGCCCGACTAGCCCTCCGATCCCCCAATAGATGGTGGCTCGCATGGGTGGACGACCTCCGATGCCGACCCTGGCGATGGGTTGCCACATAATTTATCTTTATTATATCAAAAATGGGACGCACGAACAGTGACGCATAGCACAATTGGGGCCAATGGTTGTAATGCTATGCCCCGAACCTTGCCCGATAAGCCGAATGCTGTATCCTAGGCTCGGCACGGCCCACCTCTCACGGGGCTCTTCCATCTTCGCGACATCGTTGCTCGTGTCCTCAATCAATACGCGGGCACTTGGGCTGAGGCGATCATCCCCACCGATAAACCACAGGAAAGCGTGTGTATCGAGGAGTAGTCTCATGGCATATACGCGTTAAAGTCGGAGAGGGGGGCATCAAAATCATCGGCCATAACGATCAATCCTTTCGCACTCCCGAAGATGAGGGACGGATCGCTTACGCCGCCCATCCCTCATTGGACCCTTACTTCGTTAATTCTACCACTACTGCTTATGCTTAACGGATCCGCTCAACAGCCCGTCGGGCGGCGTACAGGTTCACCTCCGGCGCGTGGATCGGGACCACGCATCCGGTGCCCAGGATGAAGCGCTCCCCACCGGTCTGCGCTATCGCTTCCTGGGCCTCCGCCTCGACGTCGGCCGGCGTGCCCAGCACCAGGGTCCGAATCCGGGAAAGCCCTCCTAACACGGCCCCGGGAACTTGTTCTTTCCCCTCTCGAAGCGAGGGCGGCGTCTCCCGGTCGTGCCAGTTCCAAACGGCCACCGGATAATCCGTGAAAAGATCGAACATCACCGCCTCGCCGTGCAGGTGGAGGATGTTCAGCCAGGCGTCGGCGACGTCTTCCAAGATCAACCGATCGTAGGGGCGCCCAAAGGCCCGATATTCATCGGGGGAAAGCAGCTGGTAAGAGGCGTGCTGAACCGCATAAAAGATCCCGTCCACCCCGAGCCCCAGGGCGGCGCGGACGAAGCGACGGGTGCTCTCGGCGATCACCCGCAGGCCGGCCTCCAAGGCTTCCGGATAGCGACGCAGGTGCAGCACCAATCGATCGGCCCCGCAGAGGTTCTTCGCCTGGGCCAAGGGGCTGAACACGGTCACCACCACCGGGACATCCGGAAGCGCCTCTCGGATCCGCGCGACCGCCTCCAGGTGGTCCCGTAAGGCCCCGCGGGTCGGATCGAGGAGGGGAAGGGCGGCCCAATCCTTGGGGTCCTGTACGGGGTATCGGACGTAGCGTCGGGTTCCCTCTGTATCGCCTTCCCAGCGATCCTCCACGCCCCAATCCCGGACGCAGTAGCTGGAGGCCGGGGTGATCTTCACGAAATCGAAGTCGAAGCGGCGCTGGAACTCGATCACCGCCTCGGCGAAAGCGGCGGGATCCTGATCCGCAACGGGGAAGTGACGCCAGAGGGCCACTGGGGGGCGATCCACCCCCTCCCCGCGGATGGCTGCGCGGAGCCGCTCACGCTTCTCCATCGGCGCCTCGCAGCATCTCAATCTGGGCCTGGGCGAGCCGGGAGAGGATCTGCGCTTTGGCTCGATCCTCCAGCTTCGGAGCCATGGCGAGCACCTTCTCAAAAGCCTGGATGGCCATCTCCTTCTCGCCTTTCGCCTTGCAGGAGAGGCCCAGGCCGTAGTAGGCATCCACGGCGTTCCCATCCATCTCGATGGCCTTGCGGAACTGCTCGATGGCCTGATCGTATTGCTTCTTCGCGTGGAACTCCCAGCCCAGGTCAATGTAGGTCTCCGCAGCATCCGACATCGTCTGATCCTCCGCAATGTTTGATGCCGGTTGATGAAACAACCCCATATGGAGGAAGGGGAGTTGATTCCTTACATAGGATGCGAACCGCTTTCGGCGGCCTGCACCCCACGAAGAGAAAATCACCACTACTGAATGGAGGGATCAACGACAAGTCCATCCTGAGGAATTATAACCCGATAGATGCGGAAGTGGGACAAAGCATCCGTCACGTTCTTCCTAAGAAATTATTCCGCCTGGTCCCATTCGGTTCGGCGCTCTCGCGAGAAGGCGGAAGGGCCCCACCCCCTTTCATCCCCCCTCCCCACGGCCCAAAGGGCCGT
>DATMAC010000172.1:0-13958 GCA_035573655.1 Thermoflexus sp.
CTTCGGCCCCCAGCCCAGCCCCAGACCCCCCAATCAAACATCGACTTGGATAGCACTGCAGCCCCTGGAGGCGGAGCGAGGTCTCACCCGCTGGATGTCCCAACTCGTGTCCGAACTTCAGGTAATGGCTGATGGCTACCCGGATGAAAGGGGACGAGCATGGCAGCGTCTAAACGCCTTGGCTCATATCGACTTTGGGGTGAAGCAGCGAAATCGGGGATCGCCACAGGGCAACATGGTCTCCACGTGATCCTTCGGATCGCGTGCTCCCCAACTTCCCCTGGAACTCCCGGTAAGACCAACTTGGTTCTTATCCGCCGCCAGGCGGCTTTTACCCGCTTCCCACGATCCAGGCCAGCGGCTTGGAGAAACAAAAGAGGACCAAATGGGCAGCCGTTGTTAACCCTATGACTTCAGGCCTATCCCACGCGGCTTGGAAGATAATTAAGATGGGGCCGCGGGACTTGGTCAGCGGCCTGATGCGGTATTCTATAGCGAGGACATTTCTCTGTCTTCACCTGGAGGGGAAGTGCTCTCTCTTCCCACCATCTGGTTGCTGCTCATTTTAATACTTGTGACCAGCCTCTTGATCAGCGGGGCATTGCGGCCGGACCTGGCGGCGCTGATCATGGCCTTAGGGCTTTCCTTTAGCGGATTGCTCTCCCCTCAAGAAGCCTTCAGTGGGTTCAGCCGTTCCGCGGTCATCGCCCTCATCGCCTTGTTCATCCTCACCGCTGGCCTGAACCGGACGGGGGTCTCCCAGATCCTGGGCGAGCGGCTCAGCGGATGGGCCAAGGATTCCCCTTGGCGTCTTGTGGCGGGGATGACGTTGCTGACCGCTCTGCTCTCGCTCACAATGAACTCGGTGACCGCCGCCGCGGTCGTGATGCCCTTGGCGGTCCAGGCAGCCCGGCGGATCGGCTTGGCCCCCTCTCGGGTCCTGATCCCCATCGCCTATGGCGCGTTGCTCGGAGGGATGCCGACCCTCTTTACCACCGCCAACCTCCTCCTCAGCGGGCTCCTCCGGGAGAGCTATGGGCGCTCTTTAACGATGCTGGATTTCTTCGTCGTGGGCCTGCTCCCAGCGATCCTCGGCCTGCTGTGGGTGATCCTGGTCACCTGGCGAACCCTCCCGGAACGTTCCCCCGCCGGGCAATTGATGCGCCTCCATCGGCTCAACCGGGAGCTGGCGGAGCTGTATGGCTTGAAAGATGGACTGGTGGAACTCCTGGTGGAACCGGCCTCGCCGTTGTCGGGCGTTTCTTTGGGGGAGAGCGGGCTGGCCTCTCAATACCATCTGATGGTCGTGGGGATCCGGCGGAAGGGACGATTGCTCCTCTCCCCCAGCAGCTCGGAGGCCCTGCAGCCCGGGGATGTGCTCCTGATCGCCGCGGGGCTCTCTGAGGAAAAGAGCCTGGAGGAAGCCGCCCGGGCTTTGAAGCTCCGGAAGCTCCCCCGCCCGGTGGCCCCCGAGGTCTTAGAGGCCGGGGAGATGGGGCTCATCGAGATCCTGCTCTCCCCTCACACCACTTTGATCGGCAAAACGTTGCGGGACCTGCGTTTCCGAGAACGCTACGGCCTCCAGATCCTGGCCATCTGGCGGGAGGGACGTCCCATCCGAGCAGGCCTTGCGGATGAGCGCCTGCGCTTCGGGGATGCCCTCCTCGCGTATGGCCCCTGGGAGCGCATCCGGATCCTCCAGGGCGACCCGGAGTTCATCGTCCTCCAGACCAACGGGGAGCCCATACGGACCTCCCGTCGGATCCCAGCGATCGGGATCATGCTGGGGGTGATCCTGACCTCCGCCCTGACCACTCGATCGATCGCCGAGGTGACCATGGCCGGGGCGGTGCTGATGATCCTGGTCGGTTGCCTAACTATGGAAGAAGCTTACCGGGCGATCGAATGGCCGACGGTGTTCATGGTCGCGGGGTTGCTCCCGCTCTCCATCGCCGTCTCACGCACCGGGGCGGCGGAATGGCTGGGGGAGATATTGCTTCGAGGGATCGGTGGGGCCTCGCCTTGGATCGGCGTGCTGGTGTTCACGGGGGTGGCGGCGGCTTTAACCCAGGTGCTCTCCGCCTCCGTCACCGCGGTGGTTTGGGGGCCCATCGCGCTGCGGGCGGCCCCTATCCTGGGGATCCCTCCACACTGGATGGGGTTGGCCGTGGCCCTGGCCACCTCGGCGGCCTTCCTGACCCCCATGGCCCATCCCGCCAACGCCCTGGTGATGGGCGCCGGCGGCTATCGGCCGAAGGATTTCCTCAAAGCGGGGCTCCCGCTGTGGGCGCTCAGCGTAGGGGCCATCACGGCCTCAACGGTGTGGTTCGGGCCGTGGCTTCGCCCTTAGGATCGGGCGCTTCCAGAGGCGTGTAATAAGGCTCCCCTGCGCACGCGCGGCACAACACCTCCCCATCCCGGATCACCTCCCGACCATCGTTGATGCCTTCGCCGCAGCGCGCGCAGAAGACCCGCCGCAACGGATGGCCCGGCAGATCTTCCGGGGGGATCGTCACCTGAACCCGCTGGATCCGGAACAGATCCTCATCCGGCATGATCCGATACGCGTGCCGCTGGGCGGCGGCTTTGCTGAGACCGGGGGGCGCAAGATGGAGCGCCGTCTCCCGCGCATCATCCCGAGCCACGATCCGGATCGCCTGACCGGTCCGTGTGTCCACAAAGGTCGCCGCCGCTTTCCCGTAGTCGACGTGCTTGAGGGTGCGCCGTCCCAGCCGGCATCCGGTCACCGTGGCGATGGCATCCGTCAGGCACCGATCGATCTCCACATAGACGATCAACCGACGTCGATCCCCGGGGTCCTCCGGGTTCAAGCCCAGGAGCTGACATCCCAGAAGCGCCATCCGGACCCCCAGGATCTGGCCCGGGCATAGGTGCCCATGGAACGCCGCAGCTTCCTCCAGCCACTCATCCAGTGTGCGCATCCTGAGCTCCAAGGGCTTAAGATGGCTTGTCCGGCCGCTTCTCCGATTTCGCCCCTTGCTCCTCCTCCGAAGTGAGCCCTCGCCGGAATTCCCGAATGCTCTGCCCCAGCTCCCGAGCCAGGTTGCTCAAACGGCCAGGCCCAAACAGCAACAGGGCGATCAAAAGGATGATGATCAACTCTGTGGGTCCCAGTCGAAAAGGCATGAGCAGCCTCCGTAGTCATAGGCTTCCCGAATCACCTTACGCTTCGTGAAGATCGTCACAGGCGCTGCTGCTTCCTAATAATACTTCCTCTTCTGGAAGCTCAGCAAATGGGATGATGATGCGCCCGGCGGTGATCCGTGAGAAGGGACGCACAGCGCAGCGGATGAGGTTTAGCCCGGATATCCCTCCGGATGAGCCTGCATCCACCGCCAGGCGCTGAGCACGATGTCCCGTAGCGTGTGCCGAGGGGTCCAGCCCAGATCCCGTCGGATGGCCTCCGCGGAAGCCACCAGCATCACGGCATCCCCCGGCCGCCGCGGGGCCTCGACGGCTGGGATGGGGTGTCCGGTCACCTCGCGGCACACCTCCAGCACTTCCCGCACCGTATAGCCGATCCCCGTCCCCACGTTGTAGACCATCGCCGGCCGTTCCGACAGCGCCTCCAGCGCCAGGAGGTGCGCCCGGGCCAGATCCGCCACGTGGATGTAATCCCGCACGCACGTCCCATCGCGGGTTGGATAATCGGTCCCGTAGATCTCCACCCAGGGCCGGCGTCCCAACGCCACCGCCAGGACGTTCGGGATGAGATGGCTCTCCGGCCGGTGATCCTCCCCCCGGGTGGCCGTCGCCCCGCCGGCGTTGAAGTAGCGCAGGGCGGCATACCGGAGGCCGCGGGTGCGGTGCAGCCACGCTAGGATGCGCTCAACAGCCGCCTTGGTCTCCCCGTAGACGTTCACCGGCCCGATGGGCGAGGATTCCGTCAACGGCTCAGGGGCAGGCGCATAGACCGCCGCGGTGGAGGAGAACACCACCCGATCCACGCCCGCGGCGAGCAGAGCTTCCAGGAAAGTGATGGTGCGCGCGACGTTATTCTGAAAGTATTTAAAGGGATCTTGCATCGATTCCCCGGCTTCGATAAAGGCGGCGAAGTGCATCGCCGCCTGGCAGGGCCATCGGCGCAGGGTCTCGACGACGTGTTCCCCGTCTCCGATATCCCCCTGCACGAAGAGCGCCCCTTCGGGAACCGCAGCGCGGAACCCATGAGACAGGTTGTCGTAAACGACGACTTCATAGCCTGCCTCCAGCAGGAACTCCGTTACAATGCTTCCAATGTAACCCGCTCCGCCAGCGACCAGGATGCGCATAGGGCCTTTTGGATCCTCCGGATGGGTTCTGCCTGGACAGGGCTGGGTCCATCCAGTCCCGCGCGGCCAGTCAATCCTAATCTATTCACACTCGTCGACTTTGTCCACGTCATGCTCGCTGGGCCTTAGGATCTTCCAGAACAAGCACTCAAGCGACGGACTGCAAACGAGATCCCCAACCCTCGAAGTTTTTTCTCCGCTTTCCACCACTCTTTGGAGCGCCCCTGCGATGTTTAGAATTGTTAACCAGACTGTTAAAAAGAGCGTTTTAATCAAAGCGTTTGACAGCGTATGAAGGACCGGAGATAATAAGTAATGTAAGAAATGAGTTCCGTTCCCCGGTTTTCCCCTTCACAGAGAAAGGAGTGCCGCCATGGCCCGTGGGCGTAGTCTTTTGACAGCTCTTGGGCTGCTCGGATTGGTTCTCGGGGCATGTGCTCCGGCGGCGCCGACCCCCACGCCTCGGAAGGTCGTGAAGATCGCCATCGTTTCGGACATCGGCGGGCGTGGCGATCTCAGCTTCAACGACATGGCCTTCAAGGGCGGTGATGACGCGAAGCGGGATTTCGGTGTGGAGGTCGTGGAGGTCATCAGCAAGGTGGAAGCGGACTACGTCCCCAACCTCACGACCGCCGCCCGGGATCCGGATGTGCAGCTGATCGTGGGGGTTGGCTTCCTCCTGAGCGATGCCCTCGCGGAGGTCGCCCGCAAGTTCCCGGATAAGAACTTCGTCGGCATCGATACCTACGCTCAATCCATCGTCCAGCAGAAGTACCCCAACGAGTACCCGCTCCCCAACTTGATGGACGTGGTCTACGAGGAGCATAAGGGGAGCGCCTTGGTGGGCGCCCTGGCCACCTTCTTGGCCGCCGAGTACAAGAAGCCGCACATCGGCGGCGTCTTCGGCATCGAGATCCCCGTCCTCTGGAAGTTCGAGATCGGCTACAAGTGGGGCGCTCGCTGGGCCACCGAGTGGCTGGCGAAGAACAAGCCGGACAAGGCCTTCCCCTACACCAAGGACTTCGTCCTCTGGACCTACACCGGCACCTTCAGCGACATCACCAAAGGCTATGAGGCGGCCAAGGCCATGTACGCGCGGGACGCCGTGGCCGTCTACAACATCGCCGGCCCCTTGGGGCTGGGCATCAACCAGGCGGTGGAGGAGATCGCCCGGGCGCAGGGCCTTAAAAGCGGCCCGCCGTTCTGGATCGGCGTGGACGCCAACCAGGACTGGATCAACCCCGGGTTCGTGATCGCCAGCATGATGAAGCGGGTGGATAAGGGCGTCTACTACACGACCAAGCTGGTGCTGGATGGGAAGTTCCGGGACCTCGTGAAGCGCAACAAGGGCGTTCTGGTCCTGGGCATCGGCACCAAGGTGGACGGCGAGTTGATGGAGGGGATCTCGGTGAGCACCCTGGCCGATCTCGACGAGTTCATCAAGATGGGGGAGACGGCCGAGAAGTTGACCGGGAAGAAAGTCCTCCCCGCTCCGCCGGACGAAATCCGCCAGCGGGTCAAGGCGATGCGGGAGGCCCAGCCCGCCTGGATCTGGGAGGCCGTGGCGGAGCTGGAGCGGAAGATCCGCAACGGCGAGGTCCAGGTTCCGATGGTCACCACGGAGGAGGAGATCAAGAAGTGGCGGGATGAGCTCGGCTAAGGGCTCCAGCCCCCCGCGCTTGAGGCGAGCGCATGGGAGGGGTGCAGGTGGAGGATCCGCCTGCACCCCTTTTTGCAAAGGCATTGGGGCCAGGCGGTCCCTCTCAACGCGTGGAGGATTTCAGTGAGGGATGGCCGCAGGGGACACCCTTTGTGGGTGCCCTTGAGGGCGGGCACAAGGCCTGGGCAGGCACAAGGCCTGCCCCTACAGACGTTCATGCCATTCAGTAGGGGCACCTCCTGTGGGGATGGGTGGGACTGTCTGCAGCGGCCCCATCCACCTTAACCCCTTCCCCACGGCCCTTCAGGCGTGGGAGGAACAGAACCGGACGATCTCGAAACGCTTTCGTTGCTTCCGGGCACAGGCCTATGGGACCCCGAATCGAGATGCGAGACATCCATAAGGTCTATCCGGATGGGACGGTGGCGCTGCGCGGGGTGGATTTCCATCTGGAGCCTGGGGAGATCGTGGGGCTTCTGGGGGAGAACGGCGCGGGCAAGACCACATTGATGAAGATCCTCTCCGGGCTCCTCCCACCCACCCGGGGGGAAATCCGCATCGATGGGCGCCCCGTCCGTTTTCGGAACCCCGCCGATGCCCTTCGGGCCGGCATCGGGATGGTGCATCAAATCTTCACCTTGGTTCCCCCCTACACAGCCTTGGAGAACATCCTCCTGGGCCAGGAAGGCTCGATGCTCTGGCTCTCGAAAGATCGGGCCCGAGATCAGGTGCAGCGTCTGCTGCAGGAGCTTGGGCTCTCGATCCCCTTGGATGTCCCTGTGGAGTTGCTCCCCATCGGGGTTCAGCAGCGGGTGGAGATCGCCAAGGTCCTCTACCGCGGGACGCAGGTGCTCATCCTGGATGAGCCCACCTCGGCCCTCACACCGCTGGAGGTCGCGGAGCTCTTCCGGTTCCTGCGCGATCTGAAAGCGGGTGGCCGCTCCATCGTCTTCATCACGCACAAGCTCCGGGAAGTGCTGGAGATCTCCGATCGGATCGTGGTGTTGCGGAACGGCCGGGTGACTGGCGAGATCTCCACCCCGGAGGCCACGCCGGAACAGCTGGCCGAGTGGATGGTGGGTCGAGCGGTGGTCCCTCGGGTGAGTCGCTCGCCCCGCCCGCCGGGGGAGGCGGTGCTGGTCGTGCGGGATCTGGAGGTCATCGGGGATCTGGGCTTGCCGGCGGTGAAAGGGGTTTCCTTTGAGGTGCGGGCGGGGGAGATCTTCGGGATCGCCGGGGTGGAGGGGAACGGCCAGAGCGAGCTGGCGCAGGCCTTGGGTGGTCTGCGCCCGATCCGACGCGGCGAGATCCTCCTGGATGGGAAGCCCTTAACCCCGTTGACGCCGATCGAAGCCTATCGAAGGGGGATCGCGCACATCCCGGAGGATCGCCTCCGATTCGGGATAGCGTTGAACTTCGATGTGGCCGAGAACAGCATCCTGAGCCGTCAGTGGGAGCCGGCTTTCCTGCGGGGATGGGGGCGCCTGGACTGGGGTCAAATTCTGAGTTTTGCAGGGAGGTTGCTGCAGCAATTCCAGGTGATCGCCCCGGGCCCCCGCGCCCTCGCCCGCTCGTTAAGCGGCGGCAACCAACAGAAGCTCGTGGTGGGACGGGAGCTTACCAAGGAGCCCAAGCTGATCCTCGCTGTTCACCCGACCCGGGGCCTGGATGTGGCTTCCACCGCCTATATCCGAGAGCTGTTGGTTCAGATGCGGGATGCGGGGAAGGCGGTCCTCCTCATCTCCGCGGATCTGGACGAGGTGTTGGAGCTGAGCGACCGGATCGCGGTGATGTATGAGGGGAAGTTCCTGGGCGTGGGCCCGGTGGAGGCGTTCACCCGGGAGACCATCGGCATGATGATGGGGGGCATCGTCCCCCAGGGGAGGGTCGGATGAGGGGGGCACGGCCGTTGCTGGAATCCTTGGTGGCGATCGGGGTCGGCTTGATCGCCGGGGGGCTCCTCATGCTGCCCTTCGGGTATCACCCGCTGAGGGCTTATCAAGCCCTTTTCCAAGGCGCCTTCGGCACCCTCCACGATGTGCTGGAGACCCTCGCCTTCGCCACCCCTCTGATGCTCACCGCCCTGACGTTCGGCGTGGGGGTGCGGGCGGGTCTCTTTAACATCGGCGCGGAGGGCCAGATGTATATCGGCGCGATCGGCGCGGTGTGGGCGGCCAGCTTCCTCTCCCTGCCCCCCGGCCTCCACCTCCTTGTGGCCACGTTGGTGGCGATCCTCTGCGGCGCCCTGTGGTCCCTGGTCCCCGCCCTGCTGAAGATCTGGCGCGGTGTCCACGAGGTGATCTCCACGATCATGTTCAACTGGATCGCCTTCCACCTGGCCATGTATCTGGCGATCCGCTACCTGGCCGAGCCCGGCCGAGCGGAGCGGACCCGTCCGGCGTTGCCCACCGCCCGTTACCCGATCCTGGCCGAGGGCTCGACGCTGACGGCTGTGATCTTCGTGGCGGTTCTCTTCTGCCTCGCGGTGTATTTCATCCTGTGGGGAACCCGTCTGGGTTACGAATTGCGTCTGGTGGGTGAGAACCCGGAGGCCGCCCGGTACGCAGGGGTGCGGATCGGCTGGGCGCTGCTGTGGAGCTTCCTGATCGGCGGGATGGCCGCCGGCCTGGCCGGGGCCAGCCAGATCATCGGCCGCCCGCCGGCTTGGTCCCTCTATGCGACCTTGGGGAACGTGGCCACCTTGGGGTTTGACGGCATCGGTGTGGCCTTGGTCGGCCGCAACCATCCCCTCGGAGGGATCCTCGCCGCGATCCTGTTCGGAGCGCTGCAGCACGGCGGCCGTTTTATGGAATACCACGCCGGCGTGGTCTCCGAGCTGGTCCGAGCGGTGAACGGGTTGATCGTCATCACCCTGGCGGTCCCTGAGCTCTGGACGATGCTGCGGAGGAGGTTGTCGCGATGAGGGGGCTTCTTCAACGCCTGGGCTGGATCGGGTTCATCGCACTGGCCTTGGGGCTTCTCGCTTACGGGTTCGAGCAGGTTGGGCTGAAGCCGGTCTCCCTGCTGGAGGCCGGGCTCTTGGCGATGACCCCCCTGGCGCTGGCGGCGGTGGGGGAATGCGTGAACGAAAAGGCCGGCGTGGTGAACATCGGCCTGGAGGGTATCCTGTTGATCACCGCGGTGGCAGGGGTTTGGGTGGCGGAGCAATTCGGCAGCGGGATCGCCGGGTTGGTGGGCGGCATGGTGATCGGTGCGCTCATCGGTCTGGTCCTGGGGCTGCTCGCCGTTTACGGTCGGTCCGACCAGATCATCGCGGGGATGGGCCTCAACCTCTTCGCCCTGGGGTTCACCCCTTACCTCCTGATGAGCCTATGGGCCTTCCCGGGCATCCACATCTTCCCCCGCGAGCTGATGATCCCCCGCTGGATCACGCCCATCGGGCAGATCAGCCCGGTCACCCTCGTGGCGGTTCTCCTGGCGATCCTGGCGCACATCCTGCTCCACCATACGGTCCTAGGGTTCCGCATTCGAGCGGTCGGCGAGCGGCCGGAGGCGGTGGATGTCGCCGGGGTGCGGGTGGATCGGCTTCGATTGTTCACCAGCGTTCTGGGCGGGGCGCTCTGCGGCCTGGGCGGGGCCTTCATGCCCCTGGCCTGGTTTGGCGGGGTGGTCAAGGAGATCTCCGCCGGTCGGGGGTTCATCGCCCTGGCTTGCGTCGTCTTCGCCGGGCTGGAGCCGTTGCTGGCCCTGGCCGCGGCGTTTCTCTTCGGCCTCACCGAAGGGATCGCTTACGCGGTGGCGGTCACCCCGGGCGTGAAGGAGCGCATCCCCTTTTATTTCGTCAATATGCTGCCTTACATCACCACGCTCCTGGTGGTCACCTTAGTGATCGGACGACGTCGGTTCCCGCGCACCATCGGACGGCCGTATGCGCGAGAGTGAGCACACGATCCCCACGTCGGGTGTTCCCCGGGCAGTGCTGATGGACATGGACGGGGGCGTCGATGACTTTATGGCCCTCGCGCTCCTTCTCACATTGCCCCACATCGAGGTGATCGGGGTGCTGGTCACGCCGGCGGACTGCTATCTGGAGCCGGCGCTCTCCGCGGCGCGGAAGCTTCTCGCGTTGCTGAACCGCACCGATATCCCCCTCGCCCGAAGCCGCGTTCGGGGGCAGAACCCTTTCCCCGCGATCTTCCGGAAGGATGCTTTTGTGGTGGATCTTCTGCCAATCCTGAACGAGAAAGACCGAGAAGGGCCCCCACTGGCACAGGAGGAAGGCCCGGCGTTCATCCTCCGGCGCCTCCGGGAAGCCTCCCGGCCGGTGACCCTATTGGTGACCGGCCCCTTGACGAACCTGGCCCAGGCCCTGGATCTGGATCCGAGTGTGGAAGCGCGGATCGAGGAAGTGCTCTGGATGGGCGGGGCGCTGGACGTACCAGGGAACGTGGATCCCTTTCTGGAACCGGGCCACGACGGGACCGCGGAATGGAACGCTTATTGGGATCCGGTGGCGGTGCAGCGGGTTCTGGCCTCCGCCGTCGCTTTACGGATGTTCCCCTTGGATGTCACAGAAAAGGTCCCGGTGACCCCCGATTTCCTTCGGCGTCTGGCTCGCCAGCGCCGATATCCGCTCTCGGACTTGGCCGCCCAATGCTACGCCACCGTCGCATGGTCCAGGTACTGCATGTGGGATGTCCTCACCACGGCTTGGCTGGCCCGCCCCGAGCTTTTCACTTTCCAGGAGGCTGAAGTCGCTGTCCACACGGAAGGCCCGAGCCAAGGACGGATCGTGCGACAGCCCCGCGGGCGGCGGGTTCAGGTGGCGGTGGATGTCCAGGTCGAGGCCTTTTATCGCTTTCTGCTGGAAGCCTGGGCTCGTTAAGCCGCTCACAGCCATCCCCGCCGACGGAAGAAGAGGGCCAGCCCGACGCTGACCCCGGCCATCAGCAGGAGCGCCATCGGGTAGCCCCACGGCCACTCCAGCTCCGGCATATAGCGGAAGTTCATCCCGTAGATCCCCGCCACCAGGGCGTCCGCCATGAGGATGATGGAGGCGATGGTCAGGACCTTCACGATCTCGTTCAGGCGGTTGGATTGCAGGGAGAGATAGCTCTCCAGAGCGCCGGAGAGCATATCGCGGTAGAGATCGATGCTTTCGGTCAATCGCACCAGCCGGTCGTAGAGGTCCTGAAAGTAGGCCATATCCTCTGGCTTGAAGATCGGCAGTTCCCGCCGGAGCAAGAGATTGATCACCTCGCGCTCCGGGGCCACCACCCGGCGCAGCTCCAACAGGACCTTGCGCATCTGAAAGATCCCCTCGATCAAGCGCCCATCGGACCCCGCGAACAGCCGCTCTTCGATCGCCTCCACCTCCTCCGCGATCCGATCGAGGATCGGAAAGTAGCGATCGATAACGGCATCCAAGAGGGTGTAGGTTAGGCTTCCTGGGGCAACGGGGCCAGGGGGCTCTCGGCCAGCCCAGCGGGCGGCGACCTCCTCGACCGCTGGGATCGCCCCGGGACGCACGATGACCAAGTAGCGGGAGCCGATGAAGAGGTGGATCGGAACGCGGAGCAATCCATTCTCCGGATCGTAATCCACGGCGTAGAACACCAGGAAGTAGTGATCGGGATAGACATCCAGCTTGGGCCGCTCCCGGGCCCGGAAGGCATCCTCCAGCGCCAGCGGATGGAAGCCCAGGGCTTGCCGGAGCAGCTCCCGGTCGCCCTCCTTCGGCGGACAGAGATCCATCCAGAGGAACCCATCGACCTGCGCCAGGGCGTCTTGGAGCGCCTCCGGCGTCACCGGTTCGATCGATCGCGGCCCGGGCCAGATCAGCGCCGTCGTCATCCGATGGTCTCCCGTTCAAAAATGGGTGGCTACCCCGTTCGGTAAGGATCATGTTTTTCCGGAGTGCGATAATGCCTCTCACCCCGTGGCCCCTTTAACATGGGGCGCTCGCCCCCGGAAAGAAGCGACTACCTCGAAATGCGCTCAGCGGCTCAATCCACCCCCCACTACCTCCGCGACCGCTTGGAGGGCCTGGTCGATGTCCGCGTCGTCCACCCAGTAATGGGTCACCGCTCGGAAGCGCCGGGGCCCCCAGCGTAGGATCCGGACGCGCCGCTCGGCCAGCGCCGCGAGGAAGGCTTCGTCCCCCAGAGGGAGGCGTGGGTCGAGCTCGAAGATCACGATGTTGGTCTGCACCCGGTGGGCCTCGATGCGGATCCCGGGGATCTCGGCGAGGCCTTCGGCCAGGCGCCGGGCCCGCCGGTGGTCTTCCGCCAATCGATCCACCATCGTCTCCAGGGCGACGAGCCCAGCCGCGGCCAGCACCCCGGCCTGCCGCATCCCACCGCCCACCATCTTGCGCACCCGCCGGGCCTCCCGGATGAAATCGGCGGGGCCGCAGATCAGGGAACCGACCGGAGCGCACAGCCCCTTGCTGAGGCAGAAGGTCACGGTGTCGGCGTGCCGGGCGAGCTCCGCCGCCGGCACCCCCAGGGCGACGGCGGCGTTGAAGATCCGCGCCCCATCCACATGCACCTTCAGACGGTAGCGATCCGCCAGGGCACGGACCCGGGCCATATAGTCCGGCGGGAGCGCGGCCCCCATGCATCGGTTATGGGTGTTCTCCAAGGCGATCAGCCGGGTGCGAGGGTGGTGGACGTCTTCCGTTCGGATGGCTGCCTCGATGTCCTCTAAGCGCATCGTCCCATCGGGTTGGTTGGGGACCGGACGGGGGTGGATCCCGCCGAGGGCGGCCATCCCGCCGACCTCCGAAAGGAAGGTGTGGGCCTGGTCGCCCACGATCACCTCATCCCCTCGCCCGCAGTGGGTGAGGAGGGCGACCAGGTTGGCCATCGTGCCGCTGGCCACGAACAGGGCCGCCTCCTTTCCCATCCGTTGGGCGGCCACCTCCTCCAGGCGCCGCACCGTGGGGTCCTCCTCGAACACATCGTCGCCCACCTCGGCCCGGGCCATCGCCTCCCGCATCGCCGGCGTGGGGTGGGTCACCGTGTCACTGCGCAGATCGATCCAGCCGTTCAGCATCCCGAGGCTCCTGTTGATCGTTGGACTTCAAGCGAATCACTCTGCCTCCAAACCCCCACGTAAAACCAACGGCGCAGGGGCTTTTGGGGCGGAACCGCGCGCCTTCGGCACGCGGTTCCGCCCCCAAAAATATTTTTCATCCCCCCTCCCCACGGCCCTCTAGGCCGTGGGGAGGGGGGATAAAGGGGGGTGGGGCCATCAGCCCTCACCATCCCATATCCTCCAAACAAAAGACGAATGAAGCACTACTCCTGAGCCTGTGCCGGTGAAAGGCACAGCCGGCTCTTCTTAACCCAAGGATAGCGATCGATGATCTGCTGGCGCATGTAGCGCCCCTTCGATTCGGCGCGCAAGAGCCCCTCAAAAACCTCGCGGGGGACGCCGAAGTAGAGATAGATCCCTTTGTTGAATGCGACCTCCAGGATCTGATGGTTTTCATGATAGCGGACGGCGCTGATCATGCTGGACTGCACGTTCCGCCATGACGGTTCCTCCCCGGGCCGCTCGGGGGCCATCGCGACCGATCGCAGGAAGGGAAGCCAGCCCGCCTGGAGCGGCTTTAGGATCAGGATCACCTGATCGTCCCGAAGCTCCAGTTGGAACGAAAGCGGGGGCGCGCCAGGCGGCTGTTGGGATTCCCCACGTGGTTTCAGCTGCAGCCGCAGCTCATCCGTCGTCGGGTCGTAAATCGCCTCCATGGCTTTCTTCCTCGGAAGAGGATCAAACGCCTCTCACGCCGCGCCGCACTCGTTCCCGGACTTCCTCATAAAACGCCACCACGCGCCGGGCGATCTCATCCCAGTCATATTGCCGAGCGCGCCGGCGGCCCGCCTCGCCCATGGATGCCTGAAGGGCAGGATCCTTCAGCACCCGCAACAGGGCATCCGCCAGCGCCTCCGGATCTTCGGGTGGGACCAGGAAGCCCTGGACGCCGTTCTCCACCACCTCGTTATAGCCCGGGATGTCGGTGGCCACGACCGGGACGCCAG
>DATMAC010000173.1:0-11864 GCA_035573655.1 Thermoflexus sp.
TCGCCTGGCTTCGCAATTACAAGAGTTGCGCCAACAAGTGGTGGCTTTCCTGGACCAGTTCAAAAACGGCTCCCAAGCCTTGCTGCGCTACGTCGGGTTATGGTCAGAATAATTTGTTAAAGTGCAAAAGTGCCCTACTACGAACGGGATTTTGTTCGTAGTAGGGCGCTTTAGTGCCCGTTCTTTTCTTGCAAACATCCGTCACAGGCTCTCGGTTTCCTCTGGCATCTGATGGCCTGGAGGGCCTTTCACACGCCGTTCGGCGGGTTGGAAGCCCGTTCTTTGTCTGACACGTGGGACAGGCACTATTGCGGCTTAACAAACTTGTTTGGGCAATCACCCGAGGTGGAATTTGCCTCCTCATCCCCCTTGTCCCTCTTCTCCCTCCAGAAACGGGGAGAATGGATAAAGGGGGGTGGGGGTCCTTCCGTCGCCTCACAAGCGCTCCCCACCGAATGGGACCTGCCCGAAGCGTGACCAGCGCTCTTGGATCACGGGAGGGCGATCGGTTCTATCGTTGCCTGGATTGAGGCGATGAAGTTCCTCGGCTTTCGATAATGTTGGCCGAAGCGCGGCGGCGCTTGCTCCAAGATCGCCGCGATGCGCTCCGCGGCGTGGCCGTCCCCGAATAAAGGAGGGCGTGGCCCGACGGGCCGGAAGAAACGCCATCCCTCCAGGATCCGACGAGGATCCGTCCCCACCAAACGGTTCCATCCGGTCTCCACCGTCTCCATCAGCTCCGTCTCTTCCCGCAGGGTGAGACATGGAACGCCCAGGAAGTAGGCCTCCCGCTGGACCCCGCCGGAGTCGGTGAGGATCATCCGAGCGTGGGCCTCCAGGGCCAGCATGTCCAGGTAGCCGACCGGTTCGATCGCACGGATGTGCGGCGCGATCTGCAGGCCGTAGCGGGCGATCGCCTGGCGGGTCCGCGGATGGACGGGGAACACAATCGGTTCGGGGATGGCGTTGAAGCCGTCCAGGATCCCGGCCAGCCGCCGCGGATCATCCGTGTTGCCCGCCCGATGGACCGTGGCCAGCAGATAGCGGCCCGGCTCGACCTCCAGGCGTTCCAGCAGGGCCGGGGCGCGCTCCATCGCTCGGGGCAGATACATGCGCACGGCATCCAGCATCACATCCCCGACGAAAAAGACCCCTTCCGTGATCCCTTCCCGGGCCAGATGCCTCACCGCGAGGCGGGTGATGCAGAAATGAAGGTCCGCCAGCCGGTCGGCGACCAGCCGGTTGATTTCCTCGGGCATGAACTTGTTGAAGCTGCGCTCGCCGGCCTCGATGTGGACCAGCGGGATATGCAGTTTGGCCGCCGCCAGGGCCCCGGCCAGGGTGGAATTGGTATCCCCCCGCACGATCACCATATCCGGCCGTTCCTTCCGCAGCACCTCTTCCAGCCGGATCATCATCTCGCCCGTCTGACGGGCGTGGGAGCCCGAGCCCACGCCCAGGTGGTAATCGGGGGCGGGCAGATCCAGATCCTCGAAGAAGACGCGGGACATCGAATCGTCGTAATGCTGGCCGGTGTGGACCAGCACCTCGCGATGGGTGCGTCGGAGGGCAAAGCTCACCGGTGCGGCCTGGATGAATTCCGGGCGGGCTCCGACGATGGACACGATCTTCATGGGCGCGCTCCGGCGGGAGCTGCGATCCGATCCGGCTGAAGGACGGGAGTTGGGCTGTTGTAGAGCAGCAACCGGATGCGTTCCGCCAGCTGGATCGCCCGCAGGCCATCGAGCGCGGAAACAAGAGGGGTTTTGCCGCTGCGCACGCAATCCACGAAATGCTGGAGCTCCATGGCCAAGGGCTCCGCCATGGGGATCCCAATCCGCTCCATCCACCCCTCCTGGCGGTATTTAACCGGCTGGCGGTCGTTCGTGAAGGTCGGGATGGTGTAGCGATAGATCGTGATCCCTTTGTTCAAGAGGTCCGCCTCGATGTAGGCCTCGACGGCCGTGATCTCAATGGCGCGGATCTTCTGTTCGGTGACCCGGGAAGCGAAGAGGGTGGCCACTTCCCCTCGTGGGAACTCCATCGTCAGGATCGCGTAGTCGATCGCATCGGAGAAGACCGGGCGTCCGATGGGGCGAATGCGTACCGGAGAATCCCCGATCAGATCGATGGCCAAATCCAGGTCATGGACCATGAGATCCAGGATCACATCGGCGTCTTGGTTGCTGACGGCGTAAGGGCTCAGGCGGCGGAAGATCAAGCTGATCGGGCGCATGGACTCCAGGATGGTCTTCAGCTCCGTGTAGACCGGGTTGAAGCGCTCGATATGGCCCACCTGCACTAGGACGCCTCGGCGTCGGGAGGCTTCCCAGATCGCCATCGCCTCCACCACGGAGGTCGCCATCGGTTTCTCGATCAGGACCGCCACGCCGCGTTCGATCAACTCTAAAGCGATCTCGGCGTGGGTAGGGGTGGGGGTGGCGATGGTGGCGGCGTCCACCTCAGCGGCCAAGGCCTCCAGGCTCGGAAACGGGGTGGTCTCATAACGGGCCGCGACCTCCATCGCTCGTTCCGCGCATCGGTCATAAACCCCCACCAGCTCCACGCCCCGAAGGGCTTGGAGCACGCGGCAGTGACGTTCCCCCATTGAGCCGACACCGACGACACCAACCCGGACGCTCTTCATCTTCAACCCCCCTCAAGTTCCTCGATGGCCGTGTTCAGCTGCTCCACCACGTAATGAAGCTCTTCGTCCCGAAGGGTTGGGTGAATGGGGAGGGAAAGGACCTCTTGGGCGGCCTTTTCCGCCACCGGAAAGGATTCGTGGTAGCCCAGCCGCTGGTAGAGGGGCTGCCGATGGACCGGGGTCGGGTAGTGGATCCCGGTCTCGATCCCCGCCTGCTGCAGGCGTTCGCGAACCGCATCCCGCAGGCGGGGGTCGATGCGCACCGTGTAAAGATGGCAAGCCGGCGTGCTGTTGGGGGTGATCTCCACGGGACGCACCTTGCGGAGATGTCGGTTGTAGAACTCAGCGATGGCGCGGCGGCGGGCGTTCCACGCATCGATATGCTTCAGCTGGCCGATCCCCAAGACCGCTTGGAGCTCGGTCATCCGGAAGTTCAAGCCCAAGATCTCGTGCACATACTTGTCCGACTGGCCGTGATCCCGCAGCATGCGGAGGCGGCGGGCCAGTTGAGGGTTCCAGGTGGTGATCATGCCGCCTTCGCCGGTGGTCATGTTCTTGGTGGCGTAGAAGGAGAAGCATCCGATTCCGAAGGAGCCCACCGGCTGGCCGCGATACAGCGCGCCATGCGCCTGGGCGGCGTCCTCGATCAGGGCCAGGCCATAGCGCTCCGCCAGCTCAACGAACGCATCGATTTCGCACGGGTTGCCGTACAGGTGAACCAAGAGGATCGCCCGGGTCCGAGGGGTGATCCGCTGCTCCACCGCCTCAGGGTCCAGGTTCAGGGTGGAGGGCCGGACATCCGCGAAGACGGGCCGGGCGCCCAGGAACAGAATCGCGTTGGCGGTCGCGACGAACGTGAAGGGCGTCGTGATCACCTCGTCCTGGGGGCCGATCCCGATGGCCATCAGGGCCAGGAGCAGCGCGGCGGTCCCGTTCGAGACAGCGATCGCGAAGGGGACTTGGGCCCACTCGGCGAAGCGCTCCTCAAATTCCAGCACACGTGGTCCCTGGGCCAATCGCCCGGAGTCCAGGACCTCCAGGAGGGCCTCCCGGGTCTCGTCATCGAACAGCGGGCGGGCCATCGGGATCTTCATGGCGGTTTTGGGTGACATCGGAACGATCCGGGTTGAAGGTTCTGAGAGTGGCATCGCAAATTGGCTCCCAGGCATAGCGATTCTGGCTCTCACTGTAACGGCGGGGGGTTGGGAGGCTGTAAGCAGGGGGTTAGAAGGCGGTAGACTGTTGTCCATCGAGGCGGATCTCGGAAGGGAGCCCTTCGAGGCCGATTGGGGAACGCCATCGGATCGACGGGCGCCTGGTGCTTTTCGGGGATCGATCCCCTGGGCCGCCGAGATCGTTTCGCATCGGATTTCTAACCGAGCCCTTCTCCAGATCTAACGAGGGGAGCGTACGGTGGAAATGGAGAGATGCAATGAATATTCTGATGGTGCTCCCGTATCCGCCCTCCCATATCCGGATCCGTCCCTATGGGTTCCTCCGAGCCCTGGCGCGTCGAGGCCATCGGATCCGCGTGCTGGCCGTCCAGCCGCCGGAGGATGAGGACGCGGCCCTCGAGCCGCTGGCGCGTCTGGGGGTGGAGATCCAGCGATTCCCCTTATCCCGCGGGCGCACGCTCTGGAACGTCGTCCGGGCCTGGGCGCGCGGGGAGCCCCTGCAGGCTGGATATGCCGATCACCCCGGATTGCGGGAGGCCTTGCGCCGGAGCCTTCAGGAGCCTTGGGATGTCGTACACGTCGAACATCTCCGCGGTGTGGGGTTCGCCAGTGAGATTCCCCCAGAGCGGCTGGTCTTCGATGCGGTGGATAGCATCACCCGGCTCTTCGAGCAGGCCCGTCGCCTGGCGCCGACCGTGAGGACCCGATGGCTGGCGTGGCTGGAGCTCGAGCGAACCCGACGGTTTGAGGCCCGCTGGTTATCGAGGTTTCCTCGCATCGTGGTCACTTCCCAAGAGGACGCGGCGGCCCTGCGGGGCCTGGCCCCGGACGGCCGGGCTTCGCTGGCGGTGATCCCGAACGGGGTGGATCTGGAGTTCTTCCAGCCCCAATCGGTCCCAAGGGATCCGGCGACCCTGATCTTTACCGGGAAGATGAGCTATCACGCCAACGTGGCGGCGGCGCTGGATCTCATCCGAGCGATCATGCCGCGGATCTGGGCGCGACGGCCGGACGTTCGGTTGCGGATCATCGGGCGGAACCCCCCGGCGCTCCTCCGTCAAGCGGCCCGGGATCCCCGGGTGGAGGTGATCGGGACCGTCCCGGATCTCCGGCCCTATCTGGCCCGGGCCACCCTGGCGGTATGCCCTTTGCGATATGCGGTGGGGATCCAGAACAAAGTCCTGGAGGCGATGGCGATGGGGACGCCGGTGGTGGCGACCCCGCTCGTGTTGGGAGGCCTCCAAGCGATCCCGGGCCGGGATCTGGTGATCGCTAAGGATCCGGAGGCCTTCGCGGAGGCGGTGGTGCGGTTGCTCGACAGTCCCTCGGAGCGGGCGGCCCTGGGCGCGGCCGGCCGGGCCTATGTGGAGGCCCATCATCGCTGGGAGGCCATCGCGGAACAGCTCGAGGCCGTTTACTCGGGCTTCCCCTCCGAAAGTGCCTGAGGAAGATGCGCGATTCCGCCCTCCTCGCGCCCCGTCCATCCGGGGTTTTCTTGGGGGGCCGAGCCGCGCGCCGAAGACGTGCGGCTCGGCCCCCAAGCGATTTTTCCTCCTCGCGGCCCGAAGGGCCGTGGGGAGAGGGGATCCAGGGGGTAGGGCCCCTCCCCACGGACAGGGCAGGTCGTTCCCCACAAACACTCTCTAAACCTGGAAGGCTGTTGGATTCCGAACCGCTCCGCGCGTTCCCCTCGATCCCTTCCCCCGTGTCTCCAGCGCATCCGCCTCCCTCTCACCGAGCTGCGAATCGTGGCTAAAGCGCTTTACGTAGGGGGGATTCGCAGCCGCTCGTTTAGCAAAGAAAAAAGCCTTGACACAAAGCTCGCATCATGGTATCTTATGGGCCAGAACATCGAAGAGAACATCATCCAAGACCGAATGGGAAAACCGGATACACAAACGAAGGGAAATTCCTCCCGCCGCTCTTGCAGTCTGAGACCCGCTTTTAGGGGATTGCGATAAAGAACAGGGGCACCCCTTGTGGGTGCCCCTACAAATGGTGAATGTCTTTTTGTAGGGGCGGGCCTGGTGCCCGCCCCAAAGGTCCTCAAGGGGAGGGCGCCCCTCCGTGCCCGATGTCCCCACGGATGTCCGAACCTCAGAGCCCCCGCGGTTGCATCGAGGTCTCCGAAATGCTCCCCCTCCACCCAGGACTGCCTTACGCGTGTCATTCCGCCCTCGTTTCCACCGGCCGGGGTGGTCTTCGGAACTATGCGCGCGGTGGGGGATGCGGCGATGAAGACGGGGTTCTTCGATCGCCGGCGGGAGCAATACGGGGATCCCTCGTGGACGTTCGAGCCCGGCTACCCGCTGCTGGATCGGATCCTCCTGTACGAGGTGCAGATCGAGATCCTCACAGGGAAGCGGAGCGAGGGGTTGTATCATTGATGGGGGTTGCGCCGTTCAGAGTGGGCGGGCACGGTCTCGATGCCTCCGGGGAACCCGCGGCGTAACGTCGATCAGAGGCGCAAGGGAGGGGTCGAGCGCGGAGGCGCCTGACTTCGAAGCGGGGAGGCGGCGATGGCTGTGTGTTTGCTGCGCGTGGCGCGGCTGGAGCCGAAGCAGGTCTTCGGGTGCGCGGCGTGCGATCCGCCCGGCCGGCGGCCGCGGGTGCGGTGGCGTTACCGCTTCGTCCTGGCGGATGGATCCGGCCGCGAGGAGGTCTACGGCTTGCCCTGCGCGGCGGAGCGGCTGGGGATGCGCCAAGAGGAACTTCGGCGGCGCGCGGACCAAGCCCGCGAGGAGGATAAGGGCGGATGGACGTCAAGGTCCTGACCCTCGAGCCGATCCCGCCGTTCCGCCTGGACCTCACCGTCTGGGCCCTGCGGCGGCGCCCGGAGAACGAGATCGACCGCTGGGACGGCCGCGTCTACCGCCGCACGCTGGTGATCGCTGGGAGGCCGGTCGCCATGGCGGTGACCGCATTGGACCTTCCCGAGGCGCCGCGCCTTCGGGTGGTTTTAACAGCGTCGGAGCTCCCATCGGGCGTGGAGGAAGCCGTGGCGCGGGCGCTGGAGCGGTTGTTGGGGCTCCGGGTGGATCTGGGCCCTTTCTATCGGAAGTTGGAGGGGGATCCTCGGTTGGGCCCATGGATCGTCCGCTTCAAAGGGTTGAAGCCGCCCCGCTTCCCCACGCTGTTCGAAACCCTGGTCAACGCCATCGCCTGCCAGCAGGTCACCTTGACCCTGGGGATCCGCCTGCTGAACCGCCTGGCGGCGGCCTTCGGCCGGCGGGTGGAGGGAGAACCCCAAGCCCCGCCGGCGTTCCCGCAGCCGGAGGATCTGGCTGGCCAGGACCCGGCGGCGTTGCAGGCGTTGGGGTTCAGCCGGCAGAAGGCCCGATCCCTCCTCGCTCTGGCGGGGGCGGTCGGTTCCGGAGCGGTGGAGCTGGAGGCGTGGGAGCGGCTGGCGGACGCGGAGGCAATGACCCGGCTCCAGGGGCTGCGCGGCATCGGGCGGTGGAGCGCGGAGTACGCCCTGCTGCGGGGGATGGGGCGGCTGCACATCTTCCCGGGGGACGACGTGGGAGCGCGGAACCATCTGCAGCGGTGGCTGGGGCGCCGCCGGCCGTTGGATTACGAAGGGGTGCAGCGCGCCGTAGCGCCTTGGCAGCCCTATGCCGGGCTGGTGTATTTTCATCTGTTGCTCAAACACTTGGAGGAGCAGGGGATCTTGGGCGTTCCGACGACCGCTTAGCTCTCCCCACGAGAGGAGGGACAGCCGTGATCAAGGTCAAGCGGGTTTACGATCCGGTGGAGCCGGATGATGGGAAGCGTTTCCTGGTGGAGCGGCTGTGGCCGCGGGGGATCAAAAAGGAAGCCCTGGTGATGGACGGTTGGTTGAAGGAGGTGGCCCCCAGCGATGCGCTGCGGCGGTGGTTCGGCCACGACCCGAAGAAATGGGCGGAGTTCCGCCGGCGGTATTTCGCGGAGCTGGAGGCCCGGCCGGAAGCGTGGCGGCCGCTGCTCGACGCCGCCCGCGCCGGCAACGTGACGCTCCTGTTCAGCGCCCGGGCGGCCGCCCACAACAACGCGGTGGCTCTCCGGGAGTTCCTGGAGGAGAAGCTGAAGGGCTCTCCGTGATCGGGGCGGGTTTCCGGCCTCCCCGGCATCCGAACCCCCCCTCAACCGTTCGGTCTCTCTCGAATGGCGGCTTCGGATCCCTCCTCCGCCAGCGGGAACACCGCTTGCTCTTCCACTTCGAAGTGTTCCTCCGAGAGTTGTAAAAGCGTCCATAGGTCTTCGCGCGGATCCGCCCGCTCGAGCGCCATCCGCATCGTTTCACGGACCTCCTCATGGACGAGCTCCATCATCTCCACGAGGTGACGGGCATGGGGGGAGCGCTCCCCAAGCTGTGAAAACAGCTTTTCCTCCTCGTAGCGGGCGTGATCCTCCAGCGCCTCGAACAGCATGTGCCCTCGCTCTTTCAGAGCCTCCGGCGACACGCCCTCCGCCAGCCAGTCGGCCATGCGGGCCATCATCCGGCGGAGCAGGCGATGCTCGGCCCGCAGGGCGGCCGCGATCGCTCGAAGCGATTCATCCGGTCGCATCGTGTTCCCCTTAAAACGCTTGATTTCATCTACCTGGGCTTCAAACGCTCCCCGCGTAGCGCCCTCCTAATCATCTTCAGCTCATATATTGGCTCGCATCGGCGCTGGGAACCTTGCCCTGGAGCAAACGAGGGCGTGTGGAGGTCTGGAGCGCAAAGAGTTTGCTCCGGATCAAAGCGGAGGAGCGCTCTCCGGGGTATAGCAAGAAGCGGAGCCCATGAGATCTTCTTTGAGGAGGCGAGCATGAGCGTGGCGGAGGCGTTCCGCGAGCATCATCGCCAGTTGCTGGAGTATCTGGAGGCTTACCGGGAGGGGCCCACCCTCTCCCCGGCGGAGCTCCAGAGCCTGCGGGCCTTCCTCTTGCAAGACCTGCTGCCCCACGCGCAAGGGGAGGAGCGGGCGCTGTATCCGGCGGTGGAGCCGTTGATCCGGCAGCACGGCCAGGCGACCGCCACGATGCGGGTGGACCACGAGTTCATCGAGGGGTACATCCGGCAGATCGACGGGCTCATCCAGCGGATCCAAGGGGCGGAGCCGGAGGGCCGAGCGAGCGCTGAGCGGGAGCTTCGGCGGCTGCTCATCGAGCTCTACGCGCTTCTCCGCGTGCATATGGCAAAGGAGGAGCGCGTTTACCTCCCGCTCTTCGAGCGTTACCTTTCCCTGGAGGAGCAGCAGCGGGTGTTCGAGGCGATGCATCCGGGAGGAGCGGAGCCTGGGTTTAAGACCGTTCAGGAGCTGGACGTCCGATCGGTGCCGCCGCCTCAACGGCATCCCTTGATCTTCCAGACCTTCGAGGCGCTTCGGCCGGGGGAGGCGTTCATCCTGGTCAACGACCACGACCCCAAGCCGCTGTATTATCAGTTCCAATACGAGCGCCCGGGCCAGTTCTCGTGGACCTATCTGGAGCAAGGGCCGGAGGTCTGGCGGGTGCGCATCGGACGGGTTGCTTCGTGAGGATCTTCCGCGGGCCAACAAGCTCCTATGGAAAAGGCGATGGGAGGAAAGCTCAGCGGATCCACTGTGGACGCGGGAGGGCGAGGGATTTGGATCGGCGCCTTAGGGTGTTTCACCTTGGCGGCCGCCACGGGAGCCCTGTTCCGTTATGGGATGGTGGCGGGGCTTCCTGAGGGCCTCTCGCTGGGGAACATCCGGCATGCCCACAGCCATCTGATGTACTTCGGTTGGGTCACCCCCGTGCTGATGGCGATGATCGCCCGTCACTGGTGGGGGGATCGGATCCCTCGGGGGATGGCCTGGGTCATCCGGATCACCCTGCTCCTGGCCCTTGGGGCTTATGGGCCCTTCCTGCTTTATGGGTATCAGCCGGTGGAGTGGGCGGGGAAGCGGCTCCCGCTGGCCACGATGGCCGCCGGCCTGAACATCTTGGCGTGGTATGCCTATGGGGGCGCCTACTTTTACCTGAGCCGCCGGATCCCACATCCCGCCCGCCGATGGTGGGATCTGGGGGTCTTCTTCCTGATGCTCTCCTCGTTGGGAGCGTGGGGACGGGCGGCCCTGGTGATCCTTCGGGTCGAGGATCCGTTCTGGAGCAACGCCACGGTCCATCTCTTCCTGAACCTGTTCGCCGACGGCTGGATCGGCCCCGCCTTGATCGGGGTGGCGGGGGCGAGGGATCCGGAGGGCCTCCGGGGGATCCCCCGGTGGGCCTGGTGGGCGCTGGCCCTCGGGATCCCGGGGGCGTTCTGGTTGACCGTGCCGCCGACGGAGGTCCCCACGGCGCTGCGCGTCCTGGCGGGGGTCAGCGGAGGGATGATGGCGCTGGCCTTCCTCATCGTCGTGCGTTGCCTGTTCTGGAGGGCGCCGCGGGAGTGGCGGATTCCCCTGGTTTTCCTGGGGCTGCGGGCGTTGGCCGAACTGGGGTTGAGCGTGCCCCCCATCGCCTCCTGGGCATTGGGGGCTGGGTTGCGGATCTTTTACCTCCACTTGTGGCTGGTCGGGTTCGCCACTTTGGGGCTGATGGCCGGCGCCCGCCAGGCCTGGGGGGATCGGGCGGTCCCAGGGCTTTCGGCGATGTCCCTCGCGATCGGCCTCCTGCTGCTTTCCCTGATCCCGTTGACCGGCCTCTGGCCCCCGGCCTGGGGCGGGCGGTGGACGTTGGGGGCGGCCTTCGTCGGCGCGCTGCTGCCTGTCTTGGTAGCCCTGGGGATGTTGGGAAAGATCCTTCAGGGGATCATCGTCGGTTCGGTTAAGGCCTTGCTGTTTCCTCAAAGGGAGGCTGCCCTATGAAGGAAGGCCAAGCCCTGTTCGACAACATCGTCCTTCTGCTGATCCTCTCGCTGGCGATCGCGTTCATCGCTTACCACCTTTGGGGGGTAGCGGATCTGCTGCGGGTTCCTCCTGCCTAAAGCCGTCCCAGCCGATTCAGGAGGTGGGGAATGATCGCGCCGCCTCAGGAATGGTGGAAGCCGTTGGGTCATTTGGAACGCCGTTGGGCGCGCATCGCCCTTCTGTGGTGCGTGGTGCTGACGATCGCCATGCTGGTCTGGCATATGCTGGGCCGTCAGCAAGTCCCGACGACCGTCTATCGGGTTTCCCCCCAAGTTTTCCGCAAGCAGGTGGAGGATTTCGTCCGGCGATATCAGGTAGGTGAAGAAAAAGGGATCCCGGTCGTCGAACCGCCGCCTGGCGACATCTATTTGCTGGCCCGAGCCTGGCAGTGGTATCCGATCCTGCGCCTGCAAGCCGGCCGAACCTATCGCCTGCATCTTTCCTCGCTGGATTACCAACACGGTTTCTCTCTGCAACCCGGCAATATGAATCTGATGGCGATCCCCGGTTATGACCATGTGGTCCTTTTCACCCCCACCCGGAGCGGCGAATACTTCATCGTGTGCAACGAATATTGTTTCGTCGGCCATCACTTGATGGTGGGGAAGCTCATCGTCGCCGATAGCGCGGCGGGGCATGGTGAGGGGATCGCGGCCTCTCTACTCTTAGAGCGGAGGCAACCATGAGCGTCTGGGCTTTCCCCCGACATGAGGCGAGTTTCCAGTTCCGCATCTGCCCGATCACCGGCGCGCAGGTGGATTTGGCCGCTGAGCGGGTGATCCGTGCGAACCTCACCTCGGCGTTCTTCTTCTTGGCGATCGGCGGCCTCGGCGGTTTGCTGTTGGTGCTCACGCGGTGGCCGGCGGTCCATCTCCTCCCTCCCATCTGGTTCTACCGCATCCTGACGCTCCACGGCTTCGACATGATCACCGCGTGGATGGTGTTTTTTGAGGTGGGCGCTCTATATTTCGCCGGGACCGCATTGTTGAACGCCCGGATGGCCTGGCCCCGGGTCGCGTGGGGGGCCTTTCTCCTGATGGGGGTGGGGGCGCTGACCGTGAACGGGGTGATCCTGGCCGGCCTGGCGGACGTGATGTTCACCGCGTACATCCCCCTCAAGGCGCATCCGCTTTTCTACCTGGGCAACGTTCTGTTCATGGCGGGGGCGCTCCTTGCACTGGCCCTTTTCCTGGCGACCGTGCTGAG
>DATMAC010000174.1:0-3192 GCA_035573655.1 Thermoflexus sp.
CCGATCAGTTCGATCGCCCCGCCGAACCGATACTCAATTGGGTTGGGGACCTCGCCACGCCCCGGCTCCAGGCGGCCGATGGGGAGGCGGATGTGATCGCCCATCAGCTTCCCTTCGTGGTCGGCGGGGAACCGCTGCCCGGTTCGGAGATCATAGAAGCCGATGGCCAGCGCCAGCGAGGAGGGCGCCACGGCCGCGCGGGGGATCTGGAGGCGCACGTGTTCCTTCCAGCGTTGGCCGGGTTGCAACAGACGCGTGCTGCTTAACCCTTGAAGCGGATAACCGTCGTGCTGGGCGATGATGATGTCGAGATCGTCCAGGAGGTGGACGAAGAGGCTCCAGTCCGTCTCCGTCGGCCCCAACGTTTCAAAGTAAAGCCACACATCCATCGCCTGGCCCGGCTGCAGGCGGTGCGGTTTCGCGTCCAGGCCGATCAATCGGATTTTCCCCCCGAAGGCCGTATCCAGACGCACCGGGAGAGCGGCGAGCTCCTCCGGCGTTGGGGCAGGGGGCGGCTGGTAGGCCGGGGCAATCCACAGCACAGGGGCCGCCAACGCCAACGTCCCCAGGAAGGCTGGCGGGAAGGCCCACGCCAGCCAGCGAAGACTGCGGAAGGGGATTCGGCGGGTCCAATGCTCCCACCCGACCCAAAGGCTGAGCGCGATGGGACCCAGAGCGGTGAACATCAGCCGCCCCTGGGAGGCCATGGTCATGGAGGTCCACCGGACCACCCCGGCGAACACCAGGGCGATATATCCCAGCAGGCCAACCCAGAGCCATCGATTCTCCGGGCGCCGCATCGCAGGTGAGAAGAGGAGGAAAGCGAGGAACCCCAGTCCGGCCAGGGAGGCCCAGAGATCCAGCGCGGTGTAGATCCAGGAGGGCATGACCACGTTCATCCCTCCGAACACCCCCCAGAAGGAACGCCGGAATCCCTCCCACTCTCGGATCAAATCCCCCATGGTCGCCGAGCGTCGTCCGGCGATCGCCAACATCATCGAAAGCCCGGTGGGATCCCCATAGAGCTGCCAGTTGCGGAAGAACCACCAGCCGCTGATGAGGGCAGCGATCGTGAAGGGGAGGGGAAGAGCCCACCACTGCGATCGAGCACGGCGCTCTCGGAGGGTCCGGATCAACAGCGCGGCCCCCGCTACGGGCCACAGGAGCAACCCACTGAGCTTGGCTAGTGCCGCCGCGCCCAATCCCACGCCCAACATGATCACATCCTTCCAGCGGAGCCCCAGCCTCCAGATCCGGGCGATGAAATACAGAACCATCGGGGCCAGGCTGTTCACCGCCACGTCGTTGTTCACGGACCCGGCAATGAATAGGAACATAGGGTTCAGGGCTACCAGCAATCCGACGCCCACTGCCCAGCGAGGGTGTTGTGGGAACAACCATCGGATCCACCCAATGGTGAAGGCGACACCGGCCGCGGCCAGCAAGATGGAGACCCCCCGCCAGAGGTGAAGGGTTAAAACACTGCCCCGCCACGGGAAGGCTTCCCAAGGGCCATGGAGGATTTGGTTACGGTTGGAGATCAGGGCAGCATCTCCAGGGTGTGCGTGGGGGTTCGGAAGATAGATTCGTTCGAAATCCGAGAGATCCCCTCCGAGAAGGCGCGTGAGCCAGGCCAGCAAGCCATAATACAGTGGAGGTTGGCTCCCCTCCTGGCGCCACATCGTTTGCACACCGGGCTGTTGAACTGGAAGGCCGCCCCCTCGGGCCAGGTGGACGGCCATCCCGATGTGCCAGAACTCATCGGAGGATTCAAATAACGGGTTCAGGCTGCTGTGCAACGCGGCGAGGATCCCAAAAAGGAATAATAGGATGGTGAAACGAGTTCTCATGGTTTCTCCACCCTTTGGCGATGAAAGAGTGCTGCTTCTCTCCCCTCAGGACGCCATCGGGACGTCGGGAGAGGGTAGGGGAGGGCGCGCCCAGGATATGTGGTGGCTGCGGTTGGTCTGTTTCGGAGGCTATTTTAACCTGGACGGCCGATAGGCGTCCGGCGCTCCACGGGCTTTGAGTTCCCAGTTGATGTTTCAGATTCTTCAGCATGGCGAGCGAATCGTTCCTCGGGTTGGCGGTGGCTGAAATTCTTTCCGCTTTGGGGGCTCCGTATCCCCTGGGTGGCCGTTCGGGATCGCGGGGGCGGGCCTTCATCGGCCGTGGGGTGGGAGAGGGCATCCCGCCGGAAGGCCAGGGTGAACGCAGCTCCGCATTTTGGTTTGTTTAACATACCTTATACCAATCAAAATGGCGGCTTTTTCAAGACCGCGAAGGCTATAGGCAGCAGCCTCTTCAGCCACCCCCTCCTCGGCGCGATATCCGGGGATTTCACGGCCATCGATTAAATCGCCTCCTCTTCCGATGGATAGTCATCCAGCATCCTTTCCAGGGTCTGCAGAATTCTCCGGTTCGCCCGTCTCCCGCCCGCATTTAAATAGCCTGAAAGGGCTTGATGGAGCCGCCGGAAGTCATCAAGCAGCTCCGCCGGACCGATTGCTCCCTCAAAGGGCGAAAGCGGAATGAGCTGGACCCCGAGAAGCGCAAACACCAGATGAAAGAAGCGCGGCTCCACCGCCCCCAGCCACCCCAACCGGCTGTAAGAAGTGATCAGCACGACCTGAAACATCTGCCTTCGAGCCATCACCAGAAGGCGCTGAAGCCCTTCCCCCAATTGATGCCCCCGTTGCAGATCGTATTCCTCACATATCACCGGATAGCCGATCTCAACGGCTCTTCGACGTAAGACGGTGAGCTGTTCCTGGACCTCGCGGAAGTGAAGGCCTCGCGCATACAATGCGGCGCCTCGTTTTCCCTCGCTTTCAAGCTCTTGACCATGACACGCTTTGAGAACGGACTCCAATGGATATCGATAATGCCCACCCGGCGTCCGCAGCGCCGCGATCTTCCCCGAGCGCACCCAACCCCGTAGACAGCGTTGGGTGACCCCAAGCAGTCGAGCGGCCTCCTTTGGCTTCAAGAGGATGTCTTCTTGAATATCCCACAAATCTTTGTCTTTTTGGGTCATTCGATGACTACCTCAAGGCGAAAAATTTTTCGTAATGATTCAGCCGTTCTCACGCAATGTCCATCCAGATATCGGCGGTTTCTTCCTGGGGGTTTTTGGGGGCCGAGTCGCGCGCCGAAGGCGCGCGACTCGGCCCCCAAAAACATTTCCATCCC
>DATMAC010000175.1:0-6113 GCA_035573655.1 Thermoflexus sp.
TCCCCGACCCGGAAGGTCTCCACAGCGCCCTCCGCTTCTTCCGGTGTACGCAGCTGGAACGTCAGGGCGCTTTCCGGGGTGGGAGAAGCAAGCTTCCTCCTTCGGCCGGATCCACGCGACGAGCTCCCTGTCTGCCACCAGTAGTGACCCATCGCTTCGATCTCCCCCACCCCCCTCTAAGGGGAAGATGTTGAATAGGCCACCGCCCGATTTAAGGAAACTGTCGAAGCGCGGTTAGGAGCGTTTGAACGGCTTCCGCGGAGCGCGCCGGGTCCTCCTGCGCGCAGGCCCGGATGTAAGCGCGCGCCGCGAAGAGAAAAGCCTGATGGGCGGCGGCCCGCAAGGCTGCCAGCTGCTCCAGGATCTCCCGACACTCCCGCCCTTCCTGGATCATCCGCTCCACCCCTCGCGCCTGGCCCTGTAGGCGTCGCAGGCGTCGGATCAATCGTTGCTCCGCGTCAGGCGAAATCCGAATCATCCCCACCCCCTGTTGCCTCGGCGTCACAAACGAAGGGATCCGTCGTGGAGGCCACCGGCCTCCGGTTTCAGCGGATCCGTCAAGTGACCGGCCCACACGCGGCGTCCCGCCGCCCCCCAGCTCCCGCGCCGGTGGCCCAGGTGGCGAAGCGGGAAAGGCGTTTCTCCGCCTCCCGTCGGCCGCAGCGCGGACACTCGATCTCCTCCGTTGGGGTATTCCACCGAACCAGCTGCTCGAACTCGGCCCCGCAGGCCCGGCATCGATACTCGTAGAGCGGCATCTCCCCCTCCAAGCCTCGGAATGGGTTCTCGCGAGCTCGAGCCTTATGATACCCTATACCCGTATTAAGGATATCCGGATCGGGCCCATTGGTCAAATCGCTGCGGCCGGGCAGCGCGAATCCAGCGGGGAAGCAGGCCGATTCGGACCTCCGGGGTTTAAAAATGCGAGCCGGGCGCTTTTAGCGCCCGGCTCGCATTTTGTTTCCTCTCCTGGCGGCCTCATAGCCCCAGGTAGGCCTTTCGAACTCGATCGTCGCGGGCGATCTCGCGAGCGTTTCCTTCCAGCTCGATCCGCCCGCCGCTGAGCACATAGGCGTAATCGCTGATGGCCAAGGCGAGATGCACGTTTTGTTCCACCAACAACATCGTTAACCCTTCCGCCTTTAGGTGACGGATCACTTCGAAGAGGTTCTGCACTAGCAGCGGGGAGAGGCCCAGCGAGGGCTCGTCCAGGAAGAGGATGGTGGGCTCCGCCATCAAGGCCCGGGCGATGGCGAGCATCTGCTGCTCTCCCCCGCTGAGGGTGCCGGCTTTCTGAGCTCGCCGCTCTTTCAGCCGGGGGAAAAGCTCAAAAACCCGCTCCAGGTTCTGGCGGAACCGGGGGCGCGCCCGCCCGGTCACCGCCCCCATTTCCAGGTTCTCCATGACCGTCATATCCGCAAACAGCTGGCGCCCTTCAGGGACCATGATCAACCCCATCGCCGCTTTGCGATGCGGAGGGAGCAATGTGATATCCCGCCCATCGAAGAAGATCGCTCCCTGCCAGGGACGGATCAGTCCCATCACGGCGCGCAGCGTGGTCGTCTTCCCCGAGCCGTTGGCGCCGATCATCGTCGTCAATCGCCCCGCTTCCAGTCGGAACGAGAGATCCCACAGGATCTGCACCTCTCCGTAACCGGAGGACAGATTGCGGACTTCGAGGATGGCCATGCGTCAACCTCCGTTCGCCTCCAGCAGGCTGTAGGAGAGACGGGGGTCGCCCAGATACGCTTCGATCACCTTAGGGTGGCGGGCGATCTCCTGAGGTGTACCCTCCGCGATCACCTCGCCGTAATCCAGCACAATGATGCGATCGGAGATGTTCATGATCGCATGCATCAGGTGCTCGATCATGAGGACAGTGATCCCGCTTTCCCGAATGGCCCGGATCACCTCCAGCATCGCGGCGACCTCCGTCGGGTTCAGGCCGGCCAGGACCTCGTCCAGGAGCAGCAGGTAGGGGCGGGCGGCCAGGGCGCGGGCCATCTCCAGTCGCTTTTTCTCCGCGACGTTCAATTGCCCGGCCACCATATCCCGCTTGCTGGCCAGCCCCACCTGCTCCAGAACGGTGAGGGCGATCTCCCGAGCCTCTCGAAGGGATCGGTTCTCCCGGCCGAAGCATGCCCCCACCATCACGTTCTCCAGCACGGTCAGCTCGTTCAATGGGCGCACGATTTGGTGGGCTCGGGCGATCCCCAGGCGGGCGATCTCATAGGGCATCCGCCCGGTGATGTCCTGGCCCCGGAAGATCACCCGTCCCTCCTCCGGACGATATACGCCGTTGATCACATTGAACAAGGTGGTCTTGCCCGCCCCGTTCGGGCCGATCAACCCCACGATCTCTTTTTCCGCCACGTGGAGGGAGACCCGGTTTAAGGCTTGTAAGCCCCCAAAGCGCTTGGAAACCTTATGGACCTCCAGGAGGTTCATACGATCACCCTCCGGATGGTAGGAAATCGTGCCCGCAGCCAGCCGATCACCCCGGCGGGGATGAAGAGGATGATCAGAAGCAAGAGCATGCCAGCGAAGGCGAGATGTAGGCTCTTAAACAACGGGCTGGTCAATAGATAGCCCCGCAGGCGCTCGTAAAGCGCCGCCCCCAGGATCGGCCCCCACACCGTCCCCTGACCCCCCAGCATGACCATTACTAAGGTCTCAATGGACAGGTGAAGCCGGAAGGCGTCCCCCGGTTCGATGTTCCCGTTCTTGAAGAAGAAGAGCACCCCCACCATGCCTGGGAACAGCGCGGAGAGGGCATATGCCAAGGTCTTGGCCTGGGGGCCGCGCACGCCGAGGACCAGCGCTGCGTCTTCGTCTTCCCGGATCGCCATCAATCCCAACCCGAATTTCGAATGCTTCACGGCGAAGCTGACCCCGACCGTCAGCAGGGCGAGGGCCAAAAGGGTCCCGTAGGCGATCCAGAGGGCTTGGGCGGCTCCTCCGTAGGCGTTATACACAGCGAAGTTGAGGGACATCCCGGTGGGGCCGCCGAAGGGGGCGAAGTTGGCCACGAAGGCGCGCACCGCCTCGTTGATCCCGATCGTCGCCAGCGCAAAATAGGCTCCGCGCAGCCGCAGGATAATCGCCCCCAACGCCAGGGCCAGGGCCGCCGTGCTCAGCCCGGCCGCGAGGGTCGCTGGCCAGAGGGACCATCCGTGGCGATGCATCAGATAGAAGCCGATATATCCCCCCAGCCCGAAGAAGACGATGTGACCGAAATTGACGTATCCGGTGTAACCCAACAGGATGTTCAGGCTGGAAGCGAGGGTGACCAGCATGAGGATCAGGAACATGTCCTCACGTAACGTGGCCGAGCCGGTCGCGACCGGCCACAAACCGAGTCCGAGGAGCACACCCATCGTGAGCCACCAAGAGCCTGCGCGCCACATCCCCATCGCTTTCCACCCAAGAGGGAATTCTCAGCGTTCCCCCAGCAGCCCCTGGGGGCGCAGCAAGAGCAGCAGCACGAACAACAGGAACTCGATCACCGGCACCCAGCTGACCGGCACGAAGGCTGGGATCAGGCCCTCCAGGACCCCCAGGATCAGCCCCCCGATCAGCGCCCCCGTGGGGTTCCCCAGCCCGCCGAGCACGCAAATCACGAAACTCTTCAGCTCGTAGACTCCGCCCGAAAGAATGGTGAACGGGAAGAACGTGGCGATCAGCCCGCCGGCGACCGCCGCAAGCATCGTTCCCAGGCCGAAACTCAAAGCCAGTATCCGCGTGGAGGGGATCCCCATGAGCTCCGCAGCGGCCCGATTGCTGGCCACGGCACGTACCATCTTTCCGAGAGTGGTTCGATACAGGAAGAGATAGAGCGCGGCGGTCATCATCACCGCTGCCAACGTGGCCACCAGGCGGGTCCCTAACAGAACGATCGGCCCAAGGATGAGGCGGCCCATGGAGATGTCGATGTTGCGAGGAGTGGTGGTGAAAACGGCTGTGCCGATCCCGATGATCATCATGTTGATGGAAAACGTGGCCAGCAGGGTGGAGAGATGCAGGGCAGTCAGCACCCGATGGACGGCGATCGCATAGATGAGGATGCCGAAGAGCAGCCCCAGCGCGGCGACCGGTATAAGCCCCAGATAAGGGTTGATCCCCAGCTGGGTGAAGAGAAGATAAGTGCCAAACATCCCCAAAGCGATGACCGGCCCGTGGGCCAAGTTGATCACCCGCATCACCCCCCAGATCAGGGTGAGCCCCATGGCCGCCAGGCCGTAAACGAAGCCGAGCAGAAGGCCGTCGATCAACGATGCCAGCAACACCGCAGAAGACACCGCTTCACCTCCCTGAGCGACCGGGATGGGGAGGATCCATACGCATGGCACGCCCTCAAATGCTTCGCCCCATGAATTGCTGTCAGGCCCTCGGGGTGAGGAGGCCGATGGCTCCATCCGGAATCAGGTAAACCAGCGAACCGTCTATAAGTAGGGAAACCGGTGCCTCCTCAAAACCCCTTTAGCCCCAACGATGGACCAGGCCGGAGGGGAGGGCTCGGGGCGGCTCCTTCCGGCGACCGCCCCGAGCCCTCCGGAGGGGGATCTTTCCTCAGCGGCTCAAGGGATAGATCGGTTCAGCCGCTTGGGCCGCCTCCGGCCAGATGATCGGGCGGATCAGGTTCCCCGAGGCGTCTTTCTGCCACTGGAGATAGACCATCTCATGGCCGATTTGCTTGCCGTGCGCCTTCCCTGTATCGAACTTGATGCGGCCATAGAAGGTCATGATGTCCATGTTCTCCAAGGCCGCTTTCACCTTCTCAGTCTCAATGGATCCGGCATCCTCGATCGCCTTCTGCAGGACCAGGCCGGCGGCATAGCCTCCAGCGGCGTGGTAGCCGGGCTCATAGCCGTATTTGGCCTTATAAGCGTTCACGAATTCCTCCACCGTGGGGCCGTACCACGGCAACCCCGCTGCCTTCGCGGAGTCCGGGGAGTATTTGGCGCCGGGCTCCCACTGGCTGGGGCCGATCACGCCCACCGCCGCCTCGCCGAGCTGAGCGAACTCCGGCACCGCCGGGGCCACCAGCAGCGCAATCATCTTCACGGGAACCTTCTTTTCGAACAGCTGCTTGGCCAGCGTCGATCCGTCCTGGAAGTGCCCGCCGCCGATGATGGCATCCGGATTGGCCGCCATGATCTTGTTGATGAAGGGTCCGAAATCCGTGGTGCCCGTCTCGTAACCCTCGAAGAGCACCACCTCAAAGCCCTGGCCCTCCGCGTACGGCTTGGCCGCGTTCACCACGTCGGTGGAGAACTTCTCGTTCTCGTAAACAATAGCGATGCGCTTGGCGTTGGGGTCCTTCTTCTTGAGGAAGTCGATGGCGCCGGTCAGATAGCGGCTGGCCGGGGTGTAGATCTGAAAGATGTGCTGGTAGCCCTTTTCGTAAGTGCTGTCGGAGGCCGCGCCCGTGGTGATCATGATCTTGCCGTATTGCTCCGCGATCACCGCCGCCGCATCGGCCAGGCCGCTGCTGTAGGGGCTGATGAGGAAGTCCGCTTTGTCTTCGTTGATCAGCTTGACGTAAAGTTGCTGGACCCGCTCTTTGGTGCTTTCATCGTCGTAGAACTTGAGCTCCACCTGGATCACCGTGCCATCCGGCAGCCGGATGCCGCCTGCCTGCTTCAGGGCTTCCAGCCACAATTGCAGGCCCTGCACTTGCTCCTTCGACTCTTTGGTCAACTTGCCTGTCTGAGAGGCAGTGAAGCCCAAGACGATGGTCTTCACCGCCGGCGTGGGCGAGGCCGCGAGGGTGGGGCTGGGTTGAGGCTGAGAGGATGCAGCGGGCGGCGCCGTCGGGGTTGGTGTTGTGGGCGCCGCACATGCGGCCAGCAGGGCAAGGATGATCAGGATCCCACTACGCTTTATCCAGCGCCCCATTTTGACCTCCCGCATCTACAGGATAGGCTGTGCGGCTATCCTCAGAATAGGCCACCGCGCTAAAATTCTTACAAACAAGTGTTCGTCAGCCATAAAAATTTCGTAAACGGGATCTGGGTAGGAGGTACGCAGTTCGGGGCCTGGGGGGAGGCGGAAGGGCCCCCCTGGATTCCCCCTCCCCACGGCCCTTTGGGCCGTGGGGAGGGGGAATCCAA
>DATMAC010000176.1:0-8337 GCA_035573655.1 Thermoflexus sp.
CACCCGAGCGCGGTGATGGATATGTCCTTCGCCAATCAAGCCCTCTCCGTGGAGTACCTGGTCCGCAACGGCCGCTCCCTGGAGCGCCAGGTGTACCCGGTTCCCCGGGAGATCGACCAGGCCGTCGCCCGCCTGAAGCTGGAGACGATGGGGATCCAGATCGACCGCCTCACGCCGGAGCAGGAGCGTTATCTGTCCTCCTGGGAAGAGGGGACGTAATCTCCCGACGGGATCTGCGTGGGGGCGGGCGGCCCCGCCGCCCGCCCCCTGGGGCTATGTAAACCGATACACCCATCCGGTGAACCAGGCCACCGCTTCCCCTTGGCGGCGCACCTCCACCCGATAGAGGGCCATGCGGGTGCCCCGGTAGATCTCCTCGGCGATCGCCTCCATCTGATCCCCAGCCTGGACGGGGCGGAGAAACTCCATATGCGTGGAGAGCGCCACTGCGCGGATCCCGTGGGAGTTCGAGGCCAGGGCGAACGCCGCATCGGCCAGGGTGTAGAGAAACCCTCCGTGGGCGGTTCCGTGGAGGTTGAGGTGTTCCGGGCGTACCGTCCCCCACACCCGGGCTCGCCCTGGCCCCAGGATCTCCCCTTCCAGCCCCAGTGTGCTCATGAAGGCGTCCTGCATCCGTGGGTGCTCCTCAGCCGAGGGCTAATCCTTTGGACGCGCGTCCACCACCCGGCGCAACTTACCGCCCTCGCTGCGCGGCAGCGTGTTGGGGGGGACCAGGGTGACCTTCACGCGGAGGCCCAGGGCTTCGTCCAGGGTTTCGTTGACTTTCTCCCGAAGCTGCTGGACCGCCTCGATGCTTTCGAAGGTCTCACCGGCGAGCAGCCCTCCACCCACCTCGCGGAAGAAGGCCTCGGTCACCTCCACCTTCACCTCCAGCTGGTCCAGTCGGCCCTCCCGGAAGACCACCAACTGATAGTGCGGGGCGATGTTCGGCAGGCCGACCAGAGCGGCCTCCACCTGGGAGGGGAACACGTTGACGCCGCGGATGATCAGCATATCGTCGGTCCGCCCCAGCACGCGGGACATCCGGACGAAGGTCCGTCCGCACACACAAGGAGTCGGGTCGATGGAGGCCAGGTCGCCGGTCCGGTAGCGGATCACCGGCATCGCCTCTTTGGTCAGGGTGGTGAAGACCAGCTCTCCCACCGTCCCGGGTGGGACCGGCTCGCCGGTCGCCGGGTTGATCACCTCCACCAGGAAATGGTCCTCAAAGATGTGGGAGCCGTTCTTGGCCTCGATGCACTCGTTGGCGACGCCGGGGCCGATGACCTCGCTCAGGCCATAGATGTTGACCGCGTGCACCCCAAGCTTCTCCTCGATCTCCCGGCGCATCCCCTCGGTCCACGGCTCGGCCCCCAGGATGAAGACGCGGAGGTTGAGGTCGCCCGGGCGGTAGCCGTTCGCCAGCAGGCTATCGGCGATCACCAAGGCATAAGAGGGCGTGCACGCCATGACGTGGGTGCCGAAGTCCTTTAATATCATCAGCTGGCGGCTGGTGTTCCCTCCGGAGACCGGGACCACCACCATCCCCAGCTTCTCCGCGCCGTAGTGCATCCCCAGGCCGCCGGTGAAAAGGCCGTAACCGTAGGCGTTCTGGAACACCTCCCCCGGTCGGGCGCCGGAGAGCACCAGGCAGCGGGCACAGACCTCCGCCCAGACCTCCAGATCGTTGCGGGTGTAGCCCACCACCGTCGGCTTCCCCGTGGTCCCGGAGGACGCGTGGATCCGGATCACTTCGTTAAGCGGCACGGCGAACATGCCGAAGGGGTAGGTCTCCCGCAGGTCAGCCTTGGAGGTGAAGGGGAGTTTCACGATGTCCTGGAGGCTCCGGATGTCAGATGGCTTCACCCCGGCCGCGTCCATCTTCCGACGATAGTGAGGGACCCGATGGTAGACGTAGTCCACGATGCGCTGGAGCCGCTCCAGCTGGAGCCGTTCCAGCTGATCCCGCGGCATCGTCTCCATTTCCTCGTTCCAGTACATCGGTTTCACTTGCACGGCCATAAGCCCCTCCTTTCCGGATGCCATTTGGGTTTTGCGATCCTCAATGGTTCAGGGGAGGGCTAAAACGGGCGCTTAAACGCCATCCCCCGATCATCCTCACCCTGAAGGATCTTGCCTCCAGCTTTTTGGGCTGCGGGGAGAGAGCATCCGATCCCTCCGCCGCATGTCCTCGAAACGAAATCAAACGAAGCCACAGCCCATCTGCGCTCTATCGTCGTTCTGTGAGCGTCCAGCGAGGGCAATACGCTCCTGTCACTCTAATCGTGTGGCCCACCCCGTGGGCGCCCCGATATGTTCATCCCAAAACGCGGTCACGGCTTCCAGGAAGCCTTCCGGTCGTTCGCGCACGACGTCATGGCCGGTTTGGGGGAAGATCACCAGCCGGGCGTGCGGGATCCAGCGGGCCATCTCAATCGTCTGTTCGATGGGGGTAATGCGGTCGTTCTCCCCAATGAGCAGTAGTGTAGGGACGCGGATCGCCCGCAGGTCCTCAGGCTCGAAGTCCGGGCGGTGGTGGTCTTCCTCCTTCCATCCCCGCAGCAGCGCCTCCACCCGCTCCGCCGAGCCGTGCCAGCGCACCATGGCCGCCCACCACGCCGGCTCCTCGCGTCGGATCCGCTCGGGATCCCAGAAAGCGTCCCCGCGCGTGCGCATGCCCCGCACGGTGTAATGGCTGCCGATGAGGACCATCGAGCGGACGCGCTCTGGGTGTCGGGTCGCCAGATAGAGCGCTGTGGAGGCCCCGCCGCTGAAGGCCAACACATGGGCCGACGGGATCCCCATCCGATCCAGCAGGGCCGCCATATCGTCGGCCATCTCCCGCAGATCCAGCCGGCCGCTCGGGTTCGTGCTGCCGCCGTGCCCCCGGAGGTCCGGCCCGATGAGGTAGAAGCGGGAGGCCAACGGCCCCAGCACCCGCCCCCAGGTGGCCCGGAAGGTGCTGCAGGCGTTGTGGAGGAGCAACAAGGGCTCCCTATGGGGATCCCCTCCGGCCTCCACTGCCAGCGCCAAACCGTCCTGTAAGGTCCACAGCTTTCGGGTCAGTGGAGGGCTATCCGTATTGAACGTTTTTTCAGAGCGCTGATCGCTGAAACCCATCGCCTTCCCACTCGATGGAAGGCTAGGCTGCACGACTGAGGCGCCGGCCCGACCCTCTCCAAACCTTGTGCGCTTCGGAGGCCAGCCGCAGGGGCTCCTCGATCGGCGATTCGGCCGGCCTCCTTTCCTTGTCTTGCGAATCAAACAAACATTTGTTTATGATCTCTTTGCTAATTTTTATAACGACGATGATTGAAAATGTCAAGGGGTTCTGGGTTAGGGACTGTCTGTCCGCGTGCCGTTCTATCCTCAAATGGGGAGGGAGCACTGGGCTAGACACCGCCTCAGGTCACAAAGACCGGACGGTCCACCAGCAGTGGCTCCCGTACGGGCATGAGCTCCCGGGTGAGGATATGCTCCACTCGGGATGCCTCCTCGAACCAGGAGCGGGGAGGGATGTGGCCCCAGAAGGTCGCCCGACGGGGATCGTTGATGGACCATCGGATGGGCTCCCAATCGGGGTCCGGGATCATGTAGTCGTTGGTGTATAGCTCAATGCGATTGCCGTCGGGGTCACGAAGGTAGAGGAAGAAGGCGTTGCTGAGGCCGTGGCGGCCCGGCCCCCGCTCGATGGCCTCTCCCATCCCCATCGCGGCCAGGATGTCGCACGCCCGCAGGACGCTTTGGGTATCGGCCACCCAGAAGCCGACGTGGTGCAGCCGAGGGCCGATCCCGTTCATCAGCGCGATGTCGTGGACGTTCTGTTTGCGATGGAGCCAGGCCGCCCACAGGCGGGGCGGATCCTCGTCGGTCACCGTGTATTCGGAGCAGTAGAAGCCCAGCTTCCCCGTCCACCAATCGTAGGCCTCTTGGACGTTGGGGACCTGGCAGTTGAAGTGGTCCAGCCGCATGATGTGGGCGCCCCGGTAGAGGTCGAAGCGCTGGAGCAACCGCTCCCGCTGGGCGATCTCGTGGAAGAACTCGATGGGGAGCCCGGTGGGATCCTGGACCCGCAGGGCGCGCCCTTGGCCGGCTTCCTCCTCGTCGGGGGCCAGCCAGCGGATGGGGCACCCGGCCGCCTCATACAGCGCCGCCAGGCGGTCCAGATCCGCCGGGTCGGCCACCCGGAAGGCCAGATGGGTGACACCTGGGCTTTCCGCCTTCCGCAGGATCAGGCTGTAACGGTCCCGTTCCTCCATGCCCCCCAGGTAAATCCGGTCTCCCTCCCGGGCGACCTCCACGAAGCCCAGGGCCTCTACATAGAAGGCCCGGGCCCGCTCCAGGTCCGTCACCCGGAACTCCGCGTGGGCCGCGCGCGTGATCGAAAAGCCTCCCATAGCCCCCCCTTTCCTGGGTCTGAGTCTTCAGTGAGGGTGAAGCGATCGTCACGATTCCGCTGAGGTTCGGACATCCGTTGGGACAAGGGGTTCCTCACCCCTCATCGAAGAGAGGGATGGCCCACCCCCAGAAACCCCCACTATGCCTTCGCTTGGGCGAAAGCCTCTTCCTTCATTTGCTTCAGGAACTCCCGCACCTTCTCCATATAGGGGGTGCGGTCGTGCTTCTGGAAGATGACGCCGGCGATGCGCACCGGGTCGCCGAAATAGAATCGTTCGTATTGGACCTGACGGCCGGCGAAGGCCGAGAGGGCGGCATCCCACGCCAAGCGGAATAAGGGGATGCGATCGTAAGCCTCGGCCCGGGCGGCCTGGAAATAGCGCTGGATATCTTCCATCAACTCCGGGTTCTTCATGTCCTCCTCGGTGACCGTGGCGATGATGCCGCTGGCGCAGAGTTGCTGGATGATCTCCACGATCCGCGGGTACCACCGCATGTAGAGGTTGCGGGCGGCGTCCAGGGGTGGCCAGGCGGGTCGGAAGGCCCCGAAGGCGTCCTCGTGGGCGTCCGCCTCCGCGGCTCGCAGGAGCGCCTTCATGGTCTCCAGGTAGATCCAGATCTCCGCCACCTTTTCCTGAACGTGCTGGAAGCCCTCGATGCCGATGGCGTCCACGATGAGGGAGGCCAGGCCGAGGAAGAACTCGGTTTTGGCGATGTTCTTCACGGTCACCTGGTGGGCCATCCCGACGATGGCGCCGGTGGCTGCATAGGCCTGGTTGGCGCGCTCCACATCCCGATAGATGAACACCCGCTCCCACGGCACGAACACATCGTGGAAGATCACCACGGCGTCCACCTCGTCAAATCGGGACCCCAGGGGGTGGTCGAAGGGGGAGCGGCCGTAGTCCAGGGTCTCCCGACAAAGGAAACGCAGGCCGGGCGTGTCGCACGGAAGCGCGATGGCGTAGCAATAAGGGGCGTCCTCCTCCGTGTTGCGCAGCAACGTCGAGGGGAACACCATGAGCTCGTCCACCGCGGGCAGGGTGGCCAACATCCGGGCCCCCCGGATCACGATGCCCCCGTCGGTCTCCTTCACCACGCGGGCCGCCAGGTAGGGGTCCGCCTGCTTCGAAGGGCCGACCGCCCGGTTCGCCTGGGGGTGGATCAGGGTGTGGGTGAGGCAGAGGTCGTTCTCACGCAGGTACTCGTAGTAGCGCCGCATGTGTACAGCGAAGGCCGGCTCCTTCTCCCCCAAAAAGTCCGCCCCCGAGGCGTAGTAGGCGATGGCCCGGTTGAGGTAATCCGGAGTCCGCCCCATGAACCCGAAGTGGACGTCGGCCCAGATCTTCATCATCCGGCTCACCCGCTGCACATCCTCCGGGGAACGGGGGATCAAAAACGAGAGCCCGACCTTCTCGCCGCTCGTCGGCGAATCGTAAAGACAATCGTCCGCTCGTTCCCACTGGAGGTCATACAGCCGGGCCATGGAGCGCAGCCCGCGGGCGAAGGCTGGATGGGTCGTGGGATCCTCCACCCGCTCCCCACGATGCCAGAGGTCCCGGGGATGTTCCCGGATCCGTTGCAGAAACTGCGCGCCAGTTCGTGCGCCCATCGATCCCTCCCGGTCCAAATGACACAGGGTTCGTCTCTATCGGATCCCCATCCGGGGGATGCGAGGCGGGGTCAGCGCCACATGGACGGTCATCACCTCCGTATAGAACTCGAAGCTGTAAAAGCCCCCCTCCCGGCCGATGCCGCTGTACTTGGCGCCTCCGAAGGGGGTGCGCAGGTCCCGCACGTTGGGGGCGTTGATCCACACCATCCCCACTTCCATCGCGTGGGCCATCCGGTGGGCGTTGGTGAGGTCCCTCGTCCAGATGTAAGCGGCCAGACCATAGGAGACGCCGTTGGCGATGCGGATGGCCTCCTCCGCCGTCTCGAAGGGGATCACCACGAGGACCGGGCCGAAGATCTCCTCCTGGGCCACCCGCATCTCCGGCCGCGCTTCCACGATCACGGTGGGGGCGAAGTAGTTCCCCTCCGGCAGGTGAGGGGGGCGATCCCCGCCCAGGGCGATGACCGCGCCCTCCGCCCGGGCGATATCCATATAGCCCCGCACCCGCTGCCAGTGCTCCGGGTGGATCAGCGGGCCGAGCTCCGTCTGGGGATCGAAGGGATCCCCCACCCGAATGGCGGAGACCCGATCCAGCAGGCGCTCCAGGAACTCGTCGTAGATCGCCCGGTGGAGCAGCAGTCGGGAGTTGGCGGTGCAGCGCTCGCCGTTCAGGGAGAAGGCCTGCCAGATCACGCCGTCCAGAGCCTGCTCCAGGTCGGCGTCGGGGAACACGATCGCTGCGTTTTTGCCCCCCAGCTCCATCGAGTAGCGTTTAAGGGTGGAGGCCCCGTTGCGCATGATCTCCATACCGGTGGTGGTCTCGCCGGTGAAGGAGATCAGTTGAACCCCCGGGTGCGCGACCAGGGGGGCGCCCGCCCGCTCCCCGAAGCCGTGGACGATGTTGAAGACCCCCGGCGGCAGGTCCGCCTCTAACACGATCTCGGCCAGCTTGTTGGCTGAGAGGGGCGCCCACTCCGCGGGCTTCAGGACGCAGGTGTTGCCGGCAGCCAAGCAGGGGGCCACCTTCCAGGTCTCCAGCATGAACGGGGTGTTCCAGGGCGTGATCAGCCCGGCCACCCCTACAGGTTTCCGGATCGTGTAGTTGAGGAACTCGCCGTCCTTGGGGTAAGTTTCGCCGGTGATCCGGGTCGCCATCTCGGCGAAGAAGTAGAAGTTCTCGGCCGCCCGGGGGATCGCCCCCTTGCCGGCCTGGGCGATGGGCATGCCGACGTCGAGGACTTCAAGGCGGGCGATCTCCTCGGCGTGTTGGAGGATGAGATCGCCGATCCGCCGCAGGTAGCGGGCCCGCTCGGCGGCCGGCATGCGGGGCCATGGACCTTCATCGAACGCCCGTCGGGCCGCCCGCACCGCGCGGTCCACGTCGGCCGCGGTCCCATCCGCCACGATGCCGATGGGCCGGTTGGTCGCCGGGTTCAGCGTCTCGAAGGTCCCCCCTTCAATGGCGTCCACGAACTGGTTATCGATGAAGTGACGGACGATATAGAGGCCATTCCGTTGTTCCATCCCCCTGCTCCTCCACTACCGGGTTTTCGAGGACTCCGATCCCCTCGATCTCCAATCGCATCACATCCCCCGGTCGCACCGGGGCGATCCCCCGGGGGGTCCCGGTCCAGAGGGTGTCCCCTGGCTCCAAGGTCATGAACGAGGTGATGAAGGCGATGAGGTCCGGGATGCGGTGGATCATCCGCGAGGTGTGGCCCTCCTGGACCAGGCGGTCGTTCACGTAGAGCCGCAGGGCCAGGTTATGGGGGTCCGGGATTTCGTCAGGGGTCACCCGCCACGGCCCCATCGGCCCGAAGGTGTCCTGTCCCTTGGCCCGCACCGGCGGGCGGTAGAAGTTTCCGACGAAATCCCGGGCGGTGACGTCGTTGCCGATGGTGTAGCCGGCGATCACATCCCACGCCGCCTCCGGGCGGACGTTGCGACAGCGCCGGCCGATGATCACCACCAGCTCCACCTCGCCGTGGAGGAACGTCACCCCCTTCGGGTAGATCACCGGGGCCCGGTGTCCGATCCAAGCGTTGGACGGCTTGAAGAAGAGAGCGGGCTCCTCAGGGGGCGCCACCCGCAGCTCCTCGGCGTGCTCTGCGTAGTTCAGGGCCAAGCCGATGGCCTTGCCCCCTGGGGGGATCGGCGGCAGCCACATCACCCGCTCCGGGTCAAACCGACGCCCGTCGGCCACCAGCCAGCCCTCCTCCGTAACCATCCCCTCCCAGATCCGTCCGTCGGCCGCGAACCGGGCGATCCGCATTTTCTCCCTCACACCCGCCGGATCTGCTCCGGGCTCAACCGAGCCTTGGCTT
>DATMAC010000177.1:0-2214 GCA_035573655.1 Thermoflexus sp.
CATCCCCCCGCCACCACACCGGCCGGTCCCGCTCCCGCGCCAGCACAAGGGTCCCAGTCATCACCAACGCCTCCCCCATCGGCGCCGGCGCCCTCAGATCCCGGAAACCGCCGCGGGCCGTATCCTCCAGCCCCACCCGCCCCTCCGGCGTCACCCGCAGCCGCTGGGCGCCGATGCGGTCCGCGGGGAAGGCCTCTTGCCGCGCCCGCAGTTGGGCCGCCGCCCGCGGCACCCAGAGCTCCCAGGCCGCTTTCCGCACGTGGGGCTGGAAGATCAGCTCCGGGCTCAGAAAATTATCCCAGGGGCTCTCTGGATGCAACCGCCGATGGGCCTCCCCTCGCAGATCCACCGCCACCTGGATGGCCCGGGCGATCCGGTTCAGGAGCAACCACACTTCCAGCGCAGCCCCTTCCTCCCGGATCTGCCAGGGGAGAGGCGGCTGGATCAGGCCGCGGATCCCCCGCAGGGGACGCCCCTCCGCCGAGAGGGGTTCCCACCGCCAGCGGGTGGGATCCGGCAGCAGGGCGCGATCGGCCGGCGTGAGGTTCTCGGGATCCGGGATCTCCTGAAACGCGCAGGCCGGAGGGGTAGGGGATGGAACCCTTGGGGCCATCCGGGTGGGGGTGACCCCTTCTGAGGGGCGTGTGGGAACCGATGGAGGGGTGACCGGGGTGGGAGCCGGTGAAGGGGTGGAGGGCGGCAAGGGTTGGCAGGCCCCCCATACCCCCACCGCCAGCACCCCCCAAACCGCGATCGATCGAAGGGCTTTCCCGGCTTGCATGAGCACCCTCCCTATCCCTTCTCAGCACGGATAAAGACAAGGAAATCTTTTTTCACGGGGTTCCCTCCTTCCCGCCACACTCGGTCGTCATCGTCCCGCTGGGGCGGAGCATCGGCTCCCAGAGGGGGTCCGGCTGGGCGATCCACAGAGCTCCATACGCCCGCTCGTCATAGATCCGCCGCCTCCCCTCCCGATCCCGCACCTCTTGGATCACGGCCCGCACCTGGCCCTCCGGCCCCACCGCCATCCACGCTCGCTCCACCGTTCCATCCGCTCCGGACTGGGCCCACTCCCAGTACCGCAACGTCCCTTCGCCGACCACCCGCTCAAGGGCCACGCCCTCCGGCCCTCGGGTCATCGGCAGCTCGACGGCTGGCGTTTCCCCCTGCACCGGCCGCCACCCGGCCGCAGCCAGCTGCCCCGGATCCACAAAAAGCGGAAACGTCCACTCCATCTCCTCCGGGGAGGACGGCTCGCGATGGCAACGAGGCCCACCCGGGTCCAGGAGACGGAGCTCCCACCCCTGTTCAGGGGTGCGCCAGATCTCCGCGTAGGGACGGCCGTCGTCCAGGACGAAGCGCCCGTGAAACCGGACAGGCCCTCCAGATGCCCCGACCTCCAGCGTCAGCGTCCCGTGAATCTCACGCCCGTTGGCGGGATCAGGGGCGGAGGGATCGAAGAAGCGACGGCGGAAGGCCCAGTGAAGGATCCGCCCTGGGCGGACGGGAGGCGTGATGCGATACGCCGGAGGTTCCGCCCCTGGGGGGGTAAGCACCGGGACCGAAGCCGGGCCCCCGGGGGCGGGTGTGAAGGCCGGTGCCGGGGTGGTCCACCCCGAAGCCGCAGGAGATCGGGATCGCTCGCCTTGTGGCAGGAGGACCATCGCCCCCAGGAAGGCCAGGAGCCCCAAGACCAGTCCGCCAAGGAACCAGAACCTGCCCCAACCCATCTTTCGAGGTTCCATTGCTTCCCCTTCTATTCGAGATTCAACAGACCCATTGCTGACCGCAGCAGCCTAAAACACAGAACAAGCACCATACTGCTTCTTGGGCAGGCCAATGCCGATCGGTCAGAAGAGTTGGGGATAGGAGGCGGTGTGATTTTCCCCATTATTCCTCACCACCTACCAGGGCTCAATCCTTGCGACCGCCGTCGCCCCGCTTCACCGCAGCGCCCAGATCAGCCAGTGCCCTTGACGGCGGATCACGTACACGTGCTGCTTCAGCGCCTCCATCCGCGCCGCCTGGGGGTTCGCGCACGGCCCCGGACAGACCTCCACCCACCACGTGCGCGCCATCACCGCTTCCCCACACCCGTTCCCCAGCAGCTCCCCATACGGGCTCTCCTGGGCCGGACGAGGGGGCATCAGCTGTTCCGGCCCGGGCGCCTCCTCCAACCGAATCCCTTGCAGCAGCGGCCAGAAGGCGGGGTCG
>DATMAC010000178.1:0-4772 GCA_035573655.1 Thermoflexus sp.
TCTCACGCAACGCCAATACGGGTATAAGAGGTTTCTGTCGGGGGGCTCTTTGGGGCCGAGCCGCGCGCCGAAGGCGCGCGGCTCGGCCCCCAAAAGATTGTTCATCCCCCCTCCCCACTTACATAGTCAGGTCGTTACCCGGAGCGAGTTTTCAGATCCCCACGACTCCCCACGACCCTTGGGGCCGTAGGGAAAGGGGATGAAGGGAGGTAGGGCCTTTCCTCCTTCTCCTACTTCTCAAGCTCTGCCACAAACTGGCAGATCGAACCCTCCACGGCCGCACAGGCCACCTCGCGAACCCGTACCGGGTGCTGGAAGGCGATCTCTAGAAAACCCGCGATGTAACCAGCAAGGGGATGGCAAATCGGCTTTCTCTGTGGCCTTAAGCCATCGGCCAGGATCGAGCCCATCACCTCGATGGAGAGCGAGGCTCCCTCCCGATGCCAGCGAGCCTGGCCCCAGCCGGCGGCCTCGAAGGCGATGCGAGCGGCTTCCAGCAGCTCCTCTCCCTGGAGCCCTAAGCGTTCACGGAGGAGCTGGGCGCCCCGGATCCCAGCGTGTCGCCCGGCCTGATACAGAACGCCTCCAACTCCAAGCCCTGCCAGCCGAAGCACGGCGCCATACAGGGAGATCAGCCCGGCGCGATCGATCAGCACGGACTCTTTGCGGATGGTTTCGATGATCTGAGCTTCATCCATGGGGCTCTTCCTCGCGCCGATGAAGATTCGCCACCTCCTCCGTGCTCCCTGGTATACTTAGGTTGCGAGCGTGAGGCAAATCCGGTCGTTCTTGCCCGATCGGCCGCGTGCTCGCCTATAGATCCCAGTTAGGAACTACGCGCATGGGGCTTAGGGTCCAAATCCTTCAGATCAATAATTAGGAAAACCCCGCTGTGGTCCACGCTGTAAATGGATCAACCGGAATGGTGTTCTACATTTATGAATGCTCGACGTTTTCCGATTGGCTCCAGGGAAGATGAGCGGAGGTTGGTGGAGCGGGCCCGGCAGGATCCGGAAGCCTTCGGGGAGCTGTATCTTCGTTACGTCCGCTCGATTTACAATTACATCTTCTATCGAACCGGTGATCCTGAGGAGGCGGAGGATCTAACCAGCCGGGTCTTCCTTCAAGCGCTCCAGCATCTGCCGCGGTTCCAGGAAAGAGGCCTTCCCTTCGCTGCCTGGTTGTTCCGCATCGCCCATAACCTGGTTGCCAACTGGCACCGGGATCGCCAACGTCATCCCACTGTCCAGCTCTCTGAGAACGGGCACAATCGGGGGGCGGAGCGCGTGGAGGCCGTGCTGGAGCGCCGAGAGGAGCGGGAGCGGTTGCTGGCAGCGATACGACGCCTGCCGCCGGACCGTCAGCAATTGCTGATCCTGAAGTTTGTCGAAGGGCTCTCCAACGCGGAGATCGCTCGGATCATGGGGCGGACGGAGGGGGCGATCCGCGTGTTGTATCACCGCACGTTGGAGGCACTTCGGCGGGAGCTCGCCCATGAGGGCTGAGGGTTGATTTCCCGATCGCCTGGACCGTTATGTCCATCGGCTCGGAGAGGGTGCTCTCACAGGGGGTAAAGCAGTCGTCATCAAACCGGCCCGGTTGGTGCATGGCCATCAAAGGAGGAATCTATGTCCGATTTGGCGCGTTGGCTGGATCTTCATGCAACCCGTCTGCAACAAGGCCTGCGAGGGGATGCAGCCTATCCCTTTCCCCCGGTGGCCATCTCCGCCTCCGAGCGGGAGCTTTTCCAGCTCGCGGAGCGTGTGGCGGATGTTCTGCAACCGGTGGAGCCCCGGCCGATCTGGGTTGCCTCATTGTATGAGCGCCTGATGCAGGAAGCCCAACGTCCGCGTGCGGTGGCGCACGCCATGCGGTTCCCGATTCCCAGGTGGTGGTTAGGGGTGGCTCTGGGGACAGCCGCCCTGGGGTTGTGGGCCTATCGCCGTTTACATTCGGCCCGGCCATCCTCTGGATCGTTTTAAAGATCCGGAGCTGCTCTATTGCAAACACAGAGGAGGTCATCCCAACCCGTCGTGATAAGCTTTCGAAATTCATGGGATTTTTCGCACCAGAGCAATCCGAAGCGCTTTCAGGATAACATCGTCCGTCTTTTAAAAGGGAATGAAAACGGTTTTCGAGGGCGGGGCTGGGCGCCAACAGCTTCCAGTTCCACCCTTAAGGTTCCCACAGGAAACCCACGGCGTAACTCCTGAGATGCACACCTGAGGAGAGAAAGGAGGCGGAGATGCCATGGTATAGCCGAATTGCGGGATGGGGGATGGCCGTCCCTCGCCGTGTGTTGACCAGCCGGGAGCTGGCTCAGCAGCTGCACACCACCGAAGAGTGGATCCTCACCCGCACGGGGATCCGGGAGCGGCGGATCGCGGAGCCGGGCGAGACCATGTCCGATCTCTCGGTCGCCGCGGCGCGGGAGGCGATGGCCCGCGCGGGCATCCTTCCTCAGGATCTCGATTTGATTATCGTGGCCACCTCGACCCCTGATTATGTGATCCCCCCGGTCTCATCCATTATTCAGCATAAGCTGAACGCCCGCTGCGGGGCCTTCACCTTGGGCGCCGGGTGCACCGGCTTCATGTACGGCCTGGCTGTCGCCCACGCCTTTATCGCCGCCGGCCTGATGCGCAACATCCTGGTCATCGGCGCCGAGATCATCAGCCGCAACATCGACTGGACCGATCGCAACACGGCGGTGCTGTTCGGGGACGGGGCCGGGGCGATGGTCCTGCAGGCCAGCGAGCTCCCCACCGGCCTGCTCTCGTTCGTGCTGGGATCCGATGGTTCAGGGGCTGAGCATCTCATCGTGCCGGGCATCTCTACCAACGCCGTCATCACTGAGGAAACCATCCGAAAGAAGGGCCATCTGCTGCGCATGAACGGGCGGGAGGTGTTCAAGTTCGCCACCCGGGTGCTGGGGAAGGTGGCGATCGAGGCCATCGCCCGCAGCGGCCTGGCCCCCGACGAAATCGATCTGATGATCCCCCATCAGGCCAACGAGCGCATCATCGAGGCGGCATGCCGTGAGCTGGGGTTCCCCATGGAGAAAGTGTTCCTCAACCTGGACCGCTATGGGAACACCTCCGCGGCTTCGATCCCCATCGCCTTCGCGGAGGCGATGGCGCAGGGGCGGATCCGGGAGGGGGACAACCTGCTGCTCATCGGCTTCGGGGCTGGGCTGACGTGGGCGGGGGCGGTGGTCCGCTACGGCGTCCGGCCGGAGGACCGGCCGATCCCGGTGGAGAACTGGCCGGTGCGGCTGCCGATGTCGCTTCCGGATCTCAACCGGCTGGAGCCGGTGCGTCAAGCCAAGGTCATGGCTCTGCGGGCCCGCCGCCAGATCCTGCAGACCGCCATGAGCCTGCTGCTGCCCTTCTACGCGCGAGCGCGGCGGCGACGGTGAACTTCGGAAAACGGCCACTGTGGATCTCCTCATCCGAACGTCGGGGGCAAGCGGTGGACGCTTGCCCCCGGTTTTTTATATCTAAGCCGCGCCCCCCAACCTTCGGGCCGCTGGGTGGGTATATCGAGTGGAAAATCTTTCCGCTGTTCTCGGCCTTAGAGAGCGTCAGAAATATGCAAGAAGCCACGGCATGATTCCGCCCTTTTTACGCAACGCCCATACGGATATGAGAGGTTTCCTTGGGAACATCTTGCAGAAGCTGGGGGTGGTTTCGCGGCTGGAGGCGGTACTCTGGGCCAAGGCCCATGGGTTTTTGTGACCTGTAGGAATCTACAGGTCCGAACCTGGTAATTTTCACAGTAGACCGCGGGCACGAAATCGGTTATCGTGAAGATGCCACCGGCGGAAAAACGCTAGGGTTAGAACCTCATCCGCCACGGCAAGCGTAGGGAGGCCAGGATGAAATTTCCGGTTCCGGGCTGGCGGTCGATTTGGATGCTCTTCCTGGTGGCGGCCGTCGGAGCCGCTTGCGCTCCGACCCCCAATCCAACCGCTGTACCTCCGACCATATCCCCAACATCACCTTCCGGGAATGGTCCTTGTCCTCCCCCGCAGGTCGAACCACCCCCCGAATCCCGGTTTACTCCCCTTGATGGCACCGGGGCCATCGCCTATTCGAACAACGGCCTGTGGCTGGTCGATCCAACGACCGGCCGTACGGTCCAACTTCATCAAGGTTCGGATGGGACATTTGTGTGGGCACCGGATGGAGAGCGCATCGCCTTTCTGTCTTTCCTCCGGTTGAACCTCTGTGCCTTTGCCTTCCTGATGCTGGCAGACCTACGCACCGGCATCATCCAACCCTTGGTGGATCGCCCGGGTCTCTATAGCCGGCCGGCTTGGTCCCCCGATGGGAAACACCTGGCCTACACCGATTCGGAGGGCCGTCTGTGGGCGCTCCGTCTGAGCGACCATCAGAGGCGGGTGCTGCGGGAGGATGTGTACGTGAGCAAGGCCATCGACCTGCAGGGCAACGTCGTGAATTGGTTCCCCCAAGCGCCGAGATGGACGGATGGGACACATATCGCCTACCTGAGGAGGAACGAGCGCGGAGGTGTCCTGGGGATCGCCGAGGTGTCCCTCAATGGCTTGGAGGACGCGATGCTCGTTGTGGATACCGTCTGGCCCTATGATGGCTTCGCCCTGACGCCGGACGGGAACCGGCTGGCTTATGCCCGCAGCGAAGAGGGCCCCTTGGTGGTGATGGACCTTCGAAGCGGTGAGCGGATAACGGTGGCAGGGGACGCATCCCAATCCGTGCGGAGCCCGAGCGAACGGCTGCAATGGTCCCCCG
>DATMAC010000179.1:0-4830 GCA_035573655.1 Thermoflexus sp.
CGCGCCGAAGGCGCGCGGCTCGGCCCCCAAAAGATTTCTTCTCCCCCCTCCCCACGGCCCAAAGGGCCGTGGGAGGGGCCAGCCCTTTCTTGGATGTTGTGCCGTCTTTGTTAGAAGTTGAAAAGCCTTGAAATCACAACCCAAGATCGGCGCATTTTGGATGATTCGTGTTAGAATTTCCTCGAACCTGCAATCTTGGCCCCTGACTTCAGGGGTATCGGAGGGCGTACGTGGTGTTCCCCCAATCGATCGATGAGGTGATCCAGGCCCTACGGGCTCACCAATACATCGCGGACCGCGGGCTGGCGACCGCGATCTTCTTGGCGTTGCGTCTGGGTCGCCCCCTGTTCCTGGAGGGCGAGCCCGGTGTCGGCAAGACGGAGGTCGCGAAGGTCCTGGCGAGCTTGCTCCAGACCGAGCTGATTCGCCTCCAGTGCTACGAGGGGCTGGACGTCCACAGCGCGGTCTACGAGTGGGATTACGCCCGCCAGATCCTGCAGATCCGGATGCTGGAGGCCACCGGTGAGCGGGACGAGGCCCGCATCCGCCAGCAGATCTTCAGCCCGGCCTTCCTGATCAAACGGCCGCTCCTCCAGGCTCTTGAGGCGAAGAACGGCCGCGCCCCGGTGTTGCTCATCGACGAGCTGGACCGGGCGGATGAGGAGTTCGAAGCGTTCCTGCTGGAGTTGCTCTCCGACTGGCAGATCACTATCCCAGAGATCGGGACGGTGCGGGCAGAGCAGCCACCCGTGGTGGTCATCACCTCCAACCGGACGCGGGAGATCCACGACGCCCTCAAGCGTCGCTGTCTCTATTTCTGGATCGATTACCCATCTTTCGAGAAAGAGGTCATGATCGTGCGGGCCCGGATCCCGGAGGCCCCGGAGCGCCTGACCCGCCAAATCGTGGCCTTCGTCCAGGAGCTGCGCCGGCTGGATCTCTACAAGCTCCCCGGCGTGGCTGAGACCCTGGACTGGACGGCGGCTTTGCTGGCGTTGGATCAGACGGAGCTGGACCCAGCGGTGATCGACGAGACCTTGGGGGTGCTGCTGAAGTATCAGGACGATGTGCTCAAGGTGCGGGGCGAGATGGCGCGGGATCTGCTGGCGAAGGCAATGCTCCAGGCTGAGATGGCGGGAGGCGTATAGGGCCTCCATCCCCACCGCAGCCCGCAAGGCATGATCCCCTCCCGCTGACTCCGAACGGCGTAACTCCTACCAGATATCACGCGCAAGTAGGAATCGGATGTCCGGTTATTTCCTTCATCACTTGATCCGTTTCGGTCGAACGCTTCGAGCGGCCGGGGTGCCGATCACCCCGGGCCAGATCATGGCCCTGGTGCGGGCGCTGGAGTGGATCCCCATCGGGGATCGGGAGGCCTTCTATCATGCGGCCCGTTGCACGCTGATTTGCCGTCGGGAGGACCTGGAGGCCTTCGACCGCATCTTCGAATGGTTCTGGCGGAATCCCCAGATGGGCGGCCTGCTTCCGCCGGGGCTCCTCCCCACCGCCCCCGGCCCCGTCCGTCGGCGGGAGAGCCGCCCCCGCCCGGCCGAAGTGGGGCACCTCCCTTCCCCGCAATCTCAGCCGGAGAACCCGGAGGCTCCGCCGGTCATCCTGACTGATCGGGCGATGACTTATAGCCCCATCGAGATCCTGCGCCAGAAGCAGTTCGAGCGGTTCTCGGAGGAGGAGATCCAGCTCGCCCGGCGGCTGATGGCCCGGCTGCGCTGGCGGATCCATGAGCGGGAGACCCGGCGCCTCCGCCCAGGTCTGAAGGGGGAGCGTCTGGACCTCCGGCGAACCGTGCGGCGGAGCATGCGTCACTATGGGGAATGGGTGCGCCTGCTCTGGCGGACCCGCAAGCGCAAGCCCCGACCCCTGGTGGTGCTCTGCGATATCAGCGGCTCCATGGAGCGATACGCCCGGATGCTCCTCCATTTCCTCCATGCCCTGAGCCACACCCGGCGCCAAGTGGAGACCTTTGTCTTCGGCACCCGCCTCACCCGCATCACCCGCTGCCTGCGCCACCGAGATCTGGACGAGGCGCTGCGTCAGGTCGGCAAGACCGTGATGGACTGGTCCGGGGGGACACGGATCGGCGAGTGCCTGCACGCCTTCAACCGCGACTGGGCGCGGCGGGTGCTCGGTCGGGGGGCGGTCGTGATGATCATCAGCGACGGCTGGGATCGGGGGGATATCGACCTCCTGCGCCGGGAGATGGAGCGGCTTCAGAAAATGTGCTATCGTTTGATTTGGCTGAACCCGCTGTTGGGCATCCCTGGGTATCAACCGCTCACCCGAGGGATGCAGGCTGCCCTCCCTTACATCGATGATTTCCTCCCCGTTCATAACCTGGCCAGCCTGGAGCAGTTGGCCACTCACCTCGAGCGGCTTCCGCCCCGCCGCTCCGCCCGACGTTCGGGTCGGCCCCGGCCGGTGGAGGTGCTCGAAGGGATGAACGGGGAGACCATGCCTTGAATGGGAGGATCATCCATTGCCTTCAGGAGGTCCAGGGATGCGAGAGGTGTTCGAGGCGATTGAGCGGTGGAAGGAACGGGGCGAGCGGGTGGCGCTGGCCACGGTGGTCAAGGTGATCGGCTCCGCGCCTCGGGATGTGGGGGCGAAGATGGCGGTCTCCTCGGGCGGCGAGATGGCCGGATCCGTCAGCGGGGGCTGTGTGGAGGGCGCCGTCTTCGAGATCGCCCAAGAGGTCCTGCGCACCGGGCGCCCCCGCTTGGTCCGTTTCGGGATCAGCGATGAGATGGCATGGGACGTGGGGCTAGCGTGCGGGGGGACGATCGAGGTGTTTGTGGAGCCGCTGCCGTAAACGCGGGGATCTTCCATCGCCTCAGAGGGGGAAGCCATGAACTGGTTCGACCGGGTGCGGGAGGCGATCCGGAGGGAGGAGCCGCTGGCCATCGCGACGGTGATCCGCGGGCCTGAGGCCTGGGTGGGGGCGAAATGGGTCATCGAGCCGGCCGGGGATGGGTGGGGGAGCGTCCACCCGGAGCTGGACCGCCAGGTCCGGGAGTTGGCCCAGCGTTATCTGGCCATCGGCCACTCCGGCACGGCGATTCTCCTCAGCCCTGAAGGAGAGGTGGAGGTCTACATCGAAACCCACATCCCCGCCCCCCTGTTGATCATCGTGGGAGGCACCCATATCGGCATCGCCCTCGCTTCCATCGCCAAGGTGCTGGGCTGGCGGGTCTACCTGGTGGATCCTCGCCGCACCTTCGCCACGCCGGAGCGATTCCCCCATGTGGACCGCCTGATCCATGCTTGGCCGGATGAGGTTCTCCCGGGCCTTATCACCTCCCGCACGGCTGTGGCGGTTCTCACCCATGACCCCAAGCTGGACGACCCGGCGGTGATCGCTGCGCTGCAGAGCCCGGCCTTCTACGTGGGCGCCCTGGGGAGCCGGAAGACCAATGCCCGGCGCCTGGAGCGCCTGCGCCGCAAGGGGATCCCGGAGGAGCTCTTGGCCCGTCTCCATGCCCCCATCGGCCTGGACATCGGCGCGCGCACGCCGGAGGAGATCGCGCTGAGCATCATGGCGGAGATCGTGGCGGAGCAAAGTCGGTTGCGGCAAGCCGTGCATACGGCCATACCGGAGGAGACCCGGACATGAAATTCGGACCGGTCCCGGTGGAGGCGGCTGCGGGGAAGGTGTTGGCCCACAACCTGGCGGATCAGCATGGGAACCGTCTGTTCCGCAAGGGCCGGCGTCTGAGCGATCAGGATGTGGCCCGACTGAAAGCGGAGGGCTACCGGGAGGTGGTGGTTGCCGAGCTGGAGCCCGGCGATGTGGGGGAGGATGAAGCGGCGCGGCGCATCGCCCGGGCCTGCGAGGGCCCTGGCCTGCGTCCCGTGCCCGCGGCGGGGGGACGGGTGAATTTCATCGCCGACGCGGCGGGGGTGTTCCTGATTGAAGTCGACCGTCTGTCGCAATTGAACCGCCTCCCGGGCGTCACGTTGGCGACCCTGACCCGAGGGAGCGTGGTGCGTGCCCGCCAGATGGTCGCCAGCCTCAAGGTCATCCCCTTCGCGCTGCCCGAGGCCGTCGTCGCCCAGGCGGAGGCGCTGCTCCAGGGGAATGGCCCCCTGATGGGCGTTTTCCCTTTCCAGCCTCGTCGGGTCGCTCTGATCCTCTCCGGCCATCCGGCCCTCTGGCCCCGCTTGAAGGCCGACTTCGAGGGTCCTTTACAGGAACGCGTGCTCCAGTGCGGCGGGATGTGGGTGGGGACGGAGACGGTGCGGCATGAGGAAGGCGAGTTGGCGCAGGCGATGGAAGCGGCGCTCGAGCGGGGGGCGGATTTCCTGATCCTAGCGGGCGAGACGGCGATTATGGATGAGGAGGACATCGCCCCGCGGGCAATCCGGCGCATCGGGGGGACGATCGAGGCCTTCGGCGCACCGGTCGATCCGGGGAACCTCCTGTTGATCGCCTATCGGGGGGAGATCCCCATCCTGGGGGCGCCGGGGTGCGCCCGGAGCCGTCACCGGAACGTAGTGGACTGGGTGATCCCTCGCCTGATGGCCGGGCTCCGTCTGACCCGGGAGGAGATCGCGTCGATGGGCCACGGCGGGTTGTTGGAGGATGTCGAGGAACGACCGGCCCCGCGATGGGTTGGAACCCCTTCGTGAAGCCTGTTGGTGCTCTCTCCTCTGGCGTTGAATCATCGGGCTCGTGGTTCCCACCTCTTACCCACTGCGGTTCTCCCTAACTGTCTATCATCATGAAGGGGATGAAGCTATCCATTGGATCAGGAGTTACGCGGTTGATTTCCTCGTGGGGCTTTGGGGGCGAGCCGGGCGCCTTTGGCGCCC
>DATMAC010000180.1:0-5737 GCA_035573655.1 Thermoflexus sp.
AAAGACCTCCAGGTCTTACGGGATCAGCATCACCTTCCCGCTCTGGCCGCTGGCCATCGTCGCGAAGGCTTGGTCGAACTCCTCCAGCCGGAAGCGGTGGGTCACCACCGGCCGCAGGTCCACGACCCCGGCATTCAGCAGGCCCCGGATCTCATACCATGTCTCCCACAGGCGCCGCCCGACGATGCCGTGGACCGTGATCCCCTTGAAGATCACCAAGTTCGCCAGATCGAACTCGATGGGACCAGGGGGGAGCCCAAGCAGGGCGGCCTGCCCCCCAGGCTTGAGGGCCATGAACCCCTCCCGGATGGCTGTGGGGGCACCGGACATCTCCAGCAGCACGTCCACCTCGCCCCCCGCCAGATCCCGGACAGCTTCCACAACGTTCACCTCGTTGGGGTTGAGGACATGGTCGGCGCCCATCCGTCGGGCCAGCTCTAGGCGATAGGGGCTGATGTCGGTGGCGATGATCATGCGGGCGCCGATCGCCCGGGCCACCGCGATGGTCATCAGGCCCACGGGGCCGCAGCCGGTCACCAGCACCTTGCGCGCCCGTAGGTCCACGGCGAAGGCGGTGTGGACGGCGTTGCCGAAGTTCTCCAGGAGGACGGCCACTTCGAGGGGGAGATCCGGGGGGTTCGTCCAGGCGTTTTCCGCGGGGATGACGATGAATTCGGCGAAAGCGCCGTCGCGGTCCACGCCCAGGATCTGGGTGTTCCGGCAGAGGTGACCTTTCCCCGTGCGGCACATATCACAACGGCCGCACACCACGTGGCTTTCGGCGGAAATGAAATCCCCCACCCGAACCCCTTCAACTTCGGGACCCAGCTCCACAACCTCCCCGCAGAACTCGTGGCCGACGATCAGGGGTGGGCGGATCCGACCTTGAGCCCATGGGTCCCAGCGGTAGATGTGGAGATCCGTCCCACAGATGGAGGCCGCTTTTACCCGAACCAAGATCTCCCTGGGGCCAGGGGTGGGGATCGAACGGCGGGCCAGCGTGAGGCCCGGTGCCGCTGCCGCTTTGACCACGGCCCGCATCGTCTCAGTCATCCCCTTTGCCTCCGATTCGGAGTCAGGGCCGGCTCCCATGCGCGGGATGCTGACCCCCTTAATATTATGGCCCTGACGCTCCAAGAGGAGGCTTTCCCGCCATCATCGTGTGGGGGCACCAGATAGTGCCCCCACACGATGGATCGCTGGTCGCTTAGAGAGTGTCTGAGAACTTGATCTGACTGGAAGTGGGGAAGGGCCCCACCCCCCTTGATCCCCCCTCCCCACGGCCCTTTGGGCCGTGGGGAGGGGGGATGAAAAAAATCTTTTGGGGCCGAGCCGCACGCCTTCGGCGCGCGGCTCGGCCCCAAAGCCCCCAAAGGGAAACTCGGATACCCGTTTAGGAAGCGGGCACGGCGGCCCCGTGGCGCTCGCGAAGGCGCCGGGCGGCGGTCACCATGTTTCGAAGCGAGGGGATGACTTCCTCCCAGCGCCGGGTTTTCAACCCGCAATCCGGGTTCACCCAGATGTTTTCTGGGGGGATCACCCGGATGGCCCGCTCCAGGATCGCCTCCATCGGCTCGATGGAGGGGATCGCAGGGGAGTGGACGTCATAGACTCCCGGGCCGATCTGGCGCGCATAGCGGTGGCGCTCGAAGGCTTGGATCACCTCACCCCGGCTCCGCGTCGCTTCGATGCTGATCACATCGGCGTCCAGGGCGTCGATGTATTCGATGATCTCATTGAACTCCGAATAGCACATATGGGTGTGGATCTGGGTCTCCGGCCGGGCCCGGGAGGCCAAGCGGAAGGCCTTCACGGCCCAGTCGAAGTATTCCGGCCATCGCCGTCGCTTTAAGGGCGCCCGTTCCCGGAAGGCCGGTTCGTCGATCTGAATCACCCGGATCCCGGCGGCCTCCAGATCCCGCACCTCGTCCTGGATCGCCAGGGCGATCTGGAAGGCCACCTCATGCACCGGGATATCTTCCCGGACGAAGCTCCAGGCCAGCATGGTCACCGGGCCGGTGAGCATCCCCTTCACCGGTTTCGCCGTCAAGGATTGGGCGTAGGTGATCTCCGCCAGGGTCATCGGCTGCGGGCGGTGGACATCCCCATACAGGATGGGCGGCCGATACACGCGGGTGCCGTAGGAGAGGATCCAGCCGTGCTGGGTGATGGCGAAGCCCTCGAGGCGCTCGGCGAAAAACTCCACCATGTCCGAGCGTTCGAACTCCCCGTGGACCAGAACGTCCAACCCCAGCTCCTCCTGGACCTGGATGACATATCGGATCCGTTCCTGGATCAGCGCCTTGTATTCGGCCTCCGGAAGCTTGCCAGCGCGGTAGGCCGTGCGCGCCCGCCGCAGGTCCTCCGTCTGGGGGAAGCTGCCGATGGTGGTGGTGGGGAAGGGAGGAAGCTGGAGCCGCTCCTTTTGGAGGCGGGACCGCTCCGCATAGGGGAGGGCGCGGGAAAAGTCGGCGGGCCCGAGGCGGCGCACCCGTTCCCGGACCTCCGGGCGGTGCCAGTGGTCGATGGGGTGCGCATATGCGTTCCAGCGACGCACCTCCTCCGTTTCCCCATCCGTCAACAGCGTCTTCAGAAGACGCAGCTCCACCAGGCGCTCGGTGGCGAAGGCGATCCGCTCCTGGAGGGCCGGATCCAACCGGGTTTCCACCTCCACGGTGACCGGGAGGTGGTAGAGGGGCCCTGCGTTCGAGAGCCAAACCTCTGCCGGGGTCCAGCGGCGGAGCGCCTCCACCTGTTGGGCCGCCTTTCGGAGATCGGTCTTCCAGATGTTGCGGCCATCCACGATCCCGGCGACCAGGATCTTGTCCGCTGGGAAGCCGGCCCGCTGGAGCGTCTCCAAGTTCTCCGCCCCGTGGACGAGATCCAGCCCGATGCCGCGCACCGGCAGATCGTAGAGCGTCTCCAGAAAGTCCACGCTGTCGTAGTACGTGAACACCAGGAGGTCGGCCTCCCGGCCGAGGGCCTCATAGGCCTCGCGGATGAGCGCGACGTGCTCCGGGGGCACATCCAGCGTCCAGGCCGGCTCGTCCACGTGGATCATCGATGCGCCCGCGGCTTTCAGGGATCGGAACAACTCCGCATAGGCGGGGATCAACGCCCGGAGCAGCGTGCCGAAGGCCTCGGGCGGGTATCCCTTGCTCAGCCGGAGGAAGGTGTAAGGGCCGATCACATACGGGAAGCCGTTCGGGGATTTCCGGAAGGCCTCGAGGGGCTTGTTCCAGGCCACCCGGAAGGCGGGGGGCTGTCCGTCCGCGAAGGGGATCTCCGGGACCAGATAATGATAGTTGGTGTTGAACCATTTGGTGAGCTCCAGAGCCCGCTCGCCCCGGGCCAGGGCGAAATAATCCTCCAGACGCCCGCCGTTCGGATACAGGCCCAGGATGAGGGCGGTGTCCAACATCGGATCGTAGAGGGACAGCTCGCCGACCGGGAAACGATCCACAAAACGCTGATAGGTCTGGAGGCGCTCGGCCTCCAGGGCGTCCAGGCCGGCGGTCAGCTCCGCCTCGGGGATCTTCCCCTGCCAGTAGCCCTCGATGAGGGATTTATATTCCCGCTTGCGCCCCAGACGTGGATACCCATAAGCATAGGTCTGCATCGATCCCTCCTAAGGAGAAAATCAAAATCAAGGGTGGAATGCCGGCCCGTTTCGCGGGCTTGGGAAAGCGCCTGGGCGCCCGGTGCTGTGCGGGCAGGGCGCGCCCTACTCCCGATAGCGCTCCTCCCGCCAGGGATCCCCGCGCATATGATAGCCCGCCTGCTCCCAGAAGCCAGGCCGATCCTCCGCCATAAACTCCAGCCCCCGGAGCCACTTCGCGCTCTTCCAGAAGTAGAGACGGGGGACGATCAAGCGGAGCGGGTAGCCGTGCTCCGGGGTCAACGGCTCGCCGTTGTAATGGGTGGCCAGCAGGGCGTCTTCCATATATTCCATCGGGATGTTGGTGGTGAAGCCGTATTCGCAGTGGGCCATCACATATCGGGCCTCCGGCTTCACCCGGACGAACCGCAACAGGTCCTTGAAGGCCACCCCGGTCCACGTGGTGTCCAGCTTGCTCCATCCGGTGACGCAGTGGACATCGATAGTGATCGTGGTGCGGGGCAGCTGTTGGAACTCCTCCCAGGTCCAGCGTCGTTCCTCCTCCACCAGCCCGAAGACCCGGAAATCCCACGTCGCCGGGTCGAACCGGGGGATCGGCCCGTAGTGCAGCACCGGGAACTTCTCCGTCAGGACCTGCCCGGGCGGCAGGCGTCGGGCGAGCCGGGCGGCCTCTTCCTGCGCTTTTCGCTCAAAAAACGGCATGGTTCCCTCCTTCCCTCGAAATGCTTTCCCCAATCCGCACAGGCGGCGGATAATGAGAAGAACCGCGTCGCGGAGAAACTCATCGCGCAACGCCCATCATTACCAGAGATTCTACACGGAATCCCGCGCGGGATCGAGAAGATGATCGGACGTCTCCTTTTGGGGCTGGCGCTCAGCGCGTTGATCGGCGGCCTCGCCTTCCGGCTGGGGGCGCTCACCTGGGATGGATGGTTAGGGGCTGTGCTGGTGGGCACGGCGGTCTTCGGTTTCGGGGGATGGCCGTGGGCCTTCCTGCTGATCGCGTTCTTCGTCTCCGCCTCCGCTTTCACCCGTTATGGATCCAAGCGGAAGGCGGCGGCGGTGCAAGAGTTCGCGAAGGGCGGGCCGCGGGATCTGGGCCAGGCTTTAGCGAACGGAGGGATCGGCGCGGGGTTGGCCGTCCTCTGGGGGCTCTTCCCCCATCCGGCGCTCTGGTGGATGTTCGCGGGGAGCATGGCAGCGGTCACCGCGGATACGTGGGCGACGGAGATCGGGTTGCTCAGCCGACATCCCCCACGACGGATCCTGGATGGAAAGATCGTTCCTCCGGGGACCTCCGGGGCGATCACGCTGGAGGGAACCATCGCCGCCGGATTAGGCGCGCTGGGGATCGGGATCCTGGCGGTGGGGCTGAGCCCGGTGGATGGCGCGCTGGGGATGGCCCTGCGGGTGGGGTTGGCCGGATGGCTCGGGGCGCTGCTGGACAGCTTCCTCGGGGCGACGGTTCAGCGGGTTTACTGGTGCGACCGCTGCGGCAAGGAAACGGAGCGCCCGATCCATCGCTGTGGCGAGCCCACCCGGCCGCTGCGGGGGTGGAGGTGGCTGAACAACGATGGGGTCAACGCCCTGGCGGCCCTTGCGGGAGCCCTCGGCATGCTCCTCCTGTGATCCCCAGGGAGCCTGGAGCGGGGCCGAGGTCGGCCTTCCGACCCCCGGGCCTTCGGGCCATCGGGGGGGGATCGATGGCGGGGAGGGGCCTGGGGCCGAGGGATCGTCTGCGAGCGGCGAAGCGGGCGCCCAAACCCTGGGGGGTGCTCGCGAACTCCTTACCCCCATATGTGGCGGTTAAATGATGCCGTGCTCCCAGATCTGGGGATTTGGGATCCTGGAGGTCGGGGAAAGCGGACGTGGGAGAGGGGGGGCGCTCGCGGCCGCCTGAGGTGTGGAAGCCCACAGGCCACAAGTCCGGAAAGAAACGGACCTTCGACAAATCCTATGGCCGGTTTTGCGATTTGACAACCTTGGAGATGATTTGTAAAATAGCAACAAAATGCTCGCCAGATCTGGCAGCTTGAACGCGTGGAATCCCGATTGAGGGATTGAAACTTTAGCACCCACTCAAGCCGTCCGCGAACATTATCATGCTTGAACGCGTGG
>DATMAC010000181.1:0-2471 GCA_035573655.1 Thermoflexus sp.
GAAGGCGCCCGGCTCGCCACTAAAATGCTGCTTATCCCCCTCTCATCGGCCCCAAGGGCCGTGGGAAGGGGGATCAAGAGGGGTGAGGCCGTCGGCCTTCATCATCCCATATCCAATGGAGGAGGGTTTAACTGATGACCCATTGGACCCGTCGCAAGTTTTTGCAACGGATGGGGTGGATCGGATTGGGCCTGGCTGCTGGCGCCTGCGGGCAAGCGCTGGGGCTTCGCTCACCGACGCCTTCCCCCACCCATCCGATCCTCCCAACCATCCCCCCCAGCCCCTCTCCTTCCGCCACCCCGATCCCAACCGATACCCCGGTGCCGGCTTCACCCACACTGGCTCCTACACCGACCAAGACCCCATGGCCCCCCTTCCCCCGCCCCAGCAAACTGGGGATCGTGGTCCAGTGGTTCCGGGATGTACACATCGTTGACATGATCGTCAACACCCGAATGCGGGTGGTGAAGATCATCGACGACTTCGGTCGGGCGCCGGAGATCAAGGCGGGATCCCCCAATACCATCCTCATCGGGCGGATCACCCGAAACCACAATTTCGGGTTTGAGGAACATATCCGGGATGGGCGCACGGACATGCGGGCGGCGGCGGAATGGTATGTCAACCGGTTCCTGGATATCTACTTGAACAATCCCCACATCGACTACTGGGAAGGCCATAACGAGCCGCGGCCGCACAACCACGAGGTGATGCGCCTCTTCGCCCAGTTCGAGATCGAGCGGATGAAGCTGATGGCGCAGCGAGGCCTGAAGTGCGCGATCGGGAACTTCCCCAACGGCTCGCCCGACCTGGAGCTGTGGGTCGATTTCCTCCCCGCCCTCCAGGTCGCCAAACAATTGGGAGGGATCCTGGCCCTTCACGAATACGCTTCCCCCACGATGGACGCCGGGGTGGATCACCAGACCGGGGAGGGATGGTTCACCTTGCGCTATCGCAAGGTGTATCGCTATATGGTGCCGCCCGCCTATCAGATCCCGATTGTGATCACCGAGACGGGGATCGATGACATCCCCACATTTCAGGGGCCACCCAACCGAGGATGGCGGAATTACCTGGGCTATTGGCAGCAACAGGGATTCGGGGATCCCTACTTCTTCTACCTCCGCCAGCTCTGGTGGTACGATGAGGAGCTTCAGAAGGACGATTATGTGATCGGGGCCACCATTTACATCGCTGGAGCCTACGACAGCCAGGACCCCTACGAGATCATGGTGGAGCCTTTCCGCGAGATGTTGGAAGATTACCTGCGGGCCCATCCGAATCCGTGATGGGCTGCAAGGACACGGGCAGAGGACATGACGAGGCTCCCAGAACGCTGGGTTCTGGCTTCCACCTCTCCACGACGCCGAATGCTGATCCAACTCCTCGAGCATCCCGTGGAGATCACACCCGTTTCCATCGATGAGACCCCGGAGCCGTGGGAGGCTCCTGCGGCCTGCGCCGCCCGCCTGGCGCTCGCCAAGGCCATGGCGGCGGCCCAGCAAGCCCCCGATGCCTTGATCCTGGCCGCGGACACGGTGGTGGAGCTGGAGGGGAAAATCTTGGGCAAACCGGAAGGGGTCCCCGAAGCCCGGGCGATGCTTCAGGCGCTGCGCGGGCGATCCCATGCGGTGCATACCGCTGTTGCCCTCTACCATCCGGATCGGCGCGAATGTCTTCTTGAGGTCGCCACCACATGGGTTAAAATGCGCGCTTACACAGACGAAGAGATCGAAGCCTACCTGGCCACCGGCGATCCCTTCGACAAGGCTGGCGCTTACGCGATCCAGCATGTGGGTTTCCGGCCTGCCGAAGAGGTTACGGGATGCTACGCCGCCGTGGTGGGCCTGCCGCTCTGTCACCTCGCCCGCGCGTTACGCCGCTGGGGCTGGTCTCCCCCAGCGGCCCTCCCGGAGCGCTGCCAGATCGCCCTCCAGCACCGTTGCCTGGTTTACCCAGAGATCTTCCCCAATCCGAACCAGCCCGATTGAAGGCGCGTTGCCTCCCTGAGGGAAAGCACCCTGGGATCCAGCGGGGCCAGTCACTCCGGTCCCCTTCACCTTGACGTCTTCGTCTGGGATCTTTATAATGTTAATGACCTTCCCCGGTAGCTCAACAGGCAGAGCAGCCGGCTGTTAACCGGCGGGTTGGAGGTTCGAGTCCTCCCCGGGGAGCCAAGGCCGCCTGACGGCGGCCTTTTTTGTTCCTACCGAACGCAGCCCGTGATGCTCCCTGACAGCGCCACTCGTGCTTCATCCAGATTTGTTTTGGTTTGGGGATATGAGATGGTGCGGGCCAATGGCCCCACTCCCCTTTTTCCCCCCTCCCCACGGCCCAAAGGGCCGTGGGGAGGGGGGAAAAAGATATTTTGGGGGCGGGCCGCCGTCCGTTGAGGGTAATGAAGGGGGCAGCCCGCGCGAGGGAGACGCCCAGGGCGGTCAGGCCCTCCGGCCGGGTCAGCGCGCCCTCCC
>DATMAC010000182.1:0-11779 GCA_035573655.1 Thermoflexus sp.
CGCCCGCCTGCAGGGCGATCGGCTGCGGCTCTCCCAGGCCTTCTTCCGTTCGGCTTACATCATCTTGCGCAGCGGCTTTCTGGTGGCGGGCGCCTTCGGACTGGTGATGCCGGAGTTCATCCACCACGTGATCGGCGACAAGTGGCGGCCGATGCTCTGGGCCTTCCGGCTGATGTTGATCTACACGATGCTGGACCCCATCCTTCTGCTCGTCGGCGGCCTGTTGCTCGCTGTGGGCCATCCGAAGGAGTTGCGCAACGCCACGATCGTTCAGGCTGTTTTCTTCATCCCTGCGGTGATCCTGGGAGCCCGGCTTTGGGGAATCCACGGGGTCGCGCTGGCCGCCGATGGGATGTTGCTGGTGGGCGCGGCATGGCTCTACCGCCCCCTGCGGCAAGTGGTGGATTTCTCGCTAACCCGCCTGGTGGTCTGGCCTGCCCTGGCCTTGGGGATTGCTTGGGGGGGAGGGCTCGTGATAGAAATTCTGGCGAAGGGAGAGACGTTGGAAACCCTGGCGTTGAAGCTGGGGCTTTTCGGTGCCCTCTTCGGCGGCTTCCTGCTGGCAATGGAGCGAAGCGACCTCGTTTCTGGGATGCGGGAGTTGCAAAAGGCACTATGGATGCGGCGGCTGAAAGAGGCGTGAGGGTGATCTACGCCATCGGGAGCAAGTTCGCGGGAGGGGGCATCGGGACCACGGCCTACCACGCCGTGCGGGGGCTTTACCGGCACGGGATGTTGAAGCGGCTCCTCTGCGGGGCCTACCAGCCCACCGAGATCCCCCCTGAGAAGATCCGAGCTCTGGGCCTGCCCGACCGGGCGCTGCGCAAGCTGGCCGGCCTGGAGCCCACGGGATGGCTGTGGTATTTTCAGGCGGTGCTCTTTGATACCTGGGCCTCCCGACACTTAGAGCAAGCGGATGTGTTCCACGTCTGGGGCAACTACGGTCTGCGGAGCATCCGGCGCGCCCGGGAGATGGGAATGGTGACCGTGGTGGAACGGGCCTCCGCGCATCCGCTCGATCAGGCCAGGCTGCTGCGGGAGGAATACGCCCGCTGGGGGCTTCGTTTCCGAATGCCCTCGGCGATGCTTCGGCGCGGGATTCAGGAGCTGGCTCTGGCCGATTATGTGTTAATCCCCTCGGATTTCGTGCGGGCATCCTTCGTGGCGGAGGGGTTTCCCCAAGAGCGGCTATTACAGGTTCCCTTCGGCGTTGACATCCATCGCTTTCAACCGGGTGAAAGGCGCAGCGGCCATCCGTTCCGGGCGCTCTTTGTGGGACAGGTGGGGGTTCGCAAGGGGGTTCCCTATCTGCTAGAGGCCTGGCGTCAGCTGGGATGGCGGGACGCGGAGCTGTGGCTGGTGGGGCAGGTTGAAGGCGCTTTCCGGTCGATTCTGCGACGCTGGGAGGGCCTGGCGGGGATCAAATGGATGGGATACGTGCCCGACCCGGTGGCCCTCTATCAGCAGGCGGATATCTTCGTATTCCCCACCATTGAGGAAGGGAGCGCCCTGGTCACCTACGAGGCGCTGGCATGCGGCCTGCCCGTGGTGACCACGCCCAACGCCGGGTCGGTGGTGCGGGATGGCGTAGAGGGGTTCCTGGTGCCGATCCGGGATGTGGAGGCCTTGGCCGAACGGATGGAACGCCTGCGAGCGGACGAGCGGTTGCGACGGGAGATGGGAAAGGCCGCGCGGGCCAGGGCGGAGGAGTTCACGTGGGAGAAATATGGCGACTTGATGGCTGCTACGTATGAGCAGCTTGCTGCAAGGAGAAAATGAGATGCGGGACACCGTAGGGGCTGCGTGGGAAGCATATTTGCGGGGAAAGGGATATGGACCGGCTGGAGACGTTCGCTTTCTCCGTCGTTTCCGAGCTTCACCCTATATTCAACTGATCCTGCGCTATGCCTCACTCCTACCCAACAGCCTGATCTTGGAACCGGGTTGTGGAAGCGGTAAGTTCAGCTTAGCGCTGGCCTCCTTCGGGCATCGTGTGGTGGCCCTTGACTTTGTGATGGAAGTCTTAAGAGGGGTTCAAGCTGCAGAGCAAGCCTTGACAGGGAAATGGCCGGGGCAACTTTGGGGCTACTGCCAAGGAAGCCTGCGGTCTCTACCGTTTCCCGATTCGGTTTTTGATCTGGTTGTGAACGAGGGGGTGATCGAGCACTGGTTGGAAGAGACCGATCGGCTGGGCGTGATCGCGGAAATGGTGCGTGTAACCCGGCCGGGCGTGTTATCGCCGTCATTGTTCCTAACGGAGCACATCCGTTAATACGCTTGTGGGAAGAACGACTCGAAGGTTTTCGCACAGCTCCACCGATGACACACTATGATGCAGGGCAACTAGAGACGGAGTTATCTCGGGTTGGGTTGCAAGAAGTATATACAGACGGTATTTACCCATGGCGTTCATGGTTTCGGCTTCCACCTTGGGATAAGTTATATGTAGTCGGCGCATTACTCGATCGCCTGGTGCCTTTGCCCCGTGTATTGCGGCAACGATGGGCAATCAATCTTCTGGGAATCGGGCGAAAAGCATAACTGCGATGAGCTGATCGAGGAGCTGAGAGCGCTGAGTTTGCTGACGCTCCGGCTTCACCTCGAGCCAGCCAATGAGAGACTGACCCAGCTTGAGGGATGCAATGATGTGGAAGTCGATCATCCGTTGGTGGCGCAAACTTCCTCTAGTAGACCTTGTTCTTCCCGTACTTGCCGCCACAGCCGTTCGCCTTTTCTTAATCCTCCGTTGGCCTCACTTCGCTTATGAGGATGCCTTAATCACCTTTCGCTATGCCGAAAACCTGGCGAAGGGCATTGGATTCGTTTATAACCCAGGGGAACGCGTGCTCGGGAGCACCGCCCCCTTATACGGCTTGATTTTAGCGCTTTTTAACAAGTTCAATCTAGATATTTTTGTCTGGTCTGGCATCTTTAATCTCGCGTGCGATATAGTTTTGATCTATTTGCTCGCGCAAATTTTGATGAGTATAGAGCATCCTGCTCGTCGAGATATAAGTACAGCAGTAGCGCTTTTGATTGGTACTTACTTTCCTTTTTTGCGAGTTACCGTTTCACGAATGGAGACATCTTTATTTCTTTGTCTTGTGATTATTGCGATATGGTGCTTAAAGAAGAACCATTGGGCGCTATTAGGTATTGTATTAGGAGGACTTGTTTTAACCAGAATAGACGGATTACTGCTGCTTGGAATAATCCTGGCGTGGCTGCTCTGGCAACGTCGTTCAATCCCCAGCTCGCTGCTTGTAGCCCTTGCAGCTGTCCTGATTCCCTATGGGCTTGCCACAACTCTGTATTTTGGTTCACCTATTCCTCATAGCGCAATTGCTAAAGCTGTGATCTATCCGCAAGTTCACGCTGAGCAATTTTCTAGGCTTCAATCTCTAATAAAGTTAATGCATCATGTTTTTATGGGTAACTTCTATCATCGCTTATTTCTCATTCCCCTCGCGCTCATCGGCCTTAACGTTCTAATGCGTGCGAAGAATGCCTGGTTTATACCTTTGTTAGCTTGGTTCATCTTATACTTTGTAAGTCTTGGTTTATCTAATACATTTATCCACGAATGGTATCTCGCACCGCCACTTCTTGTATATGTTATAAGCGCTGGAAGTGGTATCGGCCTGTTAGGTCATCGATTGCTTTTCACCCTTAAAATACCTTCTTGGGGCCGCAGCCTTGCCATCGTTTTATTTACTGTAATTCTGATTCTGATTAATGGATACGTCGCAACTGATAAGACAGACAAAGAATATCGCTTTGAGCGAAATGTCCGCCAGAACATTGGATTGTGGCTGCGTGAGCGCGCAAATTCGACTCAAAGCGTACTTTTGGAACCTATCGGCTACATCGGATATTATTCTGGTCTAAGAGTTTATGATGCGATGGGACTAATAAGTCCCCAAGCTATTGTTTACTTTATGAATTATGGTGCGAAAGATTACATGATTGCATGGGCATTGGAGGCTTTGCCGGATTTCGTCGTTTTGAGACCGCATGAATTTCAACAAGCCTCACCGATGCGATATCGGGAATTTCTACATCGCTACGAATTGGTCATGGAAGTAAGCGGATACGATGAGATAACAAGCAACAATGTCATTTATATGGTCTTTCGAAGAAGAAATTGATATGTATTTCTCGGTTATTATCCCCACCCACAATCGCAAGACTCTGCTGCGCCGCTGCCTGGCTGCCGCCAGCGGACAGGATTACTCTAACTACGAAGTGATCGTGGTGGACGATGGCTCCACTGACGGCACCGGCGAGATGGTGCGGAGGGAGTTCCCCCGGGTGCACTATATCCGTCAGGAGCCCAATCGGGGCCCAGCGGCGGCCCGAAACCGGGGGATTGAGGTCGCTTCTGGCGAGATCATCGCCTTCACCGACGACGATTGTCTCTTGCCGCCGGATTTCCTCTCCAGGCTGGCCGACGGCTACCGGCGCTACCCGGATGTGGCCGGGGTGGGCGGCTATCTGGAAGCGCCGGATGAGCTCTTACAATCCAATCCCTTCGCCCGGTACGAGGCTTATGTGACTCACCGTGTCTACCGCGCCGGGCCGGAAGAATACGTGGGCGGCTTCGAGTGCCCAGCCGGTGGGACCAACTCCATGTCCTATCGTAAGACGGTGCTTCTCGAGGTGGGCGGTTTTGACGAGTCCTTCCCATACGCCGCTGGGGAGGATGCGGATTTAAAGTGGCGGGTGGTGCAGCGGGGCTATCGCCTGTTGTATGTGCCGGTGAAGGTGGTCCATCTTCAACCCTACACATTCAGCGCCTTCTGGCGTCAACACCTGCGGCATGGCCGGGGCGCTGTCCACTTTGAGCGGAAACACCGAGGGCGGCCGCCATCGACGCTCCGCTTGGCTCTCCGCCTCGCCGTCCGCTGGGCCCGTTGGTTCCCAGACCTTTTCCGGCTCGGCCCAACTCTGGCCATAGTGAAATGGATCGCCGAACTGGCAGATTGGTGGGGGCAGTGGACGGAAGTGCGGAGGTGTTAACCGATGGAACGGGTCCTGGATGTGGGATGCGGGCGAGCCAAACGGCCCGGGGCGATCGGGCTGGACATCAATCCCCTTTCCGACGCCGACGTGACTGCCGATTTGGATCGTCGCCCCTGGCCCTTCGCCAGCAACAGCTTCGATCGCATTCTTTGAGCTCTATTTAGCCTTTCTTTTCCCGGCTCGCGACCTCTGCGTGACGCTGGAGGTAATCAAGTAGATGCGGGTGGTTGTGATTGGACGAACATACGCGCTGGAGATCAATCGGGCGAAGTGGAACTACCTGCCAAGCAATGTGGATCTGATGCTTATAACTCCTGCGAAAATCCATCATCCCCTGAGGATCTATCGGGCAGAGCCCTCGACCCGCTGGGCTCATTTCCTCTTAGAGGCGTGGGGTACGGACCGGCTTTCCGGCTTCGCCTTTCACCCGTGGGAATTATGGCCCCTCCTCTGGCGCCTGAGGCCGGACTTAATTCAAGTGGACGAAGAGCCCTCATCGCTGGCTGTGTTGGAGGTATTGTTGCTTAAGCCTTGGCTGAAGTGTCCGGTGCTTCTTTTCTCTTGGGAGAACTTGCCCATCCGGTATCGTTGGCCTTTCTCCATGGTCCGCCGCTTTAACCTGCGCCGGGTCGATGGAGCGATAGCCGGCACACAAGAGGCGGCTCACCGGCTGCGCGCTGCTGGCTTCTCCCGCCCGATCGCCGTGATCCCTCAACTGGGAGTTGACCCACAACGCTTTTACCCTCAGCGTAATCACTCCCTTCGGCAGGAATTAGGCTTGCATACCTTCACTATTGGCTACATCGGCCGTATCATTCCAGAGAAGGGCTTATGGGTGCTGTTAAATGCACTATCTCTGTTACAAGGAGATTGGCAATGTCTCCTGGTGGGTGAGGGTCAGATCCGGAAGGAGTGGCTACATCAGGCGCGGAAGCGAGGTTTGGGGGAACGCATCGTCTGGATACCAACGGTCCCTCACGTGAAAGTGCCTGAGTACATCAACGCAATAGACGTCCTCGTGCTCCCCTCGCTAACCACTTCACGATGGAAGGAACAGTTCGGGCACGTGCTGATTGAGGCGATGGCCTGTGGAGTCCCTGTGATCGGCTCCGATTCCGGGGCCATTCCTGAGGTGATCGGAGAGGCCGGGCTCATCGTGCCGGAGGGAGATGCGGTCGCCCTTGCCCAAGCCCTGGATGACCTCCGCTCCTCCGAATCCCGGAGGGTCACGCTGGGGCAGAAGGGCAGGGAGCGTGTGCTTGCCCTTTATACAAACGAAAAGATCTGCGATCAAACCTTTCGCTTCTGGCAGGAAGTGCTGGATGCGCGTACATCTCTTCGCCGATAGCCCCCGGGAAAACTGGCCCAGCATGGACCGCTATGCCCGCTCCCTTTATCGTGCCTTGAGGCGGGTGTCTCCAGAGGTGGATTTCCGCCTATTGATACCCCCTGATCCACCCGCGGGCTTCGGTGGACGGCTCTTCATCCTATGGCGGATGATGGTCTACCCGCTCTGGGCCCGCCGTTATCCGGCGGATGTATATCATGTCCTGGATCACTCCTATGGCCATCTGCTGTTCGCGCTGGACGGGAGCCGGACAGTGGTGACCGTTCACGATGTGGCTCCTCTCCTGTTCCACGGCCGCCGCTGGGGGCTGAGCCATCTGGCCTGGGAAGTCGCCTGGAGGGGAACCCAACGGGCGACTTGGCTGTTAACGGATTCGGAGTTTACCAAGCGTGAATGGGCAGCGCGATCCAGGAAAGGGACCAATAGGGTGACCACAATCTATCCTGGAGTGGAACCTCATTTTCATCCCCTGGACGAAGATGAGAGGCTCTTGCGGCGAGAAAGGTGGAAAGTCGGTCATCGCCGTCTGATCCTCCACGTCGGTCATTGCCAGCCCCGTAAGAACCTGGAGAGGCTTCTCATGGCCTTGGCCTTGCTGGCTGACCGGAAAGTAAACTTCTTGTTTATCCAGGTGGGAGGGGTTTTCTCTCAGGATCAGCAACGTCTCCTAGAAAGCCTGGGCTTGGGGGAAAAGGTTCGCCAGATCACCCAGGTGTCTGAGGAGGAATTGGTCGGGCTGTACAATGCAGCCGATGTATTTGTGTTGCCTTCTCTGTATGAAGGCTTCGGTTTCCCAGTTCTAGAGGCCATGGCCTGCGGCACACCGGTGGTGGCCTCTAACGTCGCTTCCCTTCCGGAAGTCGTAGGGGACGCCGGTCTCCTGGTGGATCCTCGCGATCCACAGGCCATTGCCGATGCTGTCGCCAGCATACTTTCCGACCCAGCGCTGGCTCGAGAGCTACGCCGGCGGGGGTTGGAGCGGGCAAGGATGTTTCAATGGGAGAACACAGCGAGGGAAACCCTAAAGGTGTACCAGGAGCTGTGGCAGGGAGCCCTGTGATTCGCGAATTTCTATATTCACAGTCCTGGCCCGACCAAGAAGGTAAAAGTAGATGTGTGGCATTGCCGGTTTCTATCTCCCGAACCGTGAGGCTGACCCAATCCTCCTCCGCCGGATGAACGCCGCCCTGACTCACCGCGGCCCCGACGGTGAGGGATATTTTGTCGAAGGCCCCGTCGGCATGGCGATGCGCCGCCTGGCGGTCATCGACCTCGAAACCGGGGACCAGCCCATCTTCAACGAGGACCGATCGGTCGTCGTGGTCTACAACGGCGAGATCTACAATTACCGCGACTTGCGCGCCGAATTGGAGCGCCTCGGCCATCGCTTCACCACCCAATCCGACACCGAGGTGCTGGTCCACGGCTACGAGGCATGGGGGGATGATCTCCCCGGCCGTTTGAACGGGATGTTCGCCTTCGCCCTATGGGATGCCCGCCGGAAGCGGTTGCTCTTAGCCCGCGACCACCTGGGCATCAAGCCCCTCTACTACGCCTTGCTCCCCGGAGGCGGCCTGGCTTTCGCCTCGGAGCTGAAAGCCCTGTTGCCCTTGGATGGCTGGAGCCGGGAGATCGATCCGTTGGCCCTGGACTGGTTCCTGGCGACCCGTTACATCCCTTCTCCGCGCACGATCTATCAGGGGGCCCGCAAACTCCCACCCGCCCACCGTCTCACCATCGGCATCGGAGAGAATTTGCGAATCGAGCGTTACTGGGACATCGCCTTCACCCCCGATGAGCGCCGTAGTGAGCAGGAGTGGTCCGAGGGATTACGAGCGATCCTCACGGCCGCGGTGCGTCGCCAGATGATCGCCGACGTACCGTTGGGCGCCTTTCTCTCCGGTGGGCTCGATTCCAGCATCATCGTCGGCCTGATGGCTCAGGCCTCGGCGGAGCCGGTGCGCACGTTTACCGTCATCTTCCCCGGCTGGGGCGGGCTGGATGAGTCGGCGTACGCCCGTATGGTGGCCGAGCGATTCGGCACCGTCCACACCGAAATCGCCGTGGAGGCCGATGTGGCACGGGAGTGGCCGGAGCTGGCACGGCATCTGGACGAGCCCTTCGCGGACCCGGCCACCCTGCCCACCTGGTTGATGGCCCGTCAAACCCGCCAACACGTCACCGTGGTGCTCACCGGCGAGGGAGCCGACGAACTCTTCCAGGGATACGGTTGGTATGGCTGGCCCACGCCCCTGCCGATCCCAGGCTTCCTGGCTCAACCCCTGCGCCGATTCATCCAGCGGTGGTGGAGCGGGCGACGGGGACGCCATCGGCTGCTGGCGCTCCTGGCTCCCGATTTCGGCACGCTCTACGTCGAAAGCATCCTCTCCAGTGTCTCTCAGGCCGAGGAGCGGCTGGCCTGGTATCAGCCCGACTGGCGGGCCCACCTGGCCGCTATGGCCCCTCGGGCCGATTTGGAGGATATGCTGAGGGAACGTCCCGCGGCCTCCAGCAGCCGCATGCAGGAATTGGACCTCAAGGTCTGGTTGGAAGGCGACCCGTTGACCAAAGCCGACCGGGCGACCATGCTGGCCTCCCTAGAGGCCCGCGTGCCTTTCCTGGATCAGGAGGTGGTGGAGTGGGTCGCGCGCATCCCAGCCCGCTGGCATCGTAACGGGAACCGCAGCAAATGGCTCTTGCGCCGGGCATTTGCCGATCTCTTGCCCCCAGAGATCGCCGATCGCCCTAAGCACGCGTTCGAGGTCCCCGTGGGCGCGTGGCTGCGGGGGCCGCTGCGCCCTTATCTGGAAAACGCCTTGGCCGACCCTTCCCCCCTCTGGCGGGTCCTGCGCCCTGAACCTTTTCAGAAGATGGCGCGACAGCACCTGAGCGGCCGGCGTGACTTCTCTCGAGAACTCTGGGCCTTTCTCCATCTGGCCTTCTGGTGGGCGCTCTATGGCTAAGTGCATTCTGTTTGTAGACCACGCCCCGGCCTTGGGCGGTGCTGAGCAGAGCCTGTTGCTTCTCCTCAAGTACCTCGATCGCTCCCACTGGCAGCCCCATCTGGTTTGCACCGGCGGCCCGTTGGCGGAAGCGGCCACGGCCCTCGGGATCCCGGTCCACCTTCTATCGATGCCCCGCCTGCGCCGCTCCTCTCGCGCGCTGGCGGACTGGATCCGCACCGCTGGTGCGATCGCCCGCCTGGCCTGGCGGGTCGGTGCGGCCGGGATGATCGCCAACACCGTCCGGGCCGCGGTCTACACTGCCCCGGCGGCTCGGCTGGCCCGCGTTCCTTTCGTTTGGTACATGCGCGATTTCTGGCTCTCCGAGTCCCGTCCCCGCCACCTCTGGGCCGACCGGTTGGGCAAGGGATTGCTCTGCGCCGCCGCTGCGCATGTGATCGCCAACTCCTATGCCACCGCGGCCCACCTCCCGTGTCGCCGCAAGGTGACGGTGATTCATAACGGCATCGAGGTGGAACGATATCACCCAGGGATGGACGGCGCCCCCTTCCGCCAGCGGTACGGCATCCCACCCCATGTCCCATTGATCGGCACGGTGGGCCGTTTGCGCCCCTGGAAAGGGCAGGAGCGCTTCCTGCGGGTGTTGGCGCGGGTGCGGGAGGCAGCGCCGGAGGTCTGGGGCGTGGTGGTGGGTGGCGCATCGTTCGGTGTGGAAGACGACTATCCGCAGCGGTTGGAGCAATTGAGCGCCGCCCTCGGGCTCAAGGACCGCCTGGTCTTCACCGGCCACTTGGAGGACGTCCGCCCAGCGCTGGCCGCCATCGATGTGTTCGTGCACCCAGGCGATCCTGAACCCTTCGGCCTGGTGAATATCGAGGCGATGGCGATGGGAAAGCCGGTGGTCGCCTTCGCCCACGGCGCCCTCCCGGAAATCGTGATCGATGGCCAGACCGGCTTGTTGGTCCCTCCGGGAGATGAAGAGGCCATGGCAAGGGCGATTCGAAGGCTTTTGCAGAACCCCACCCAACGGTTTGCCTTGGGCAGCGCTGGACGAGAGCGAGTGCAGGAATGCTTTGTCGCTCAGCGGATGGCCCAGAGGGTCCACGAAGTGCTCAAGCAAGTCATCCCCTGAGCTCGGATCAGGGCATTTTGGCCCCTCCATCGTTCGGGTCAGGCGGATAGCCTCACCCTCCCTGGATCCCCCTCTACGACCTGGAGGGCGAGGAGAAGGGGCGATAAATATTTCCGCAATCTGCAATCTAGGAATATGCGGTTGATTTCCTCGTGAGGTTTTTGGGGCGGAGCTGGGCGCCTTCGGCGCCCAGCTCCGCCCCAAAATTGTTTTTATCCCCTCAAGGGGGTGGGGTCCTTCCGCTTCCCTTCGCGGGCCCCCAACGGCATAACACCATATGCAGGAAGCCACGCCCCGATTCCACCCTTCTCACGCCACGTCAACCCGGGTATCCGGGGTTTCCATTGGAGGGCTTTGGGGGGCCGATTTATCCCCCCTCCCCACGGCCCAAAGGGCCGTGGGGAGGGGGGATCCAGGGGGGTGGGGCCCTTCCCCACGGACAGGGCGGGTAGTTACCCAGAGCAAGTTTTCAGACATTCTCTAAAGGAGATGAAGCAGCCATCGGCCCTCGACGTATATAAGGCAGCGCCTAATTGGAGGAGCGGTTCGGATTTTTTGATGATGTGGTTGGCACTCCTCAGAGCCTTGTGCTATAGTTAACGAAGATTTTGGGCTTGCTCTACATTGGGTTATTGCGACAGATCAGCGGGGATGGCCATCCATCTCCCCTATGACCTTGTGCTTCACCCAATTTTGGTTTTGAGGATTGGGATGGGGCGGCCACGGCCTCACCTCCCTTCGTCCTCTTTTCTCACGACCCCGAGGGCCGTGAGAAAAGAGGCCATCTGCTTGCTTCCCAGGTGTGGCTCCTAAAGGTGCGATTTCACATATAAAATGCCAGTTCAGGAGGGAACGATGGCGGAGGCGCAGGCAATTCCCACGGCGGCGCCAGGGATCACCCGGCGGGAGTTTCTGACCTATGTGTGGGCGGCCTCGATGGCGCTCTTCATGGCGGAGCTGGGGGGGCTCAGCGTCCTCTTCGCCCTGCCCCGCTTCAAAGTCGGCGAGTTCGGAGGGATCTTCCCCTTCGGACGAGCGGGCGAGGTGCTTCCTCGCGTCGGTGAGGGCCCCAAGGAATTCCCCGAAGCCAAGATCTGGTTAGTGAACACCGAGAAGGGGATCCTGGCCATCTACAAAGTGTGCACCCATCTGGGCTGTCTCTACAAGTGGGTACCCAGCAATTTCCGTTTTGAATGCCCGTGTCACGGCTCCAAGTTCCAGCTGGATGGCACTTACATTGAGGGGCCGGCCCCGCGGGATCTGGATCGCTTCGTGATCTACCTGAAGGACGCCAGCGGTCGGGTGGTGGCCCAA
>DATMAC010000183.1:0-11300 GCA_035573655.1 Thermoflexus sp.
AAATCCCCAAGAAAAGCAGGACGCGACCCACCCTTCACAAAAATTATGGATTTGGGCGACGATGATGATCCGGGTAGCGGTTAAAGGCGGCGGCGATTTGGGCACGGGGGCGATCCTGCGGCTCCATCGGGCCGGCTTCCGAGTGTGGGTGACGGAGCTTCCGCAGCCCTTAGCGATCCGTCGGGCGGTCGCTGTGGCCAGCGCCATCTACGAAGGTTCGATCACCATCGAAGGCCATACCGCCCGTCGCGCCGCGGATGTATCGGAGCTCCCCGCCATCTGGGAACGGAAGGAGATCCCGGTTCTGGTGGACCCGGAGGGGGAGAGCATCCGACAGCTGCGGCCGGAGGTGGTCGTCGACGCGATCATGGCCAAACGCAACACCGGAACCTCAATCACAGACGCTCCGGTGGTAGTGGCCTTGGGGCCCGGCTTCACCGCCGGGGTGGATTGCCACGCAGTCGTCGAGACGGCCCGAGGCCACGACCTGGGGCGGGTTTACTACACCGGCAGCGCCATCCCGGATACCGGGATCCCAGGAGCCATCGGTGGGCACGATGTGCTGCGGGTGCTGCGGGCGCCATGCGCCGGCCGGTTCCAGGGGGTTCGGCGGATCGGCGACCGGGTGGAGGCGGGGGAGATCGTGGCCTATGTGGATGGAACCCCTGTTCGAACCGCCATCGCCGGGGTGCTACGAGGCATCCTCTATGACGGGCTGCAGGTGACGCCGGGCATGAAAGTCGGCGACGTCGACCCCCGCGCGGAGGTCCGCCACTGCTTCACCGTTTCGGACAAATCGTGGGCGGTCGGCGGAGGGGTTTTAGAGGCGGTGTTAAAATGCCTGTGGGAGCGCGGGATACTCCGCTGGTAACGCCCTGCCCGCTTCAGCTGTGGAGCGATTTGGGCGGAGAGGCCGTTCGCCTTCCCCATCAAACCTACACTTCTTCGGAGGTGCACCCTTGTGGGTTCGGGTCGCGCTGTTGGAGGAGATCCCTGTCGGATCCGCCAAGGTCTTCCACATCGAGGGACGGGCGATCGCCCTGACCCGGGTGGGGGATCAAGTGTTCGCCTTCGGCGACGTATGCACCCACGATGGCGGTCCACTGGCGGAAGGAAAGCTCGAGGGCTATGCGATCCAGTGCCCTCGCCACGGCGCCCGCTTCGATATCCGAACCGGCCGGGTGCTCCGGCTGCCGGCTGTGGTTCCGATCCCTGTCTATGAAACCAAGGTTGAGGACAATGCCGTCTGGGTGAACCCGGAACCGAAGGAAGCGTCGCGCTGAGCACAGAGGCGTGAGCGCACCCCCAGTGAGCTCCAAGAGGTGACGAATGGCTTCACACCCCGTCGCGATCGTCCACGCGGAGCTTTATACGCCTGCTCGGCGAATTGAGGACGGGACGGTGGTGTTTGCGGAGGGCCGCATCCTCGCCCTCGGGCCCGCCCGCGAGGTTCATGTGCCTCGGCGCGCGGAGCGGATCGATGCGCAGGGACGGCCCCTGACCCCGGGCCTGATCGACCTGCACATCCATGGCTTGGAGGGCTGTGATCTCTTCGGTCCTGAGCTGGCGGAGGGGGCCCGACGGCTTCCGCGATACGGTGTCACGGCTTTCCTCCCCACCACCCTCACGCTCCCGGATGAGGAAGAAATCCTCCAGCGCCTTCAGGCCATGGCCCAGGTGATGGAAGATCCCCCTCGGGGAGCACGGATTCTGGGGATCCACATCGAAGGCCCCCACCTCTCCCCCAAACGGCCCGGGATGGCCAACCCGGCATGGTTCCGCCCGCTCACCCCGGAGGCCATCATCCGATACCAGGCCGCGGCGGGGGGACGCATTGCGTTGTGGACGTTCGCACCGGAGGAAGGGGAGGCGATGCATGCCATCCCCACCCTGATCGCCCAGGGCATCGTCCCGGTGATCGGTCACAGCGACGCCACCTACGAGCAGGCGGTCGAGGCGATCCGGCGAGGGGCCCGGCAGGTCACGCACTTCTTCAACGCGATGCGTCCTTTCCACCATCGGGAGCCTGGGCTGTTCACCGCCGCTCTGCTGGATCCCAGGGTGATCGCCCAATTGATCGCCGATGGACACCACGTCCATCCGGCGGCCATCCGGTTGCTGTTCGAACTGAAGGGGCCTTCCGGAGTGGCCTTGATCAGCGATGCGGCACCGATGGCCGGGCTCCCCCCTGGACGCTACACCTGGCTGGGCTATGCGGTGATCGTCGCGGATGGGCGTTGCCAGACCCCGGAGGGAGCGTTGGCCGGATCGATCGCCCTGATGAACGAGGGCCTGCGCGTGCTCATTGAGGAAGCCGGCATCGATCCGCTCGCTGCGGTCCGCAGCGCCACCTGGACGCCCGCCCACACCCTGGGCCTGCGGAAGCTGGGGCGCCTCCGGCCCGGCGCCCCCGCGGACCTGGTCCTGTGGGCCCGCTGGGGAACCCCTGAGGCGGTGTGGATCGGCGGGGAACGAATGCATTAGGAGGGAGAGATGGGAGCACGTGGCCCGGCGTTCCTCTTCGACCTGGACGGCACCCTCGTTGACAGCGTGTATCAGCATGTCCTGGCCTGGCGGGAGGCCCTGGAAGCCGTCGGGATCTCCCTGTCGGTGTGGCGGATCCACCGGCGGATTGGGATGAGCGGAGGGCTGTTGCTCCGAGCGCTGCTGCGGGAGACCGGACGAGAGGTCACCCCCGAGGAAGCGGCCTATATCCAGCAGCGCCACGCCGAAGCCTTCGCCCGGATGCTCCCCCAAGTCCGCCCGCTGCCCGGCGCCCGGGAGCTCCTGCAAGCCCTCACCGCGGCCGGCGTGCCCTGGGCCATCGCCACCAGCGGTCGTCGGGAGGTGGCCCAGCCTATCCTCCGCCTCCTGGACCTCGATCATGAGTTCACGCTCGTGACGCGGGATGAGGTCCGATACGCCAAGCCGGATCCGGATCTCTTCCTGACCGCAGCGGAGCGGCTGGGGGTTCCGATCCAATCGTGCGTGGTGGTCGGCGACAGCGTATGGGATATGCTGGCGGCCCGGCGGGCGGGCGCGCTGGGCGTGGGATTGCTGTCCGGCGGCTACGGGCGCGAGGAGCTGGAACGGGCCGGCGCCTACCGAGTCTATGAAGACCCTGCGGACCTGCTGCGCCATTTAGATGAGGTCGGTGTCCGTTGAATGCTTCTCCTCGAGAGAGGGTCTGAGAACCATGCAGGAAGCTGCCTCACGATTCCGTCCTTCTCACGCTACGCCCATCCGGGTATCCGGGGTTTCCGTCAGGGGACTTTTGGGGGCTGAGCCGCGCGCCTTCGGCGTGCGGCTCAGCCCCCAAAAAATATTTGGATCTCTCCTCTCCACGGCTCTTTGGGCCGTGGAGAGGAGGGATGAAGAGGGGTGGGGCCCTTCCCCACTTACAGGGCAGATCGTTACCCAGAGCAAGTTTTCAGAGGCTCTCTGAGCGCTCACTCCAGGAAGCGCACCGCACCAATATAGGGAAGGTGACGATAATGCTCCGCCCAATCGATCCCATAGCCAACGACGAATAGATCGGGGATCTCAAAACCCCGATAGTCCACTTCCACTGTCACCTGACGGCGGTAAGGTTTATCCAGCAACACAGCCGTCCGCAGGCTGCGGGGGTTCTGCTGGCGCAAGTGCGCTTGGAGATACTGCAAGGTCAGCCCCGTGTCGACGATGTCCTCCACCAGTAGCACATCCCGATCGGTCACCGGTTCGTTCAGATCCTTGAGGATCCGGACCACCCCCGAGGTCTCCGTGGCGACGCCGTAGCTGGAGCAGGCGATGAAGTCGACATGAGCGTTGACCCCTTGGAGCTGCCGGAGGAGGTCGGCACAAAAGACGAAGGCACCCTTCAGGACACCGACGATGAGAAGATCCCGGCCGTGGTAATCGGCGGAGATCTGAGCGGCGAGATCCCGCACCCGCGCGGCCAGCTCCCCCGCCTCGATCAGCGGTTCGATCCGATGAGGTCGCATGGATCCCTCCTAAACGGAGACTCACCCCATCGCTTATCAATGATACTTTCTGCCGGCTCGCCCCCAAAAAATTTTTCTCCCCCTCCCCACGGCCCAAAGGGCCGTGGGGAGGGGGGATCAAGGGGGGTGGGGCCCTTCCCCACTTACAGGGTAGGTAGTACGAACCTGGCGCATAATAACATAGGGAGCCGTGCCGTGGAAGGCGATCCCCTTTTTCGTTTTGAGAACAGGAGAAGCCAACGAGATCCGTCCCGGTGGAGGAAACAAAGACTTGCGCGATCACGATCTGATCACCCTCGAGTGGCCGAAGATCCTGGAGCGATTGGCCGCCTTCACGGCCTTCGCATGGGGCGCGGAGAAGGCGCGGACGCTGCGCCCCTCCGGGAGCCTCCCGGAGGTCCAGGTTCGATTGGCGGAGACCGAGGAGGCCCGTCGCCTGTTGGCCCTGGAGCCCGGCTTCGACCTGGGTGGGGTACGGGACCTGCGTGCGCTGCTGGAAGCTGCTCAGCACGGAGCAACTCTGTCGCCAGCGGATTTGTTAGCGACCCGAGATACCCTGCGGGCCGCCCGTCGGATCCGCCGCACCTTGCTACGGCGGGCGGAGGCGCTTCCCCATCTGGCCCAACACGCCAGGCGCATGCAGGAGTTCCCCGAACTGGAAGCCGAGATCGAGCGTTGCCTGGACGAGGTGGGCGAGGTGAAGGACGACGCCAGCCCGCTGCTTTCCACCCTCCGGACTGAGATCCGCCGCCTGACCCAGGAGATCCAGGCTCGGCTCCAAAGCTATCTCACGGATCCCCGCTATGCCCCCTATCTCCAGGAGCCCTTGATCACGCTGCGCGGGGGCCGCTTCGTAATCCCCGTGAAAGCGGAGCACAAAGGGAAGATCCCCGGGCTGGTCCACGACACCTCCGCCAGCGGGGCGACGCTGTTCGTCGAGCCGTTGCCGGTGGTGGAACTGGGCAATCGGCTCCGCGCCCTCCAGGCGCAGGAGGAGAAAGAGGTGGCCCGCATCCTGGCGGCCTTGAGCGCAGCGGTCGGCGCCCAGGCGGAGGGGATCCGAAGCACTTTGGAGGCGCTGGCGGATCTGGACCTGGCGCTGGCGAAGGCTCGTTACGCCATCGCCCTCCGCGCGGAGCGCCCGGAGATCGTCCCATGGCCGGAGGAACCACCCGAGCGGCGCACGGTCTCACCCCTTTATCTGCGCCAAGCCCGCCACCCCCTCTTGGATCCCCAACGGGTGGTGCCGATCGACGTCACGCCGGACCCCTCCACGTTCATCCTGATCCTCACGGGGCCCAACACCGGCGGCAAAACAGTGGCCCTGAAGACCGTAGGCCTCCTGGCGATCATGGCCCAAAGCGGCCTGCACATCCCGGCCGCCGAGGGCTCTCGCCTGCCGGTGTTCGACGGGATCTATGCCGATATCGGCGACGAGCAGAGCATCGAGCAGAACCTCTCGACCTTCTCTGCCCATCTCTTGAACATCCTGGGCTTCCTGGAGGCAGCCACCTCCCGCTCCCTGGTCCTTCTGGACGAGCTGGGGGCAGGGACCGATCCGGTGGAAGGGGCTGCGCTGGCCCGCGCGATCCTGGAGCATCTCCACGCCCGGAAGACGACCACCCTGGTGGCCACGCACTTCCCGGAGCTCAAGCTCTGGGCCCAAACCACTCCGGGGGCGATCAACGCCAGCGTGGAGTTTGACCCCGAGACCCTGGCCCCAACTTATCGGCTCCGCATCGGCCTGCCCGGTCGATCCAACGCGTTCCTGATCGCCAGGCGCCTGGGGATGCCGGAGGCCCTCATCGCCCGCGCTCAGGAGTACGTCTCCCCCCAGGCCCTCCGCCTGGAGGCCCTGTTGGCGGAGACCGAACGGCTACAAGCGGAAGCGGCCCGGGCTTATGCGGAAGCGGAACAGGCTCGGGCGGCTGCCCGGGCGCTGGAGGAGGAATGGAAAGCTCGGCTCGCGCAAATCGAGGCGGAACGGGAGCGGATGTTGCGGGAGGCCCGGGAGCAGATTGAGGCCCTGCTCCGGGAAGCCCGGGAGGAAACCGAGCGGATCCGTCGTCAGCTGCAGGCGGTTCACCAGGCCGAAGTGGAAGCCGCCCGGCGACGCCTGGAAGCCTTGCAAGCCCGCCTGCGAGAGGCGCTCGCCCAGGCCGCGCCCTCCATTGAGGCCCCATCGGAGCCCGCTTTCGCCGTGGGGGATCGCGTTTGGGTGCGCCCCCTACAAGCGGAAGGGGAGATCCTGAGCCTGGAGGGAGAGGAAGCCGATGTGCAGGTCGGCCGGTGGCGGCTGCGGATGGCGCTCGCCGACTTGGAGCGACGGGAACGGCCCGGGCCGGCGCGTCCGGAGCCGCCTCCTGCACCAACCCTGCGTCCATCCCCGGTTCCTCTGGATCTCGATCTACGAGGGATGCGGGTGGAGGAAGCGCTGCCGCTGATGGAGAAGTTCCTGGATGAGGCCTTCCTGGCCGGCATGCCCTTCGTTCGGATCATCCACGGCAAAGGCACAGGGGCCCTGCGCCGCGCGGTGCGGGAACGGCTGAAAACCCATCCGCACGTGGAGAGCCTCGAGCCCACACCGGACGACGGGGCCACCGTGGTCCGGTTAGCTCGGTAACACCCGAACCGGCCTTCTACTCTCTGCACCGTGTGGGGTTTTGGGGGGTAGTACCCTTCCGCCTCCCCTCGTAGGCCCCGAACGGCATAATTCAGATAAAATCGGTGCAGGCGGGCCGCTTACACGGCTCGCCCCCATCGGAATTCCACCATCTCAGGAGGTTGATCGATGATCAGCCAGGAGCTTCTGGAGATCCTGCGGTGTCCGCATTGCGTCTCCGGCCCCACCCGAAAGGAAGGGCCGGATCCCGGTCGGCTGGAGCTGGTGAAGGACGTCTGGTTGGTGTGTACCGAGCCGGATTGCGGACGCAAGTATCCGATCCGCGATGGCATCCCGGTGATGCTCATCGAGGAAGGGGATAAATGGCGCAATACCCCGGTGGAGGCCCTCCCGGTTCCCCCACCCGCCGCATGATGAAAAGCGATGGACCTGAACGCGTGGCGGCGATTGCTGAAAGAGAAGCCCGAGCGGGCGGAGGCCCAAATGGCGGCCCTGCGCGCGGATCCGGAGGGCCTGCGCGCCTTGGCAAGGGCGCTCCTTCAGGACTCGGATCCCGACCTGCGGGCATGGGCCTGCCGCATCCTGGTCGAAATCCCGGATGCAACAAGTATCCCTGAACTGCTGGATGCGTTGGAAGATCCGGATCCCGAGGTGCGGGCCGCTGCGGCGTGGGCGTTCGGGCTCCGTCCGTGGAAGGAGGAAGCGGATTTGGCGATCTCGGCCCTCCAACGGCATCTGGAGGACGCCCCATGGGTGGCATGGGTAGCCGCTGAAGCCCTTGCCCGATATGGGGAGGCGGCCCTGGAGGTCCTCAAGGAGAGCCTGCGACATCCGCACCCTCAGGTCCGGGTTCTGGCCGCTCGCGCTTTGGCTCGCATCGCCTCGCCGCAAAGCATCCCTGCCCTGATGGCCGCCCTGGAGGATCCCAGCCTTCTGGTTCGCCACTTCGCCGAGGAAGGCCTCAAGCGGCTGTGGGAGGGGCAATGGGTGTGGTTGTGATGAGAAGGTTGCGCGGTGGGGGCCGCGCATGCGGCCCCCAAGAGAAAACCCCGCCGCTAAAACCCAAGCAGGACCACCGCACCTCCAATGGATAGAAATGGGCCATAGGGGATGGCCGTCTTCAAGGTGGCCCGCCGGGTCAGCAAAAGGAGAAGGCTCACCCCACCAGCCAAGAGGATCCCATAGGCCAGGGCCTGAAGCCCTTGGGGGAACCCAGTGATCAACCCGATGAAGGCCGCCAACGTGGCATCGCCGCCTCCGATCCCGCCGTGGGTGAGAAGGACCATCAGAAAGAAGAAAATGAAAGCGCCCAAGCCGGTGATCCAGGCTCCCCAGGCCCCTCCCCCAAGCCATGGAGAGACCGGAGCCAGCACGATGGCCATGGCGATGGCTGGAAGCATCACGGCATCGTAGATCCGTCGATGCTCCAAATCGGTCACCGTCACCAAGACCAGTATGGTGAGATAGAGGGCGACCAACCCCGCGCGGGTGGAGGCTCCATAGCGCGCGGCTGCCAACGCCCATAGGAGCGCCACCCCCAGCTCCACCGCGAGCGCTCGGGGATGCACGCCGGCCCTTTCCCGGAAACCCTTGATCCAGGCCAGCGAGGCGAGAGCCCCCCTCTCCCAAGAGGGGAGCACCCGGCGGCGAGGCAGCGCATTCGCCAGGCCATTCACTACCATCCCCATAGGCCATCCAATCAATGCGAAAAGAAGCGGCCAGAACATGGCGGGGCCATTATGGTAATTTTTCTTTGTGAGGTGTGGGCCGTCGAAAGCGGTCCACACCCCACAAAGAAATGAACTTCCCCCTGCAAACGGAGAGGGTTCCACCAGGTATGATGTATTATAATTTTGGGCTCAGCCCTTATGGAAATGTGCGGAAGAGGTTGTTGGCAATGAAGGCACTTTCATCTACGACCGGGAGATAAGGACTTCAGCGTCGGGGAAGCCACTTCTCGCTTCGGCCACTCCCGCTTGCTTCTGCCCACTCTTCCGACAACCGCCGTCCCACTCACACCGACCCCGCAGCTGAGGAGGCTATATGGTTCTTCAGGTGCAGAATCTCACCAAACGCTTCGGTGACATTGTCGCTGTAGACAGTCTTTCCTTTGAGGTGGAGCAGGGAGAGGTCTTCGGCCTGCTGGGGCCCAACGGGGCCGGGAAGACCACCACCATCCGCATGATACTAGGCATTATCCCTCCAGATACGGGGCATATCACTGTGCTAGGCGGCTCGCCCGCTGATGCCCAGCCTCGTATCGGCTACCTCCCGGAGGAGCGAGGGCTCTACCGCAACGTCCGCGTGCTGGACATGCTGGTCTACCTGGCCCAGTTGAAGGGGGCTGATCGCGCCGTAGCCCGCCGGCGTGCGCTGGATTGGCTGGCGCGTATAGGGCTGGAAGACAGGGCTCGCAGCAAGATCAAGGACCTCAGCCGGGGCATGCAACAGCGGCTGCAGATTGTCGCCAGCATCATCCATGACCCTGACCTGGTCTTTCTGGACGAGCCGTTCCAGGGCCTGGACCCGGTCAATGTGGAGCGGGTCAAAGAGGTCATCACCGACCTGCGCTCGGAGGGAAAGACCGTGGTCCTCAGCACCCACCAGATGAACCTGGTGGAAGTCCTTTGCGACCGTATTCTCCTCATCAACCGGGGACGGTTGGTCCTCTACGGCCCGTTGGGGGAGATCAAGCGGCAGTTTGCTCCTCATACCGTCCGGGTGCGGGCGTCGGAAATCCCAGCCAGCCTGCCTGGGGTCGTTGCGATAAAGCCCAAAGACGGCGCATACGACCTCCATCTGGCCGAAGGAACTGTCCCTCTCCAAGTCCTGCGGGCGCTGGTGGACCAGGGTGTGAACATCCAAGCCTTTGAGGTCGCTCCGGTGACCCTGGAGGAAATTTTCGTCCGTGTAGTAACACAAGATTAATCTTGCGAAGGAGATCCTATGAATTGGCGCAAAATCTGGATCATTGCTCGGCATGAATACCTGACCAACATCCGCCGGACCGGATTTATCGTTATGACAGCCATCATCCCGGCGCTGGGGTTGATGACCTTGATACTGACCGCATTCCTGCTCCCCCAGAGTGACGCCGTGGAGGAGTGGCTGAGACGGCAGTTTGAAGTCAGCCGCAAGCCGATCGGCATCGTCGACCGTTCCGGCTATTTCACCCCCATCCTACCGGAGTACCGGGACACCTTCATCCTTTACACAGACCTGGAGGCAGCAGAGGCCGCACTGCGCGCCGAGGAACTTCTGGGCGTTCTGGTCATCGGCGAAGACTATCTGGAGACTGGAGCGATCACCGCGCTAACACGGGAGAGCTTCGGCTCGGCCGCGATTGCCGATTCGGAGCGGGTACGGACGTTCCTGGTAGCTCACCTGCTGGCGGGGAAGGTGGACCCGGCCTTAGGCCACCGCGTCGCTAACCCGCTGGAGGGCCTCCAGACCCATACCCTCTCCAGCACGGGCCAGAAACGAGGCGGGGGATTGGGATTTATTTTTACATTTATGATCCCCTACTTCCTGGCCTTCTTCCTGATGGTGACCATTTTCTCCTCCTCCGGCTACCTCCTCCAGAGCGTCGCCGAGGAGAAGGAGAACCGCATCGTGGAAATCATTATCTCCTCGGTCCGCCCGATGGAACTGATGGCCGGGAAGGTGCTGGGCCTGGGCGCGGTGGGGCTGACCCAGGTGCTCATCTGGATAGGGAGCGCCTGGGGCTTCACCGTCGGCATGGCGATCATCCCGGCTGCGGTGGGAAGTATCGGCATCCCCGCGCGGATATTCACCATGGGCATCGTCTACTACCTCCTGGGTTATCTACTCTACGCCGTCCTGATGGCAGGTGTGGGCGCACTGGGTACGACCGTACGGGAAAGTCAACAACTGGCGGGTATCTTCTCCTTTATTGCCTTCATCCCCATTATGCTGACCAGTTTTGTGATGGCCAACCCGAATGCGCTGCCGGTCCGGGTGGTCAGTTTCTTTCCCCTCACCGCTCCAACGGTGATGCTGCTGCGCATCGCGCTGGGAGAGGTGCCCTGGATGGACATCGCCGGGAGCATTGGGGTTCTGGTCCTCTCCATCCCGGCCGCGCTATGGATGGGGGCTAAACTCTTCCGGGTGGGGTTGCTCATCTACAGCAAGCGTCCCACCTTACGGGAAATCTTGTACATCCTGAGGAGTTAAAGAGGCATCCTGTTCTTTATCCGACAGCGGCTTCGGAATCCTGCCTTGGCAATCTCTACGGTATGCTCCGCTGAAGTTCGGACACGAGTTCGGACATCGAGCTGGCGGGGTCCTCACCCCGCCTCCAGGGCGGCGTTGCGATCCAGAGCTTTGCCATGTTTTTGGGGTTTCTGGGGCTGGGCCGAGGGCCACCGGCCCAGCCCCAGAAAAAATTTCTCCCCCCTCCCCGTGACCCTTTGGGCCGCGGGGAGGGGCCATCCCTTTCTTCACTGATGAGGGGTGAGGAACCCTTTGTCCCAATTGATGTCCGAACCTCAGATGCTCAATCTGAAGTTCGGACACGAGTTGGGACATCGAGTAGGTGGGGTCCTCAACCCGCCTTCAGGGGCTGCGTTGCGATCCAAGCCGATGTTTGATTCAGGGGTTTCTGGGGCTGGGCCGGGGGCCGAAGGCCCCCGGCCCAGCCCCAGAAAAAATTTCTCTCCCCCCTCCCCGCGGCC
>DATMAC010000184.1:0-2705 GCA_035573655.1 Thermoflexus sp.
CACCCGTTCCCCAGCAGCTCCCCATACGGGCTCTCCTGGGCCGGACGAGGGGGCATCAGCTGTTCCGGCCCGGGCGCCTCCTCCAACCGAATCCCTTGCAGCAGCGGCCAGAAGGCGGGGTCGGTGGCCTGTTGGCGGCGCCTCGGATCCTCGGAGGCCAGCGCGTGCAGGAGCGGCAACACGTCCTCCACGGCGGGTGGCGGGCTCGGCTCCGTCCCGCTCAGGTTAGGGCAGGCAGGGAGCTGGACGTTGGGGGCGGCTGGGGTGGGTGGCGGATAGACGGCCGGGTCGAAGCCCGGGGGTGGGGTGAAGGGGGGCAGGGTGGGCGGCCCCGCCGGGGTGGGGGAGAGAGCGGGCTGGGGGGTCGGCGAAGGGGAGGGCAAGACCGTCGGCGAGGGGGAAGCGGGCGCGGTGGCCGGGCTTGTAGGGGAACCCGGCGCACTGGGGGCAGCGCCCCCGGGCGCTGTGCACGCCAGCCCCAATCCCAGCCCGATTAGGATGCCCAGGTGTAGATCACGCCATCCCATCGGGAACCTCCTCAACCCGGAATCGTCACCTGGACCTCACCGGAGCAACATCCCCGCTGAGCGGGATCGTAACCCAACCCAGCGAAGGTCGGGCGGGTCCAATCGATCATGGGTGTGGAACCCTGCAGACAGTCTGGCCATCCGCATCCAGCGCTGCAGTAGCGGTTTTGGTCCGGTCCGCAATCCGCGATCGTGATTTGCCGAGATGCTCCGGTACACAAATCCTTGACGACCACCGAGCTGCCACAGGACCAATCAACTTGGTTCCGATCCCGTTCATCCTGCTCGCTTACCACCCGTTGTGACCCAACCGCCCACTTGATCAACTGTCCATCAAGGGATTCCTCAGAACCAGAGGCTGAATCTCATCCCATTCCCCATAGGAGCCATCGCCCTCCCCGCCGGATGAAGAAAAGATGCATCCTCATCCCAGGAGGGCATTGCTCGAACCGATCCGGTGGAGGCGAGCCCGGGCAAACTTCCACCCACCACGAAGCCTCCAGAACCTTCGCGCCACAGGCGTTCGCCAGCAAATCCGCATAGGGGGATTCCCGCGCGCGCCGAGGCTCCGATAGATTCCCCTCCATAAAAGGCCCCATCTTTTCAGAGGCGGATGAGAGTAGCGGCCAAAGCGAGGGGTCGGTCAGTCGGAATCTCTGCTCCCGGTCCCCTGTGGCGAATGGATTGAGCACTTCCAGTGCCTCCTTTCGGGTTAACATCGCCGGGACCTCCACCCCCTCCGGATTGGGACAGCCGGCGGAGAAGTAAAGGATGGTTCCCTCCTTCGTCGGCAGCGGGGCAGGAGCCACAGGCGACCCCGTCGGCTGGGGGCCGGTGCCCCCACCGGCTCCGTGAGGAGCTGGAGAAGGAGAAGGCGGTGGCGGGGAAGGGGAAACGGCCGTTGGGCGGGTCGGAACGGTCAGCGTTGGCGAAGGAGTGGGAAGAAGAGACGATCCCTCCGGGAGGGAGCAGCCGGCCGCCAGAAGGATCAGGATGAGGCTCCACGCCAATAGAGCCATATACTTCTTCCTGCGCCTCATCACCCACCTCCGCTAAGCTTATTAAGGGCATAACACGGTGACTTGCACCTGGCACGAGAAGCATCCCCGAGTTGCCGGGTCATAAAAATATGCGAACGTCGGCTTGGTTAAATCAATAACCGGAGAGATATAGCCCCTGCAATCGTTACAGCCCCTGGAACAGAGCCAAGGGCAACCTGGACAGGGGGAGCAGATCTGACATGGCCCGCAGTCCACGACATAGACAGTGCGACTCTTGCTTTGGCATAGATCGATCACTGTCACATCCTTTCCACACCATAAATAAATCTGATCTTTACATCCCTTAGAGCAATCACAGCAATTCCAGGAACATGAGCCACAAGTATCCAAAGCAGGCCAGGCACATTGGTTGCTCTGTGAGAGGTTACATGAGCCACACCGTCCCGCACCGGTTGGACAGTCAAACCAGGAGGCATAGCCTGTGTAGATGTAGGTGCAGTACGGACCTTCAGGTGAACGCTCAATTCGCACGCGTTGGCTCTCAGGTGGAGGAGAGTGCAGACTCTCACTTATGAGAGATATCCGCTCCACCCGAGTCGCACGGATTACGCCACGCTCGAGAATCTCTCCAATGATATCCACCCCATCTCCTTCCTTCAGAGCGCTTATTCCCTCGCCAAGGGGAGCCCCGCTTTGGGAATCCAGAATCGGGAGGGATGGTTGCCAGCGGATTTGAATCTCCTCGTCGATCCCGTGAAGGCTCCCGCCCCGAATGAGCCAATACGAGGATGCCATTCGGACCACCTGCCCTCGGACGCGGGTCAGGTTGGCCCACAATCGGGAAGCTTGGAGGAAGCCGGGCTCAGAGGCCAGCTGTCCTAAGACCATCACCTCATCTCCAATCCGCAGGGCATCCGGCCCTTGCTCGCCTCCTTTCCAAACGGTCGTTGAGGAATTCAGCAGGATGACCCAAATCTGTTCAGGGGTCTGCAGAACCAGTTGCTCCCCATGCCGCTCTACCAGAACACCGGAAAGGACCTGCCGCGCATCAACAGGCGGGGGAAGGGTGTTGGAGATCTGCCCCGCCCCTCGAAGGACGAACCACCCAGCTGCAGCCCCGATGGCGCGGCGGAGGAAATCCCGCCGCCCCCAGTCCACCCCCAGACAGGGCCGCCCC
>DATMAC010000185.1:0-18427 GCA_035573655.1 Thermoflexus sp.
GCCGCGCGCCTTCGGCGCGCGGCTCGACCCCCAAAGCCCCCAGGAAGAAATCGCCGATATCCATATGGGCATGGCCTGAGAACGGCTGAATAGTTACCAAGCCCCTTGCTCCTTCCTCGCCCCTCCTCATGCGGTGAAGCGACACGGGGAGGAAAAGAGAGAAGTTGGGAGGGGCCAGGAGCTGCCGCCTCAACGCCCCCTGCCCCTCCGCACTCCCGAAGGAAAAGACAAGTGAGGAACACCGACGAAACATCTTAACCCATTAACGCAGCCCGCAGCCCCTCCATCCGGGCCCGCACGCTGCCATCCACCACGCGATCGCCAACCCGGATCACCAGCCCGCCCAGGATCGTGGGATCCACTCGGAAGACCACCTCGCCCACCGAATCCAGGCGGGAGGAGAGTTCCTTCCGGATGTTTTCCTTCTCCTCCTCCTGAAGCGGGATCGCGCTGATGACCTCCACCCGGTCCCCTTTCAGGCTGCGAAGCTCTTCCAGGACCTTTGAGGGAACCGTGGTGAAGAATTCGTTGATCAGGCGCCGATGGCGGGATTCGTCCAGGGCGTTCCCCACGACCCGATGGGCGGCGGCCAGAGCGAGGGCTGCGATCTGGGCGCGCAACTCCCCAAGCACCCGCTCCCGCTCCCGTTCGGCTTCCTCGCGGGCGATCTCCAGGATCCGTTGTGCCTCCGCACGGGCTTCGGAAAGGATTTGGGCTCGCTGCTGCTCCGCCTGGCGGACCGCCTCAGCGACGATCCGCTGACGCTCCGCCAAAGCTTCCTCCAAGATCCGCTGGCGCTCGGCGGCCATGCTCGCCCGCAACTGCTCCGCCGCCTTGGCATCCTCCAGCCCCTTCTCAATCAGGGCCCGCCGCTCCTCCAGCGCCTTCAGCACCCGCGGGAAAACGAAACGGGAGAGAAGGAACCAGATCAGCAGGAAGTTGAGGATCTGGGCGATCAGATAGATCGGATTGATCCCAAGGGCCTCCAAAGCCAGCCTCCTGAACCGCGAGGGTAAGAGGGAATCACGCCACGAACTTCAGCAACAACGCCACGACCAGCGCGTAAATCGCGATCGCCTCCGCGAAGGCGATGGCCAGGATCATATTCAGCTGGATTTGGGGAGTTGCCTCTGGGTTGCGCCCAATGGCCTGCAGAGCTCCACTGGCCAGAAGGCCGATTCCAATCCCTGGGCCCAACGCTCCTAAGCCGATCGCCAGACCAGCCCCCAGCACGCTCAAAGCCTGCGGCGAGAGGATCTCTTGCGCTAAAATCAACCCCAGCATCTTAAACCTCCTGATAAATTTGAGTTTGAGTTAGAGAGAGTCCGCGCATTACCACCGGCGAACCCCCTCCTCTCTTCGCAGCTTGAAAAGCTGCGAAGAGAGGAGAGAGCATTCGAGAACGCTGTCGGGATGAAGTTCCTGGACGACCTAGCTCGCCTCTTACTCGCAAACTTTCTCCAGAACCAGGGCTGTTTAATGCTGACCTTCTGAAGGCTCCTGCCCGTGCCCAGCGGTCGCCAGGGCGATAAACACCATTGTCAACATCATAAAGATGAAAGCTTGGATGAGCCCGACGAAAATCTCCAAACCGTAGAAGATCGCTGGGACCAGCAAAGGAAGCAAGAACATCATGATCCCTAGCAACACGTGGCCCGCGAAGATATTTCCAAATAATCGGAATGAGAAAGAGAGGATCTTGGCGACCTCGCTGATCAGCTCCAGCAAGCTGACCAGAAACTCGATCACCCCCATAAAGCCATGGCGGAGGGCCTTGATGTTGAAGAATTTCCAGAAGTAGCCAGGCCCCAGCACCCGAACGCCCCACACCTGCACCATAAACACCGCTACCAGGGCTAATCCAATCGTGAAGTTCAGGTCTGTGCTGAGCGCCCGGAGATAAGGAACCAAGACGAATCCCTCTGCCTTCGCCTCGCCGTGTTCCCCACCGCCCTCGGCCTCGTGGCCGGCGGCCTCCGCCGGGACCGCCGCGGGCTCCGCGGTCAGCAGGGTAAACGGACCCCAATGGATCACCGCGTAGCCTCCCTCCGAGCCGTGCGCGGGCTCCACCTTCCCAATGGATTCAAAGCCGGGAATGAGGCCCATCCAATTGGCGGTCAGAACCATCAGGAAGATGGAGGCGATGAGGGGGAACACCCGGCGGGCCCGATGGCCCAGAACCACCTTAGCCAGATTTTCATAAAGCGCCTCGATCAGGAACTCGAAGAGGTTCACCACGATCCCCAACCCGCGGACCGGAGGTGGAAGCGGGCCAGCCCGACGGGCCGCCAGGAACCCCAATCCCAGGACCACTAAATCCACCAGAAGCATTGTGACCATCGTGTTGGTCAGCGGGGCCCCGAAGAGCACGGGGCCGGTCAAGGGCTCAGGTTTCACTAAGATCACCGGAAGCACCGCCTTGATCGGCTTGCCCATTACTGGAAGCCCCTGCCCCAGCGTACCGAAGAACAGCGAAGTTCCCAGCACAAAACCTAAAATCAAGGGCATGATCACCAATGTCTGGAAATAGCGAATCACCCGGACATCTCGCAAGCCCCACAGGACGAGGGCAATTACCAGCGCATCAATAATGATGATCCCCACGAGGCTTGTTGCGGAGGCCAGGAACGTCATTCCCACGCCCCGCAGGAGATCACCCAGGCTGCCGAACAGCCAGAAGGCCGCCTGACCGCCAACCCCGCACGAAAGCAGGGCGATCAATCCCAGCAACAAATAGGGGCCCATCCGTCGAATTAACTTGCCCATCGCCGTGTTCTAACCTCCTATGAGGATGACCCTTTCCCAGAGTAGGGGCAGGCCTTGTGCCTGCCCTTATGGGCCTTGTGCCTGCCCTTATGGGCCTTGCGCCCGCCTCTATGGACCTTGTGCCCGCCACCGGTTTACCCATGTAGGGGCACCCCTTGTGGGTGCCCCTACATGGGTAAACCCTACCCTCTCCCACGGCCGCGCCCTACCGAAATTCCTCACCCAAATACTTTAGGGCGAAGTGGGTGCTCTTGACGAACCCTTAGGAGTTCTCCTCCCGCTGGGATTTGGTCTTCTCCCTTTGAACAGAGGACTCGATCCGGAATTGAGAGGCTGCGGCCATCGCCGCGCGGACCATCACCACTAGCCCCAGCGCCGCCCCCGCGATCATACACGCAGCGGTCAAAATCGGTCGGGTTCCCAGTCGGAAATCCAGCCACAAGCCACAAAGCATTGCGCCCACCACAGCGACCACCGGGATAAAGCCGATCTGGGAGAGCGCTCCCGCCAACGTCAGGTTCCAAACCCGGATCCACCATCGCCCAGGCGTTTTCATCGTCATCCTTTACACGTGCCCCTTTTCACAAAGAGACAGCCCTAATATGATACCCTCCTCTCTCACGTTTGGCAAGGACAGGAGCTAAAAATCCGCCCTCGAGATGCGTTTTTGAGCAGAGCTCCTCCTCGGCGATCCTCCTAACCACAAAAGCCCATTAAAAGGCCTGAGCTGCCAGCTGAGCCAGCAGGTAAAGGGGATATACAAACACTGTGAGCAACAGCACACCGGCCACCGTAAACCAGAGGGTGAAACGGGCCGGACGGGTGATCGGGACCGGTTTCGCCTCCTCCGGCGAACGGTCCACATACATCGCCCGGGCTACCATGATGTAATAATAGAACGCGACCATCGCATTCAGCACCCCAGCGATCGCCAGCCAGAGCAACCCGCTCTCGATGGCGGCCGCGAAGACAAACAGCTTGGCGAAGAAACCGACCAGCGGGGGGATCCCCCCGAGAGAGAGAAGGGCCGCCAGCATGGCCAGGGCCAGCCCCGGGGAACGCCGGGAGAGCCCGGCCAGATCCCGGATCTCCTCGCTGCCGGTCACGTTGGTCATAATCACGGCGACGGCGAAGGCGGCGATGTTCGTTAGGGTGTAAATCCCCAGGTAGAAGATCGAGGCGGCAACCCCCAGCGGGCTGGCCGCAGCGATCCCGATCAGGATGTAACCGGCCTGAGCAATGCTGGAATAGGCCAGCAGCCGCTTGAGATTTCGCTGCGGGATGGCCAGGAGATTCCCCACTGTCATGGTGACAAAGGCGAGGGCCGCCATGATGGCCACCCAGTTTGCTTGAGCCGCCGGGAACGCTTCGATCATCGCCCGAATCAGGACCGCGAACCCGGCCGCTTTCGAGGCCACTGAGATGAAAGCCGTCACCGGCGTCGGCGCCCCCTCATAGACGTCAGGGGTCCAGAAGTGGAAAGGAACGGCGGAGACCTTAAAGCCGAAGCCGACCAGGACCAGCAGAAGTGCGGCCATCGCGGCGGGAGCCGGCAACCCGGCCATGGCCTGGGCGATTCGCGCATAAGCGATCTCCCCGGTGAAGCCATACAGCAGGGCCAGGCCATACAGCATAATGGTCGAGCTGAAAACACCGAACAGGAAATACTTCAAACCGGCCTCCGCCGAGCGCGGCGTGTCTCGCAGATATCCGGCCAGCAAATACAGAGCGATCCCCACCGTCTCCAACGCCAAATACAGTGTCACCAGGTTGACCGCTGCTCCCATGAGACCCATCCCCAGGATGGAGGCCAGCAGAAGCACATAGTATTCGCCGCTTTGACGAAGCGGACGGAAATCCATGGAGATGGCTACCGTGAGGATCCCGGAGAGCAGGAAGATCGCGCGGAACAGCATCGCTGCCAAATCCGCCCGCACGGAGCTCCCAAAGGCTTCGTAAGGAACAGCGGTCCCGCCGACGAACTGAGCCGCTTGGATCCCGGTCACCCCCAGAGCCGCCGCCATCCCGCCGATGGCCCAATAGCCCAGCTCCCGCTTGCGCCCTTCCGGAAGCCACGCATCGACCGCCATCATGAGCGCGGCCGCCACCACCAACACGATCTCCGGCAGGACGGCCCAGAGATGCGCCCACCACGATAACTCCATCGGTCACTCCTCCTCTATGTGCGCTGGGATCTCTAACGGATGGAAGCGACCATCGCCCCCTGCAGCAGGGCGGCGATGGGTTCCACACCGGTTTGGATCAAATCCGTCATCACCCGTGGGAAGACCCCGATCAGAACAAACCAAACCGCCAGCGTGACGATGGCTACCTTATCCAAGACGGTCACATCCCGCACATGGGGGTATCGGCTCCGATCCAGCTCCCCGAAGAAGGTGGCCTGGAGCGCCCGAAGGATGTAGGCGGCCGACAGGGCGATGCTGGGCGCAGCCAGGATCGCGACCCAAGGATACCACCACGCCGTATCCCGGGCGGCCCAGATCCCCGCAAAGACCTGGAATTCCGCCACAAAGCCGGAGAACCCCGGCATCCCCATCGCCACCAGGCCGCCCAAGATGAAGCCCAGGGTCGCCATGGGCATCGCCCGGGCGAACCCGCCCAGGTGGGCCAGGTAACGGGTATGGGCCTGATCGTAGACCATCCCCACCACGGCGAACAGAATCGCCGCCATCACCCCGTGGGAGAACATCTGGAGCACCGCCCCGGTCAGACCCGTCGTGTTCATCGCCGCGAAACCGATGGTGACAAAGGCCATATGGCCGATGCTGGAGAAGGCGATCACGTATTTGAGATCCTCCTGCACCAACGAGATCGCCGCGGAATAAAGGGCGGCCACCACCGCCAGGAAGACCACCACCGGCAGCCAGTAGATCGCCCCCCCAGGCATCAACTCAATCCCCACCCGCAGCGCGCTGTAGGCGCCGACCTTCATCACCACCCCAGCCAGGAACATGGAGCCCGCTGTCGGCGCTGCGGAGTGGCCATCGGGCACCCAGTTATGGAACGGCCACAGGCCAGCGGTCACCGCGAAGCCCAGGAAAACCGGAAGGAACCAGAGGTAATCAAAGCGCACCGTCTGGCCGAACACCTCAACGGTCCGCGCGAAGGCGCCGCGGGCCGCGAGCTCCCGCAACACATCCATGTCGAAGGTGCGGATCGGGGAGACGAAGTAAAGGGCCAGAGCGCCCACCAGGGCGATGATGGAGCCCACCAGGGTGTAGAGGACCAGTTTCATCGCCGCGTATTCTTTACGGGTGGACCCCCAGATGGCGATCAGGAAATACTTCGGGAAGATGGCGATCTCATAGAAAAAGAACAGCAGCACGAGGTTCCGAGCCACGAAGACTCCCATAATGCCGCTGGCCAGGAGCAACATGAAGGCGAACAACTCATGGGGGCGATCCTCGATGTTCCACGACACCAGCACCCCGGTGAAGAGCACAAGGGCGGCGAGCAAGACCAGAGGAAGGCTCACTCCATCCACACCGACATAGTAGTGGATCCCCAGCTCGGGCAGCCACGAGATCCGCTCCACAAATTGATAGCCCCCAGCGGAGCGATCATAGGCCAGAAAGGCCCAGAGGGCCAGCAGCAATGTGAAGCCGGAGACGGCGGCCGCGAAGACCCGCGCCGCCTCCTTCTGATGGCGCGGGATCAGCAGAATGAGAAGCGCCCCCACCAGGGGTGCGAACACGATGAAACTGAGAATCGGGATCGGCACCGATGGGATCGTCATCCCTCACGCTCCTAAGATGGGATCAAGGTAGCCAATGCAAATCATCCAAACAGCCGCACCAAGGCGGCGTTCAGGGTGGGCACGATCCACGCCGGCCACAGACCTGTAAGCAGCATGAAGGCCATCAAAGGAGCCACCGCCAAAATCTCCCGCGCGCTCATCTCCGGCAGGCGCGCCCAGCGGGGGTTCAGCGGCCCGTGGAGGACCTTCTGGATCGCTTTCATAATAAAGGCTCCGGTGATCAGCAGCCCCAGCATGGCGATGGCGGTGAGGGCGGTGAACACCGGCCAGGACCCCTGCACCACCATATACTCCGCCACAAACCCGGCCAGGCCGGGCAGGCCGACCGAAGCCATCGCGCAATAGATCAGGATCCCCCCATACACCGGCATCCGTGTCCACAATCCGCCGTACGCCTCCAGGTCTCGCGTATGGGTCCGGTCATACACCACCCCCACCAGGGCGAACATGGCCGCGGAGGAGAGGCCGTGGGCGAAGAGCTGCAAGGCCGCCCCGTTCACGGCGATCAGCGCGTGGTCTCGGATCGTCGGGTTGCCCAGGGCATAGCCGGCCACAGCGATCCCCAGCACCACAAAGCCCATGTGGTTCACCGAGGAATACGCCACCAGCCGTTTGAAGTCTCGCTGGCCCAAGGCGGCATACGCCCCGAAGACGATGGCGGCGGTCGCGAGCAGGGCCAGGGCGAAGGCGAAACGGGCGGATTCCGCCGGGAAGAGCGGGAACACAACACGCAGGAAACCGTAAGCGCCCAGCTTCAACAGGATCCCGGCCAGGATCATCGACCCTGCCGTCGGGGCTTCCGTATGGGCATCCGGCAACCAGGTGTGGAAGGGCCACACCGGCACCTTAATGGCGAAGGCCACCACGAAGGCCCAGAAGACGATCGCCTTCACCACCTCCATAGGAACCCCCACCAGCGTCCCCTGGAGCGCAGGCCAGCGCCGGCTGATCTCCAGCAGATCAAAGGTTCCCCCCTGGGTTCCACCCAGGGCCGCCCAGATCAGCTGGATGCCCAGCAGAAGCCCGAGGGAGCCAGCCATGGTGTAGAGGATGAACTTCAGCGCCGCATAATGTCGTCGCTCGGGCGCCCCCCAGTTGTTAATTAGGAAATACATCGGCACCAGCCCCAGCTCCCAGAACAGGAAGAACAGCAACAAGTCCAGGCTGACGAAGACGCCCAGGATCCCGGTCTCTAGAGCGAGGAAGAGCGCGAAATAGGTTCGCGGATCTTCGGTGATGTTAAAGGAGATTAAGACCCCCAGAGGGGTTAACAGGGTGGTCAGAAAAATCAGCATGACGCTCAGGCCATCGACCCCGAGGTAATAGCTGGCGTTGACCTGCGGGAACCACACCGCCCGCTCCACGAACTGGAAGCCGGGCCGATTGGGGTCGAAGTTCAGCCAAAGCCAGGCGGACAGGGCGAGCGGGATCAGGCTGAAGAAGAAGGCCAGCCCCCGGTGCAAACGGATGCTGTCCCGCGGGGTCAGGGCAATGATCCCCGCGCCCAGCAACGGGATGAAGGTGATCAGCGTCAGGATCGGAATCGGTTGCCCGAAAAGCGTCATCGTTCGTTTCCCCCACATTGAACGGAGTGGATGTTCAGAACCCCAGCAACATCGGGGCCACGGTGTAAAGGACGATGAAGCCCAAAACGCCCAGGACTACCACCAGCAGATAGTTCTGAACCAGGCCGGTCTGCAGCGCTCGCAGTTCGCGCCCAGCCGCCTTCACGGCCTCCCCGATCCCATCGCCGATGCCGTTGACCACCACCCGGTCGAAGAGGCGCAACGCGCTCCCCATCGACCAGACCGCATCGGCGACCCCGTGGAGGAAGCCGTCGATGAGCACCCGATCCATAAAGAAAGCCACGGCCCGCTCCGCCAGCCATAACGTCGGGCGAACGAACACAACCTGGTAGAGATCATCGATATACCAACGGTTCTTCAGGAAGAGGTAGATCGGCCCGAGGCGGACCAGGGGATCGGGCTCGCCGGCGGCCAGGGGTCGACGGGCGTAAACGGCCCAGCCCAACAGGAGCCCTGTCAGGGCGATGAGGGAGGAGATCACAACCGGCACCGGATTAAACGGCAGCGCTTCAGGATGCTCCAAAAGGGTTCCGCCGACGAACTCGTGGAACCAGTTGCCCCCGGTGAGGGCGGACAAGCCGGGGAACCCTTCCGGTACCCCCACGTAGCCGCCGAAGATGGCGAAGAAAGCTAGGAAGACGAGGGGGAAGATCATCGAGCTCGGGCTCTCCTCGGCATGGGCCGCCGCGGCCGTTCGGGGCTCCCCGAGGAACGTCAGAGCGATCTGCCGCATGGTGTAGAAGCCAGTGAGGATCGCTGCTGCCGCCAGCAGCAGGAAGACCAACAGCGGCAACAGCTCGCCCTTCTCAAAGGCGCCGTGGAAAGCCTCCCCCAGGATCTCATCCTTGCTCCAGAAACCGGCGGTGATCAGAGGGAAACCCGCCAGGGCCAGCCCGCCCGCTACGAAGGTCCAGAAGGTCACCGGCATGCGCCGGGCCAGGCCGCCCATATTGAACATATCGTTCGGATCGAAGGGCTCCTCATGGCCATGCCCATGTCCTGCGTGATGATGTCCATGCTCCACCGCGTGGATGACCGAACCGGAGCCCAGGAAGAGGAGAGCTTTGAAGAAAGCGTGAGTCAGCAAGTGGAAGGCTGCGGCCACATAAGCGCCGATGCCCACCGCAGCCAGCATATAGCCCAGTTGGGAGATCGTGGAATACGCCAGCACCCGCTTGATGTCGTTCTGGGCCACCCCCATCGTGGCCGCCATGAACGCCGTGAACGCGCCGATGAGCGCCACTACCCAAAAGGCCGTCTCCCCGCCCAGGCCGTGCTGGCCCGCCTGGAGCAACGGGAACATGCGGATCGTGGTATAGACCCCTGCCGAGACCATCGTTGCCGCGTGGATCATCGCACTGACCGGCGTGGGCCCTTCCATCGCATCCGGCAACCATACGTGCAGTGGGAACTGCGCGCTCTTCCCCACAGTGCCGGCGAAAAGCAACAGGGAGGCAAGGGCCGCCACAGAGAGCCCGGCCACATAAGAGGGCGTCTCCGCCAGCGCCTTCAAGGTCTCCGGGTTGCGCAGGATATCGTGGAAGTTCAGCGTCCCGGTCTGGGCGTAAAGGTAAGCGATGCCCAGCAGCATCAGCACGTCGCCCACCCGCGTGGTCATGAAGGCCTTTACGGCGGCGCGGTAGGCCGAAGGCTTCCGGTACCAGAAGCCGATTAGAGCATAGGAGCAGAAGCCCATCACCTCCCAGCCGATGAACAGCATCAGGAGGTTGTCGGCCACCACGAGAAGCAGCATCGCCGCTTCAAACAGGGAAAGCAACGCGAAGAAGCGGCTGTAATGGGGGTCCCCCGCCATATACCCCACGCTGTAAATGAAGATCATGAGCGAAACTAGGGGGACCATAAACAGCATCACCGCTCCCAGCGGGTCCACCAGCACCCCGAACTCCAGAGGGCGAGGTCCAACCGGAAGCCAGGGGATGCGGATGGCGATGGGCTGCTCCCCCAGATGCTCCATCCGGATGGCATTCCAGAACACAATCTGGGAGAGGACGAAGGAGATCGCCACCGAGAGGATGGCGATGGTATGGCTGAGGCGCTTCCAACGGTTGGTGAACAACGTGATCAGGCCGAACGCGATGAAGGGCGGCCAAGGGATCAGAGCGACCAGCAAGGGCAGAAGCGTTCCCTGGGTCTCCATCCGTCTCCACCTCGGAGGGTTAGCCTTTCAGGAGGTCGATGTTCTCCACATCAACGGTTTCGCGGTTGCGATAAATGCTGATGATCAACGCCAAGCCGGCAGCGGCCTCCGCGGCGGCCACCACCAACACAAACAGAGCGAAGACCTGACCGGTGGTGGCGGTGGGGTGCAGATACCGCCAGAACGCCACCAGGCTCAGGTTCACCGCGTTGAGCATCAGCTCGATGGCCATCAGGATCGCGATCGCGTTCCGTCGGGCCAGCACCCCATAAACGCCTATGCAAAACAACGCCGTCGCCACCAGCAAATACCAGGTCAACGGAACCATAGGCAAACCTCCAGGCCGGATGCAACGTGTTCAAACGGGTTCAAGCTGCGCGCCGCGACGATTCCGCCCCCATCCCATGCCTTTTCCACTCTACAGGAGAGCGGGAAGTTCAGCATCAAGGGAAAGAATCGGCCTTCCAGCCAGCGACCGCGCAAGCCTGGACCGTAGGCACCGCCCTATCTCCCAAAGATACCGGCTATCGTTTCTCACGGGCGATGAAAATCGCCCCGACCAACGCGGCCAGGATCATCACGGAGGCCAACTCAAAGGGCAACGCGAATTGGTTCGGGTCCACCAGGGAGCGGCCCAGGGCCTCGATGGTATCCGCTGGGACTCCGGAGGCTGTCTGAGGCCATGGGAAGCCTGCCACCACTGGAGCGAGGAGGACAAAAAAGAGCCCGGCGATCACAGCGGCGGCCAGGCTCTGGTTGTTCAGCGGGGGTCCCGGGTTCCGGGCCATCCCCCGGGTCAGCATCACAGCGAAAATAATCAAGATCGAGATCGCTCCAATATAAATGAGAACCTGAACCCCGGCCAGGAACTCCGCTTCCAAGAGAATGAAGAGACCGGCCACCCCAAGCAGGGAAAGGATCAGATAGAGGACCGCATGGAAAAGATGCCGGCTGAGGACGGTCAGCAAGCCCGCCCCCAGGGTCAGGATCGCGAACAGGATGAAAACCGCCTCGATGATGCTCATCGCCCGCACGCTCCTTCGGGTCTATTTAATGAGCCGCCACCGCTTCCGCGGCTTCCCATTCCTCCGCCTCCTTGGAGGCGCCAACCATCGCCGCCATCCGCGCCCGATGTCCCAGGTAGGCCGGTAAGGCCAAGGCGCCGATCAGCATCGCCGCGTTAAAAGCTCCCATCCCGGCCGCCCAAAGGCCGCCGCTCACCCCCGCTGCCCGCAAGCCTTTATCCACCAAGGCGACCCCGATGAGATTTAAGATCATCAACGGGGTCAGGAACTTCCAGTTCAGGTTTAGCATCTGATCGATCCGGATCCGAGGGAGCGTTGCTCGCAACCAGAAGAACAAGAAGATCCCAACGCTGATCTTGATGAGGGTCCATAGATATGGCGGCAGCCAGGGACCGCGCCATCCGCTCAGGAACAGAACGGCGAAGAGCGCAGAGACCACTAAGGCGTGAACGAACTCCCCGAGAAAGACGAGAGCGAATTTCATCCCGCTGTATTCGATGTGAAAGCCAGCGACGATCTCCGACTCCGCCTCCAGCAGATCAAAGGGGGTCCGCCCGACCTCGGCCACGCCAGACATCAAGAAGACCAACGCGGCTAAGGGGAGCACCAACAGATAGGGGACATCTTGGGCGAGCACGATGCCCACAGTGGACATCGTGCCGGCGACCATCACCACCACCACAACGCTCAGCACGGAAGGGATCTCATAGCTGATCAGCTGGGCTACCGCCCGAAAGGCCCCCAACAGGGCATACTTGTTGTTGCTGCCCCACCCCGCCATCAGCACGCCCACGAGCGCCCCTGCCCCCACCGCCAGGGCATAGAGCACGCCGATGTTCAGATCCGCCCCGATGGCCCCCGGGCCGAATGGGATGACCACAAGCGGCGCCAGAGCGCACGTGGCGATGATCAACGGCGCCAAATTGTACACCCAGCGGTCGGCCCCTGCGGGCATCGTGTCTTCTTTCGTGAGGAGCTTGATCCCATCCGCCACCGGCTGCAGGATCCCATAGGGGCCTGCCACGTTTGGGCCGAGGCGGTCTTGAAAGCGAGCGACGATCTTCCGCTCCACGTAAGTCAGAATGGCGAACCCGATGAGGCCGAAGTTGGCCAGGAGGAAAGCTTTAATGAGCCCGATGATCAGGGCGATCGCCCACTCGGGAAGCCCTAGACCCTGCAACAGGCTGTGCAGCCAGGCTCCGAGGTATGGGAGTAGGTTATAAATAAAATCGTAGATCTGGGCCATATGCGACCTCACGATACAAGATTCGTATTCATCTATACCCACTCCAGCGCGCCCTTTCGCCAGGCGTAAAGCAATCCTCCTAAAAGTAGAAGGAGGAACAACGCCATCTCAATCACCGCGTACAGGCCCAATCGGTTATAGGCTACCGCCCAGGGGAAGAGGAAAACGGCCTCCACATCAAAGAGGACAAAGATCAGGGCGAAGATATAGTATTGGGCACGGAATTGGACCCACGCGTCACCAACGGTTTGGACGCCGCATTCGTAGGTCTCAAGCTTAAGAGGATTGGGCTTCTTCGGCCGAAGCAGCCACCAGAGGAGCAGCGTGGCCCCCAATAAGGCCGCAGACATCAGAAGATACAGGCCAACCACAGCATACCCATACAGCACGGCCTGCCTCCTTGTTGCGTGGATCACAAACACGTGGCGATTATAGCATGCGTCTGAAGCGAGAGCAAGGTGGCCAGGGAGTGAGGCAGGGCTTCTTAGCGATCGCACATTCGGGTCAAGCGGATGGCTCCACCTCCCCAATCCCCCTTCCCACGACCCCTAGGGCCGTGGGAAGGGGGATCAAAAGGATTTTGGGGTTGATCCGGGCGCCAAAGGCGCCCGGATCAACCCCCATGGAAACTCCAAAAAGCCAGAGTCTAAGAGTGCAACGCCGAAGGATGAGGATCTGGGTTCTGGATCCATTTCTGACCGCGGAACGCAGGCTGTGGATCGACGGCTGGGCGCGCCACAGCCGGCATTCGCTCTTTGCGTTCACGCTTTCTCCCCCATCCGGGCCGTTTTCCTCTTTCCGCCCAGACGTCGTGCGGGATCGGGCAGAGCGCCTGGCCCGACGGATCCGGCGTTACCTCACCGGCACCGCCGCCCGGGATCCTTCGCGCCAGCCGGCAGGCCTGCCCGATTTGGTGATCATGACAGATGGCATGGACGGAGCGGTTTTCGCTGAAGAGACCGCGGACCTGCTGGCGTCGATCCCCATTTGGGTCTACTGGCATGTCAGCGCGCTGGCCTGCCCCGAGATCTCCTCGCCGGAAGCGCAGGCGGTCGAGATCCACACCGCCCGAGCGGTCCGGCGGTGTCTGTTCCATGGGGAAAGCCAGCGCCAACGCTTCCTCGCTGCCCTCTTCCGCTATGATGAAGGGCTGGCCGCCGCGATCGAGCAATCCACCGCGGTGCTGCCTCCGGGCTTCACCCCTTTCCCCACCCCATCCGAGGTCCAGCCCTCTCGCGAGCCGTTAGCCCTCTGGATCCTGCGGGGCGAACCGGAGGAGATCCCCCGGATGATCGCGGCGATGGATCATCGGGATCTGTGCCAACAAAGCTTCCGGTTGCTGCTCCTGAGCGAGCGGCCGGAGATCGAGGCGAACCGAGTGCGGCAGCTTCCCCGCCCCCTGCGCGCCCGGATCCTGGGGATCCTGCACCCGGAGGACCCGAAGGCACGACGGTGGATATCGATCGCCCGCGCTGTGGTCGAAGGAAGCCTCCGGCTCCACTCCCCCATTCACCTGATGCGCATCGCTTTTGAAGGCCCATGGCCGCTGCTTCCATCGGGCTCGACGCTCCTGGATCAGCTCCCGGAATCGATACGATCTCTGTGTGCTTACAGGGACCCGAAGGATCTCGCCGAACGGCTCGCTGCCGCGCTGCAGGGCGTCCCCGGGGATCCTCAGGAGATCCGCCAGGCCCTCACGGCATGGACCTGGCCAGTGCTGGCGCCCCGGTACGATGAGCTCTGCGAGGCGGCTTACGCGGCGTAAGCCGCTTCCGCCGATGACGATCCCGTGAAGCGCCAAAGGCCTGCCGCCACGAGCCCGATCCCTATCCTTTCTCAACCAGCCCCTTCAGCTCATAGAGCTTATGAAGGGCTTCCAAGGGGGAAAGGGACTCGGGGTCCAGGTTGCGGAGGGCATGGACAACCGGATGCTCGGCGAAGAGCGGCAGGGGCGCTGCAGGCGGAGGGGCCTTCGGCCGCACGGCTGGCTCCCCTCGTTCCAGCCGGCCCAGCAGCTCCCGCGCCCGCCGGATGACCGGCCGGGGCAACCCCGCGAGCTCCGCCACGTGGATCCCATAGCTGCGATCCGCGCCGCCGGGGCGGACCTGATACAAGAAGACGATCCGCCCTTCCACCTCCGCGACCGCCATATGGGCGTTGCGCACGCGCGGCAGATACGCCGCCAGGGCCGTCAGCTCGTGATAGTGGGTGGCGAAGAGCACCTTCGGCCGCCGCCTCGGATGGTTGTGCAGATATTCCGCCACCGCCCAGGCGATCGCCAGGCCATCATAGGTGCTGGTCCCCCGTCCGATCTCGTCCAGCACCACCAGGCTCTCCGCGGTCGCTTGGTGCAAAATGTAGGCGGTCTCGCTCATCTCGACCATGAACGTGGAGCGGCCGGCGACCAATTCGTCGTGGGCCCCGATGCGGGTGAAGATGCGATCCACCGGCCGCAGTCGGACTCGATCGGCGGGGACGAAGGAGCCGATTTGGGCCATCAACACGATGAGCGCGACCTGGCGCAGCAGCGTGCTCTTCCCGGCCATGTTCGGGCCGGTCAGGATCAAGATCCGTCCCTCCTCATCCAGGGAAACGTCGTTCGGGATGAAGCGACCGGCCAGGGCCTGCTCCACTACCGGATGCCGACCCCCGCGGATCTCCACCACATCCTCGTCCACCAGCTCCGGGCGCACATAGCGATAACGGGCCGCCGCCTCCGCTAAGCTGATCACGACATCCAGGTGCGCCAGGGCACCCGCGATCTCCCGCAGCCGAGGCGCCATCTCGCCCACGCGGCGGCAGAGATCCCGGAACAACTCAGCCTCTAACTCCGCCCCTCGAGCCTCCGCGTTCAGGACCATCGTTTCATATTCCTTCAGCTCGGGGGTGATGAAGCGCTCCGCGTGGACCAGCGTCTGCTTGCGGATGTAATCGGAAGGAACCTGGGGGGCGGCCGCCTTGGAGACCTCAATGTAGTATCCGAAGACCTTGTTGTACCCAACCTTCAGGGTACGGATGCCGGTTCGTTCCCGCTCCCGTTGCTCCAAATCGGCCAGCCAAGCCTGGGCCTCCCGGGCGATGGCCCGCCACCGATCCAACTCCTCCGAGAACCCGGGGCGGATGACCCCGCCTTCCTGCAACGTGGCCGGGGGATCCTCCACCAAGGCTTCAGTGAGCAGCTTCAACAATTCCGGAAGCGGCTCCAATGGAGCGGCCAGGGGCCGAACAGCCTCCGCCCGTGGGCCTTCCATCCGATGGAGCAGCCCCTGGATCTCTGGGAGCGCGGCCAGCGCCCGACGCAGAGCAGCCAGATCTCGGGGCGAGGCCAGGCCGCTGCGCGCCCGCCCGGCCAGCCGCTCCAGATCCGGGAACCCGCGAAGCCGCTCGGCCAACCGTTCCCGGGCGATGGGATCCTCCACGAAAGCTTCCACTTGATCCAGACGAGCCTCGATCGCTGCCCGATCCCGCAGCGGCTGGGAGATCCACGCCCGCAACAACCGCCCGCCCATCGGGGTGCGCGTGAAATCCAGGACGGAGAGCAAGGATCCCCTTCGGGCGTCCCCGGCCATGCCCTCGGTCAGCTCGAGGTTGCGGCGGGTAGCGGCATCCAAGAGCATATACCGGGCGGTGGTGTACGTCTCTAGGGACGTCAAGATCGAAAGGGCCTCCGGGCGGGTCTCCTGGAGGTATTGGAGGATAGCTCCCGCCGCTCGCATCGCCAGCGGTTGATCTTCCAGGCCGAACGCATGCAACGAGATCACCTGGAAGTGTTCCTGCAGCGCCGCGCGGGCCGTCCCAGGTTCAAAACGATAAGCGGGGAACGGGGTGAAATGAATCGAAGCGCCCTCCGCCGGCGCAACCGGCGGTATGGGAGGCTCGCCAGGGGCGGCCGGATAAAGGCACTCCCGAGGGGCGATGCGCCAGAGCTCCGCCTCCGCCTCCCGCCGGGCCTCCGAACCGGTCCATTGCGTCGCGGCGAAATATCCCGTGCTGGCCTCGCAATAGGCCAGGCCGATCCCTTCCTCCGTCTCGATCCAGGCCGCCAGATAATTCGGCTTCCGCTCGTCCAGAAGGGTTGGCTCCAGCGCCGTTCCAGGGGTGACCACGCGCACCACCCGGCGGGGCATCAGGCCGTTCACCGGCTCGCCGACCTGCTCCGCGATGGCGACCCGGTAGCCTCTCTCGACCAGGCGGGCGAGATAGGGTTCCACCGCATGATGCGGGATGCCCGCCATCGGAACGCGCTGCCCTTTCCCCACCGGCCGGGAGGTGAGGACCAGATCCAACTCCCGGGCAACGATCTCCGCGTCCTCATCAAACGCCTCATAGAAATCGCCCAGCCGGAAGAACAGGATAGCGTCCGGGTATTGACGTTTTAGGTCCAAATACTGGCGCCGGATGGGCGTCAGGTCCTCCATATCAGATTCCTCCCTGCAAGCTGTTTTTCAGTATACACTTGACGTGGATGGTTAACTCTCTCCCCATAGCCCAGAAGTCTCAGAAGGCGGGCCTCTAGCTCACTGCCGTTTGACGCTCGCTGACCCGCTTTCGCTCCCTGTAAAAGAGAGCGCTAAAGCACCTGCAACAAACAGCCCGACGCCAAGCCCTAAGGGAACATGGAGGGAACCATCAGATGGTCAGTGGAAACCCCGACAAGGGCGGGGCGCGTCCACCCCGCGTGTTGATCATCGAGGACAATCCGAACGAGGCGCGGGCGCTTCACGATTTGCTGGTCTGGAACGGCTTCGAGGTCGCCGTCGCCTCAACAGCCCGCCAGGGATGGGCCCGGCTGCGTTCCTGGCGCCCCGACGTGGTGGTCCTGGATCTGGGCCTGCCCGACGCGGATGGTCTCATCGTATGTCAGGCGATGAAGTCCAATCCCCAGCTCCGGGATATCCCAGTGTTGATTCTTACGGGGCGCTCCGCCATCACCCAGTTGGTGGAGGGCCTGCGGATCGGCGCGGAGGATTACGTGACCAAGCCTTACGATCCCCGCGAGGTCCTGGCCCGGCTCCAGACCCGCCTGCGCCTCGGGCGGCAGATCGCCTCATTGAAAACCTACCACCTCCGCTGGTGGAATCTGCTCCGGGCCTTCATCCCTTCCCCCATTCGACAGGTCCTGCAAAAAGCCCCTCACGAGATCCTGGGCCCAGCTCGGATACAGACCCTCAGCGTGCTGGCTGTCGCATGGAGCGGGCTTCGGACAAGGATCCAGGAAGCTGCTCGAAACGGAGGCATTCCCTCCGGAACGCTCCATCAGGCCTTGAACCGCTATCTGAACCTGTTTTACGAAGGGGTTCAGGCGGAGGGAGGGATCCCTTCACCGTTGACGGACAGCATGGTTCTGGCCTGGTTCAACGCGCCCCTCGCCGGCACCGATCATCCGATCCGAGCCCTGCGGGCGGCCCTGGTCTTTCGGGAACGAAGCCGCCGGCTTCAGCTGGAACTTCCCCCGCCTCTACGTTTCGCGCCGCGCTTGGTCCTTCACCGGGGGCCTGCCCTCGTGGGGCTGATGGGCGGCTCCAGTTATCTTCACTACGCGCCGGTCGGCGAGGTGACAGAGACCGCCCGGCACCTGGCCGGCCTGGCGCCGGAAGGGGAGATCCTCCTCACCCCGGCGTTCTATGAAGCGATCCAAGGGCTCATCCCCGTGAGACCGTGGACCGACGCCCCTCCGTTTATCCGGACGCCGCTTTATATGGTATCCGGGGTCCATGGGATCGCTGAACGCCGGTAAGCCGGTAAAATGAATAAGCACTTCTCCACAGAGGGTGGAGGGCAATGCGGGAGCTGATCATCGTGGGCGGCGGGCTGGCGGGGTCGGAGGCCGCCTGGCAGGCGGCCCAGCGGGGCATTCGCGTCCAGCTG
>DATMAC010000186.1:0-3294 GCA_035573655.1 Thermoflexus sp.
CCCACACCCTCTCATATCCTCAAATTGGGATGGCTGGGGGCATCGATGGCTCACCATCCCATATCCTCGAAACGCAAGTAGGAGGAACACTATGGAGGGGCAACGATTTCCACAAGTCCTTCTCAAGCCGTCGCGGATGAGAACAAACTCCCCGAGGTTGGCAAGAGAATGCCTAAGCTGAAAACCTGGAGAGCCGGTCCCTGCTTTTTGACGGCTCGCTTTTCATGTGTTAGGATGGAGCGTCCTGGAGGTTCACCATGGGAGAGCGACGGCAGCGACGGATCGGGGAGCTGTTGCGAGAAGAGCTGAGCGCTCTGATCGCCGAATTAAAAGACCCGCGGGTGGCCGGGGTGACCGTGACCGGGGTGGAACCGGCGCCGGATCTCACCATCGCTAAGGTCTATGTGACGACCTGGCCAGCGGATCCTGCCCGACGGGAGGAAGTGCTGGCGGGCCTGGAGCACGCGAAGGGTTATCTGAAGCACGAGCTGGCGGGGCGGGTGATCCTACGCCGGATCCCTGATCTGGTTTTCAAGTGGGATGATACCTTCGATCGCGCGGATCGCATCGAGCGGTTGATCTCCCGGCTTCACGATAAGCAATCATCCGAATCCTCAACTTAGGCACTTCATCCGTTCAGTCAGGAGCGGTAGCTCGATGAGTCGTGAGCAGGCCCGACAGGCCTTGAAGAAAGCCCAGCGCATCGCAGTGGCCACCCACGTTTCGCCGGATGCGGATGCCATCAGCAGCGCCCTCGGCTTGGTTCAGATCCTCCGACGTTTAGGGAAAGCCGCCGAGGCGTTCTGTGACGACGATCTTCCAGCCCGCTTGAAAGCCCTTCCCCACGCAGGGGAGATCTCCCGCATCGCCCAAGGCTCGTTCGATCTCCTGGTTAGCTTAGATGCCAGCGACCCAAGCCGCCTCGGCAAAGCGTTCGCTGAACTCCAGGGGATTCCCTTGTTGAACATCGATCACCACGTCACGAACACCCGCTTCGGGGCGATCAACTGGATTGATCCCTCCGCGGTGGCGACCGCCGAGATGGTGCTCTGGCTGGCGGAGGATCTCGGGGTGGAGCTGGATGGGGAGCTGGCCTCAATTCTGCTGGCGGGCATTGTGGGAGATACGATGGGTCTCCGGACCGCCAATGTGGACTCCCGGGTCATGCGGGAGGTGACTCGACTGATGGAGGCCGGGGCCTCCCTGCCGGCGCTGGTGGAAGCCCTCTTTAACCGCCGGCCCCTGGCCGCCGTCCGCCTCTTCGGCCAGGCTCTCGCAGAGGCCCGGATGGAGGAGGGGGTGATCTGGACGGTGATCACCCGGGAGATGCGAGCGGCCTCCGGCCTGAGCCACGCGAACGATCTCAGCCTCTCCAGTTTCTTGATCGGCGTGGAGGAGGCACGGATCGCCGCCGTTTTCACCGAACGGGATGATGGAAAAGTGGAAGTCAGCATGCGGGCCCGGCCTGGGTATGACGTCGCCCGGGTCGCCCTGGCTTTCGGCGGAGGCGGCCATCCGCCCGCGGCGGGGTGTCTGCTCCCCGGCCCACTGGAGGAAGTGATCCCTCCCCTCCTGGCCGCTCTGAAAGCAGCAGCCCGTGATGGCCAGGAGGGCGCCTCCAAAGCATAGGGAGCCTAAAGAGGATCGGAATGGAACCCATTCGTGTCGGCATCCTGACCATCAGCGATCGGGCCGCCCAAGGCGTTTACCCGGATGAGAGCGGCGCGATTCTGAAGCAGCGGGTCGTTGAGCAGATCGGCGGGACGGTCGCCCAATACGCGGTGGTACCGGATGACATCGAGGCGATCCAGCGGGTCCTCCGCGCGTGGTGCGATGAGGAAAGGCTGGACTTGATCCTGACGACGGGGGGCACGGGATTGGGGCCTCGGGATCTTACGCCCGAGGCCACCCGGCCGTTGCTGGAGCGGGAGGCTCCAGGGATCGCCGAGGCACTGCGTTTCTACAGTCTCCAGCAGACGCCCTTCGCGATGCTCTCCCGAGGGGTGGCTGGGGTGCGAGGGCGAACCCTCATCATCAATCTGCCAGGAAGCCCTCGGGCCGTCCGGGAGGCGATGGACTTCCTGGGGAAGGTGTTGCCTCACGCCATCGCCATGTTACGAGGGGAAACCGGCCCGGCGGCGGAACATTCCCTGCGCATCTGAGCAGGTTCCCCACAGGGCTTCAGCGGGCCAACATCAACACCATATCATAATATGCGAGATTGGCCTCCCGCCGGCGCTGGACCACCTCCTCCAGTGGGATGGTCACGATTTCGCGGCCTTGGAGAGCGGTCATCACCCCCCGCTCGCCCGATAGCAGCGCTTCCACCGCTTTCACCCCCATGCGGGTGGCCAGCAGGCGATCGAATGCTGTGGGGCTGCCCCCACGTTGGATATGACCCAGGATCGTAATGCGCACATCAAAGCCAATCGGGTGGCTTTCCAGGAACTTGGCCACCTCCGTGGTCCGGTAGGGAGCTCCCTCCGCGATCACAATTAACGCATGGGTCTTGCCCCGCTCATAGGCATCCATCACCGCGCGGGCCACCTCCTCCAGCTTGGTCTCCCGCTCCGGGATCAGCACCATCTCCGCCCCGCCGATCACCCCGGCGATCAAGGCCAGATACCCGCAATCCCGTCCCATCGTTTCCACCAGGAAGGCCCGTCCGATGGAAGAGGCCGTATCCCGCAGGCGGTCGATGGCATCGATGATGGTATTTAGGGCGGTATCCACCCCAATGCTCATGTTGGTGCCCCAGATGTCGTTATCGATGCTGGCAGGGATTCCTACCACTGGGAAGTCGCGCTGATGGAGAGCGAAGGCCCCGCGCATGGAGCCATCACCGCCGATGACCACCAGCCCCTCAATCCCATACTGGTTCAGGCGGCGCAGCGCTTTACGCTGTCCTTCTTCCGTCATGAACTCCTTCGAACGGGCGGTTTGAAGGATGGTCCCGCCACGCTGGATAATCCCTCCCACGTCGCGTGGGCGGAGTTCCATAATCTCTCCCTCGATCAGGCCTTGAAATCCACGACGGATCCCTAGCACCCGCACACCATGGTACACAGCGGTGCGCACCACCGCCCGGATGCAGGCATTCATGCCTGGCGCATCCCCTCCACTGGTCAGCACCCCGATGCAACGCATTCGATCCACCTCCCCCCTCGGAGGGTTGAAGGTCTTTTCAAGATTGCACATTATACCTGATTTTACAACCGACATCCACTGCGTCCAGGACGCGAAGGGGAAGATCATGGCTTTTCAATTTGGGGTTTTCTGGGGCTGGGCTGAGGG
>DATMAC010000187.1:0-15853 GCA_035573655.1 Thermoflexus sp.
AAGCGGCCCACACTGGATAGGATTGGGGTTCCCTACTGGATCGCGTCCTTATCCGCGTTATAATTCCTTTTTGAGATTGAGCTGTTCGTTTTCATTGAGAACGGGGCGTGTGGTTCTGATCCCCAATAAGGCGGTTCGCGGCTCCTAAGAGGGTGGGTGGACATTCTGGAAACTCCACATCTCTACCGTCGAGGTGCACAATGAGCGATCCGCGTCTGGAGAAATGGGCCCGGGTGCTGGTGGATTACGCAACGGCGGTGAAGCCCGGGGATAAGGTGGCGATCCGGGGCACGCCGGCGGCCGCGCCGCTCCTGCTCACCATCTACCGTCAGGCTCTGGAGCGGGGCGCGTATCCTCATCTGCTGGTCTCCCTACCGGGGGCGGCGGAGATCTTCTACCGGGTGGCGGAGGAACCCCAGCTGACGTTCGTCTCGCCCATCGATCGCTTGGTCACTGAAACCTTCGATGTGATCATCAGTGTGCTGAGCGAGACCAACACCCGATCCCTGAGCAACGTGGATCCGGCGAAACAGGCGAAATTCTCAGCCGCGCGACGGGAGCTCACCCGCGTGTATATGGAGCGGGCGGCCCGTGGGGAACTGCGCTGGGTCCTCACCCTGTATCCCACCGAAGCCTACGCCCAGGAGGCCGAGATGGGCCTCCACGAGTTCGAGGAATTCGTCTACGAGGCGGGTTGGTTGAACGAGGAAGATCCGGTCGCCCGCTGGCGGGAGCAGGCGGCCTTCCAAGAACGGCTGGTGGAATGGCTGAAGGGACGCCGACGGATCCACATCCGGGGCCCTCATGCCGATCTGGTGCTTGGGATCGAGGGACGGATCTTCATCAGCGCTGACGGCCGTCACAACTTCCCGGACGGGGAGATCTTCACGGGACCGGAGGAGACCGTCACCGAGGGCTGGGTGCACTTCACGTATCCGGCCCTCTACGGCGGCCGCGAAGTGGACGGCGTGGAGCTGGTGTTCGAAGGCGGGAAAGTGGTGAAAGCGACGGCGCGGAAGAACGAGGCTTTCCTGCACCGGATGCTGGAAACAGATGAAGGGGCGCGGCGGCTGGGCGAGCTGGGCATCGGCACGAATTTCGCCATCCGCCGGTTCACCCGCAACATCCTGTTTGACGAAAAGCTGGGAGGCACCTTCCACCTCGCCCTGGGGGCCTCTTATCCGGAGACCGGCGGGACCAACCAATCCGCCATCCATTGGGATATGATCTGCGATTTGAAGGAGGGGGAAATCGTGGTAGATGGAGAGGTCCTTTATCGGGATGGGAAGTTCATGATCGGCTGAGCAAGAGAGGTGGGGGCCAGGTGCCTGAAAGAGAAGAGGCCCGTCAAACGAGCGCTGCACACCTGAACAATTTGCCAGGACCTACCCTCAGGAGGGGATCCATGGAGATCGAGATCGGTGGGCTTCGAGTGGATCCCCGTTTACTGGAGCCCCGGCCGGTCCAGCGATGCGGCCCCGCATATTGCCGGGGCCGTTGCTGCGCCTACGGGGTGTGGGTGCGGGTGGAGCAACGGGATGAGATCCTCCACCACGCGGAGCTGATCAAAAAGGTCCTGCCGCCCGATCGGCACGACGAGACACGATGGTTCGATCCGGAGCCGGAGTGGGATGACACGCCTCCCGCAGGATACTGGGTGGGCACCACGGTCATCGAGAACCCCTCCCATCCGCTCGGCCAGTCATGCGTTTTCTTGTTGGATGATGGGCGCTGCGGCCTTCAGGTCGCCGCCGTGGAGGCGGGCATGCACCCCTGGGCCCTGAAGCCGTTCCATTGCGCGCTTTACCCGCTCACCCTGTGGGAGGGCCAGCTGATCCTGGATGATGAAAACGAGTTGTATGCGGAGGCCTCCTGCCAGCAGCCCGCTGAAGAAGCCCGTCCGCTGTTTATGGTCTTCGATCAGGAGGTGAAATGGGTGCTGGGGGAGGAAGGCTTCCAGACCCTTTTGGAGCTCTATCGGGCCCGCTATGGAGCCGAAGGACATCCTGAGCCTGGAGGCATATGACTACGAGCTGCCGCCGGAGCGGATCGCCCAGTCCCCGGTGGAGCCGCGGGATGCCTCGCGGCTGATGGTGGTGCATCGGGCGACCCGGCGGATCGAGCATCGGATCTTCCGGGAGATCGTGGACTACCTGCGGCCCGGGGACCTGTTGGTGTTCAATGATACCCGGGTGATCCCAGCGCGTCTGTTCGCGATCAAGCCGACCGGGGGGCGAGTGGAGCTGCTGCTGGTACGCCGGGTGGATCCGGAGCGCTGGTGGGCGATGGCACGGGGCCGCCATATCCGCCCCGGCGTGCGCCTGCAGCTGCTCTCCGGCAACCAGCCGGTCGACCTCTACGCGGAGGTGGAGAGCGAGGGCGAAGGTCCCCTCCGCCTGCTCCGGTTCTCCGCTCCCCCGGAGGGGTGGCTGGAGCGGCTTGGAGTGATCCCGCTCCCGCCGTACATCCGGCGCCCGCTGCATGACCCGGAACGCTACCAGACCGTCTACGCCCGGGTCCCGGGCTCCGCGGCCGCGCCGACGGCGGGGTTACATTTCACCCCGGAACTGCTGGCCCGTCTACGGGATCACGGCGTCCGCTTCGCCTTCGTGACGCTCCATATCAGCTTGGACACCTTCCGGCCCATCACAGTTCACGATGTGCGGGAGCACAAGCTGTACCGAGAATGGTGCGCGCTTCCCGTAGAGGCGGCGGAGCTCATCAACCGGACGCGGTTGGAGGGAGGGAGGATCGTCGCGGTGGGCACCACCGTGGTGCGGGTCCTGGAGACGGCCGCCCGCCGCGGGTTGGGATGCTCGCCCGACACCGTCTGCCCTCGGCAAGTGGTTGGGCCGTTCGAGGGGGAGACGGACCTTTACATTTACCCCGGATTCCAGTTCCGGGCGGTGGATGCCTTGATCACCAATTTCCACCTCCCCCGCTCCACGCTGTTGCTCCTGGTGGCCGCCTTCATGGGCTACGACCTGATGCGCGAGGCCTATCAGATCGCCATCGCCGAAGGCTACCGGTTCTACTCGTTCGGCGACGCCATGCTCATCCTCTAATCAGGGAATGGACAGGCTCCCTTTCTCTCCCGGGATCTCCGACGATGCGTTGGCCGCCCTTGGTCCAGGCATCCTTCCTACAGCGCCTGAATCGGTTCGCCGTGGAAGTGCGCGTCGGACGGCGGCGGGTGCGCGCGCACCTGCCGAACTCCGGCCGCCTGCACGAGCTCCTGGTTCCCGGTTATCCCGTGTGGATAGCCCGGCGGGAGGGCCGGCGGCGAACCCAATATGATGTTCAGGTGGTGGGATTGCCCAACGGGGTCCTCGTCTCCGCCGACGCACGGGTGCCCAATCTCTTGTTCCGGGAGGCATGGCAGAAAGGTGAGCTTCCCCTTTTTCGGTCTTACACCACCCTGGATGCGGAGGTCCCATTGGGGGAGGGTCGGGTGGATTTCCGGCTCTCCGGCCCCCACGGTGTGGCTTACGTAGAAGTCAAGAGCGTCACGCTGGTGGAGGAAGGAACCGGGCTGTTCCCGGATGCGCCCACCGAACGAGGGCGTCGCCATGTGAACGCCTTAATGGCTGCGCGCATGGACGGCGCCCGAGCCTTTATCATCTTCATTGTGCAGCGCCCGGATGCCCAGGCCTTCCGCCCCCACGATCGCGCCGATCCGGCCTTCGGGGAGATCCTGCGGACCGCCGTCGCTCGTGGGGTCGAGGCCATGGCCTATCGGTGCCACGTCTCGCTGGAGGAGATCCGTCTCGTTGATCCGATCCCGGTGATCCTGGATCGGTGATCCGGGGATCCCCCATCGGCAGGAGGGACCGCGATGATGGAAAAGCCGGCTGCTCAACCGCTCGCCGCGCTGGCGGAGGGGAAGCCCTACCGGGTCCTGGGTGTCCGGATGGACCGCTTCCGGTATCGCTGGTTCGGGGTGCTGGAGGTGGAGGGGGAGGCTGGACACCTGCGCCTGCCGATGACCGGGACCATCGCCCAGTGGTTCCGGCCGGGGGAGGAGGTCCTCGTCGCTCTGCAGCCGCAGGCCGATCCCCAGGCGCTGACCTTTGACGCCTACGCGCTGTGGCGGGTCGTGGACGGCGAGGCCGTCCCCATCTGGCCGTTCTACCGGGAGCGTTTCGTCCTGGAACGCTCCTCCCCGCTCTCCCCTACCCCACTCTATCGCTACACGGTGCTCGCCCGGGAAGCGGGCCTGGAGTCAGACTTCGAGGCCATCGTGGATCTGGAGCAGCACCACTACGCCTCGGAGGCGGAGATCCTCGCCCGCTGGTGGTGCCCGGAGGATCGAACGTGGGCAGAGGCCAACGCCCGGCCGCTTTGCCCGCGCTGCCGCCGCCCGATGCGCTTCGGCGACCTCAAGGACGCCACCCGCGCCTCCCGCTTCCTGGTGCTGCTCCTCGAGGACCGGATGCCGTATGAGCCGCTTTACATCGGCTACGTGCGCATCGATCCTCCGATCCTGATGATGCACCGTCGCCTGCCGGATGGCACGATCCAGCCGAACCTACGGCAAGCGGTATTCCCCGCGGAGTGGTTCGAGCCTTCGTTCTGGCCGGAGCGCCTGGAGGAGGAGCTGAAGCGGCAGCGGCCGGACCTCTCGCCCTTCGACCTGTGGTGGGAATCCCAGGAGATCGCGCTGAAGATCTGCGACACCCGGGGGGCCCGCCTGGCCCGGGTGGTGGTTCATCCGGATTACCGGGCGGAGGGTCTGGGGCAACTGGCGCTGCGGGCAGCCATCCGCTGGATCCGGGAGCGCCGCATCCCGGAGATGCGGCGTCCGAAGGCGGTCCTGGAGACCATCGCCCAGATGGCCCGCTACAACCCCTTTATGGAGCGGGCGGGATTCCGCTACCTTGGGGACACCGCCTCCGGGCGGCCGGTGCTGGTCTACCCCCTGGAGGAAGAGGCGGCCCGCTGCTTGGAGCGATTCTACGAGACCGATCCCGTCGCCCAGACGCACCGCGGGAAGCTCTACCGCCCCGCCTTTCGTCCTATCGAGCCGCTGGCCGGGCCGATCCGCCTGCGCCACGTCACTTACCGCTATGAAAGCACCCTCCGCTTGAGCGGCATCGCCCCTCCGCTCCAGGAAGTCCTGGAAGCCTTCGGGGTGCACGAGCGAACGATTCAGAAGATCGTGCTCAAAGATGTCTCGCTGACCATCCACCCGCGACAGATCGTGGCCCTGCTCGGCGCCTCGGGGGCGGGGAAGACCACCCTGCTGCGCCTGCTCTACGGCGCCGCAACCGGGCGTCAGGACCCTCTGTATCGGGCCCAGTCCGGGATCATCGAGCTGCCGGAGAACGTGCAGGTGGCCGCTTACCTGCCGGGGGAGATCGAGCCGGACTTCGGCGAGGAGACGATCCTGGAGGCCATCTACCGGTTAACCGGGGATGAGGTGCTGGCCATCGAGGTCTTGAACGTGGCCGGGATCGCCGACGCGGTGCTTTACCGAGCGCGGTTCTGGGAGCTCTCCACCGGCCAGAAGGAGCGCGCTCGCATCGCCTACCTGCTGGCCGCACGGCCGAACTTGCTGCTCATCGATGAGTTCGCGGCCCACCTGGATCCCCAGATGGCGCTGCGGGTGGCCCGCAAAGTGGCGGCCCTCTGCCGCCAGCACGGCATCACCCTCATCGCCGCCACCCATCGCCCGGAGGTCGTTCAGGGCCTGGAGCCGGACCTCATCCTCACCCTCGGCTACGGCCTCCTCCGGGTGTCCGCCCGCGGCGACTGAACCCGCACTCCGTCCCGCTGCTTACCGCCGGCGGCCTGGCTTTCTTTCCCCCAGCGCCTCGTCCAGCCGAATCCAGACCACCGGCCCACGGGGGCGGTGAATGGGGATCGGCTCCGGGAACTGCTGGGGGTCCGTGAACACCCAGATATAAAGGGGTCGTCCCCGCGCATAGGCCTCCAGGAAGGCGGGGTCCGCACGATGTCGGGCGATCTGCCGCCGCAAGACCTCCAAGGGGACTGGCCCCCGGATCTCGGCCAACACGGCGGTGCCGATCCATCCCCGCGGGCTGATGATCCCGATACGCCCCCGGATATGGGTGGGGTAGCGGCGGATCTCCCAGGGTTTCTCCCCGGAGACGATGTAGGTCGCGTAAGGCTCTCGCACGATCAACCCCAGTTCGGGGCGCATACGGTTCCACCTTCAAGAAACAGATGTTTATAGATTCGAAGAGCGCTTTTTCCTCTCAACCTCCTCCGGGCCAATCCACCTGGCCATCTTGAGCCACCACGATCGGTTGGCCCGCCTCCTTCATCTGCTGGAGAAGCGCTCGGGCCCCCTCGGTGAATCGGGCGCCTGCCACCCCCGGCCAGACCTCCCCCAGGACCTTTTGGAAAATCTCCGCCCGGCGAACCGCCCGCTCCACGTCCGCGCGGTCCACCACCCAAGAGACCTCCAAGACCAAGTAGAGGGGACGGCCTTTACGCCGGCCTTGAATCACAATGTCCGTCAGCCGGGCATCCTCAAAGGCCTCGGGGGAGATGGCCTTAGCGCGCAGGGCCCGCCTCAGCGCCTCCGTCACCTCCTGAGCGGAGAGAACGCGGATCCTACGGAAGTCCGGCCGGCCGAAGTAAGCGGCGGCGCGCTCCCCATAGCGGCGTCGGAGGTCATTGTCCTTCAGGATCCCTACATCGTTCTTCAGGAGCTCAAACTCCCGCCGGTGTTCCTGGAACTCCCGGCGCAGGGCAACAAACTCCTCGTAGTGCCGTCGCTGGGCCTCCGCCAGCTCCGCGAACCGACGATCCGTCTCCACCCGATGAGCCGCAAACTCCTCATAATGCCGTCGCTGCGCCTCCGCCAGCCGCTCAACCGCTTCCTCCAGCCGCCCCACCCGCTCCTCGGTGCGCCGTTGCGCCTCCGCCAGCTCCGCAAACCGACGGTCCGCCTCCACCCGATAGGCCAAAAACTCCTGCCGATGAGCCGCAAACTCCTCATAATGCCGTCGCTGCGCCTCCGCCAGCCGCTCAACCGCCTCCTCCAGCCGCCCCACCCGCTCCTCGGTGCGCCGTTGCGCCTCCGCCAGCTCCGCAAACCGACGGTCCGCCTCCGCCCGCGCCGCCGTCACTTCCTCCCGAAGCTCCGCAAACCGCCGCTCCGTCTCCGCCCGATAGGCCGCGAACTCCTCATAATGCCGCCGCTGGGCCTCGGCCAAGGCCGCGATCTGCGCTTCCACTTGTCGGAAGCGTTCCTCCGTCTCCTTCCGGAAAGCGGCGAAGGTCTCGTCCCGGAAAACCCGGAACTCCTCCCGGAAGGCCTTCACCTCCCCCGGCAGGCGCAACAATTCCTCGGAGGCCAGCAGCGCCCATAGCTGCTGGCGCCAATCGGGATGTTCCCGCAGCAACGCCAGGAGATCTTGAAAGTCCTCTACCGTGAACGCCATCACCGCCTCCACAGGAATTTTACCCCGCTTTGTCCGACCGGACGATCCCGAGGCAGCCTGGAATGTGAGCCGGATGACGGTGGAGCGCTTCACAGTCTTCAAGCGGTCCCCAAGCTTTTCGCGTATATTGTACGATAACTCCAGGACCACATTGCGGGATAGGAGACGAGGGATGCGGGTGTTGACAGTGGCTCAGATGCGCCAGGCGGAAGCGGCCGCCGATGCGGCCGGCCACACCTACGCACGGATGATGGAGCGAGCCGGCCGGGCGGTGGCCGCGGAGATCATGCGGCGGATGTCCGTCCAGGGCCGCCGCATTCTGATCCTGGTCGGGCCGGGGAACAATGGCGGCGATGGCCTGACCGCCGCCCGTTTCCTGAAAGAGGCCGGCGCGGAGGTCGCCTGCTACTTGCTGAAACCACGGGAGGAGACCGATCCCGTTTTCCAAGCCGCGAAAACGGCGGGCTGCTTCATCGCCCAAGCGGCGGACGACCGCACATGGCGGGTGCTGCGCCTCTGGGCCCGGAGCGCGGCGGTGATCGTGGATGCGCTGTTGGGAACTGGGACCACCCGCCCGCTGGAAGGAGACCTCCTTCGGATGCTTCAGGCGGTGCGCGCGGAGGTCAGCGACCGACGGCCGTGGCCCACCTCGTTCTTCGCCCCGGGCGTTCCGCTCATTCCACCCCTTGGCGTCCGGTCCGCCCCTCCGGAGCCGTGGCTGGTGGCCGTGGACGGGCCGACCGGGATGAACTACGACACGGGGGAATTGGATCCCAACGCCTTCCACGCCGACCTCACAGTGACCTTCGCGCATCCCAAGGTAGGGCATTTCCGGTTCCCTGCGGCCCACGCGGTCGGGGAGCTCGTCGTGGCCGACATCGGGATCGAACCGAAGTGGGTGCCGGAGGGCGCTTTCGAAGTGATGGACGCTGCCACGGCGCAAGGATGGTGCCCACCGCGCCCGGCGGACGCCCATAAAAACACCTTCGGGAAGGTGGCGGTGGTGGCCGGCTCCACGAATTACCCCGGCGCCCCATGGCTGGCCGCCCAGGCAGCGGCCCGGATCGGCGCCGGATGGGTCACCTTGGCCATTCCACGAACGATCTACCCGGTCCTGGCAGCGAAGACCACCGAGATCACCTATGTGCTGTTGCCGGACGAGCTCGGCGTCCTGATCCCAGACGCCGTTGAGGTCCTGGCCAAGGCCGTCGAGGGCTACGCGGCGATGGTGCTGGGGCCGGGCCTGACCCAGGAGAAAGAGGCGGTGGCCTTCGTGCACGGGATGTTCGGGATGGAGCGCGCCGCCCGGCGGGGCCGTCTGGGCTTTCACATTGAGGAGGAAGAAACGACGAAGCCAGCACCCCCTGCCTTTACCTGGCCACCCCTGGTGGTCGATGCGGATGGGCTGAACGCCATCGCCCAGGCGAAGGACTGGGCGGCCCGGCTGCCCGGACCGGCGATCCTCACCCCTCACCCGGGGGAGATGGCCCGGTTGACCGGACTGGATAAGGAGGCGATCGAGCAGGACCGTGTGGGGATCGCTCAACAGTTCGCGCAGGCTTGGGGGCACGTGGTGGTGCTGAAGGGAGCGTTCACGGTGGTCGCCGCCCCGGACGGCCGGGCGCTGGTGCTGCCTTTCGCCAACCCGGCGATGGCCACGGCAGGAACCGGGGATGTGTTGGCAGGGACGATCGCCGGGCTGCGGGCGCAGGGGCTGGCCCCGTTCGAGGCAGCGGCCTTGGGCGCTTATCTCCACGGCCTCGCCGGGGAGCTGGCACGCCGGGAGATCGGATCCGCCGGGGTGGTGGCCGGGGATCTCATCCCCCGGCTTCCCACCGCGCTCCACGCCCTGAAAGGCGAGTAGGGCCTCAGACCTTATGTCGGCTCCCAGGGGACATCCGATGCATGGGAACCGGATCCCAGAGCTGGAAGGTTTAGATCCACAGGCTCCCCCGCAATGGCGCTGGGTCCATCGGGCGCGCCCGGATGCCCAGCGGATTGGGATCCTTTCCGCCTCATTCAATCCACCTACCCGCGCCCATGTCGCGCTGCTCGAGGCCGCCCAGGCGGCCTTTCACCTGGAGGAAGGGGTGTTCCTACTGGCGATCGTTCATGTCGAGAAACCGCTGGTAGGCTTCGGACTGCCGGAGCGCCTGGAGATGTTGCGGACCATCGCCCGGCGCCGTCCCTCGTGGAGCGTGGCCCTCTGCAACCGCGCTCGGTTCTTCGAGAAAGCGCAGGCCCTCCGCGCCGCAGTGGGAGCATCCCCGGAGCTCTTCTTCCTAATGGGGGGCGACACCCTGATCCGCCTGTTCGATCCCCAGTATTACCCGGACATCCCCTTGGAAGCCGCCTTAGAACGCTTCTTCCAAACCGCGCGCCTCCTCGTCGCCCCCCGTCCGCCTTGGGATCTTCCCTCCCTGGAGCGCTTCCTCCAGGACCCGGCGCGGGCCCCTTACCGGGCGCGCATTGATTTCCTCCACCTTCCGCCAGCCCTCGCGGAGGTGTCCTCCTCCGAGATCCGCCGGCGCCTGACGCATGGGGAGCCGATTGCGGATCTGGTGCCCCCGGAGATCCTCCCGGGGCTGGCCCGTTGGAAGAAGGAATCCCCATAACGGCTCTGAAGTCTCCCAGCTCAGCCGGAGCCTTGTTTCCCTTAGGAGCAAATATCGAAGCGCTATTTCTACCACATACGAACAATCAGCGGACGGGGTTTCGGTCTCGTTAAGCCCGCGACACGCCGTGACCTTAGTCCTACCTTTGATCGCTGCTAAGGATCCTACAATAAGGACGAGGGCTGAATTTTCTGACCTAAGCGGGCAGTGGGAGGAAGGCGGTGGGTAGGGGAATTGAGGGACGTGGACAGGCGCTGGTGCTGCTGGCCCTCGCGTTCGCAGGGATGCTGGCGTTGCTGGCCTTGGCGATCGATGGAGGAAACGCCTACGCCCAGCGGCGGCGGGCCCAGAACGCCGCCGACGCAGCCGCCCTCTCCGCCACCCGCCGGCTTTATGAGATCCAACGCCAGGGCGGAAGCGAGGCCGACCTCCTCCTCGCCCTCCGCCAGGCCATCGACGCCCACGGGACCTTCAATGTGGACGGCCAGCCCAACCGCTTCGAAGCGGAATACGTGGACGAAACTGGAAACCCTATCGCCCCCCTGGGCGCTGGGACGATCCCTGAGAACGCCCAGGGCGTGCGGGTCACGATCATCAACCGCTTCGATGCTTTCTTCGCCGGCGTCTTCGGGTTCGATCCTATGGAGGTCCGGACCCTGGCGACAGCAGTCTACCATCTGACCCCCGCATGTCCCTTCGCCCTGTTCGCAGAGAACGATTTGCGGGCGGAGTTCGGGCGGCTCGATGTGCAAGCAGGGGGGGTCCACGCGGGAGGCGACCTCACCCTCCAGTGGACCGGCGTCATCCAGGGACCATGCGAGTATGGGGAGAGCGCAAACATCAACTTCTGGGTACGGTGCCAGGGCGGACGGATCCAAGCGCCCTACCAACCCCTCCCCGCCCTTTATGCGGTGAGCGACTTCGCCCCTGGTGGCCCCTTGTGGAGCGCCTACCCCGGAAGGCGCTATTGTATCCGCCCCCAGGATCCTAGCCAGCCGATTGTGCTGGACGCACATCCTGCAGGAGCAAGGGATCCTCTCCCCGATCAGTGCATCACCGCCCAACGGGTCCGCCTGCGGGATGGCTTGTATTACCTAGAGGGGAACGTCCAGGTGATCCGGAGTCAGGGGGGTGGGCAGATTCGGGCAGATGTGACCTTGGCCGCCCTCGGATCGCTGATCCTTTCGGATCTGAACCGATATGATCTCCGCTCGGCCTTTAACGACCCTCAGCGAGGCGCTCCCCTGCTGGTGGCGGGCCAGGCCATCACGATCACCACCCCCTCCTTCGAATGGCAGGGGCTGATCTTGGCGAACGGGGGAACGGTGACCCTCTCCACGGTCATTCAGGCCCGATCCGATCGCGGTGCGATCTATGGCCGGGCGCTCCACCTCAACGGCGGGATTTTGGATCTAACTTTCGATCCCACCGTATGCCCGGTGGGGATCGCGCGGGTGGAGCTGCTGCGATGATCGGCGCGGCGCTGATCCTGGGAGTCGGATTCGGGATTATTGGGATTCTGCTCATATGGTGGTTCCTCGGCTCGGAAGAAACCGATGAGGCCATGCCGGAGGTCTCGATATCCGTCGAGGCCACGCCTGTGGGAGAGCTTCCCCGCTGGGCTTCATGGGCATGGGACCTCGAGACCGCCTCCGATCCGAAGACCGAGGGAACGCTGAGCTGGGCACGCGCCCATGTAGCCCGATGCATGGGTCAGGCTGCTGCGCGATGGACAGCGCTCTGGAGGGTCGGGCAAGCTGCCGAACGCCGCCTCCGCCAGCTACTCCGGGAGGCCAACCTCCCGTGGCACCCTGCGGAGTGGATCGGGCTCACCTTGGGACTGATGGCCTTAGGAGCCTGGATTGGACATCGGATCTATCGGCTCCCGGTTTTCGTCATGTTAGGCGTTCTCACCGGAGGGGCACTGCCCTTCTTGTTCCTACGCCACCGCCGTGAGACACGCAAACAGCGCCTGGAGGCCCAGTTGGCGGATGCCTTACTCCTTATCGCCCGCACCCTCCAATCCGGCGGCAGCCTATATACAGCGTTCGGACAGATCGCCCATGGGTTCCCGCCTCCCATCGCGGAGGAGTTTCAGCGGGCGCTACTGGAGATCCAGCTGGGCTTCTCGCTCTCCGAGGCCTTGGAACACATGCGGGCCCGCGTGCCCAGCGAGGACCTATCGCTGGCCATCACGGCCATCCAGATCAATCAACAGGTCGGAGGGAACCTCTCGGAGTTCCTGGAGAGAGTGGCGGCCCGGATCCGTGATCGGGTCCACATCCAGCATGAGATCCGGGTGATGACCGCCTCTTATCGCCTCAGTGCCCAGATCCTCACGGCCCTCCCGGTCCTTCTCTGGCTGGTCCTGTTCCCTCTCAACCGCCGCTATATGATGCGCTTCTTCACCAGCGGCCTCGCGGGCTACGCCATGCTCGGGTTGATCCTCGTGCTGGTCCTCCTAGGCTTCCTGGTGATCCGACGGATCACGCGCGTGAGCCTGTGAGTCGATGACCCGGAAACCCGAATGGATAGAGACCCCGCGGATACAGGCTTCAGTTCCCACGGCATCCGATGGCGCGACGGGCCTTCCGTGGGCCTCGGTTACACGGGGCGGTGTGCGCGCCCGCCCGAAAAGTTGACCGCTGGCCGTGCCCTTCTATAATCCGGGGGAAGAGATCGCGGAAACGCAATCCCTTTGATCTCAGGGCCAAGGCATTTCAAGGTTCGAACCGTTTGGAGTTTTCTTGGGCTGGGCCGGGGGCCTTCGGCCCCCGGCCCAGCCCAAGCCCCAGAAAAAGATTGGGGAGGGGCCATCCCTTCCGTCACCGTTGTGCCGTCTTTGTCAGAACCTTGAAAAGCCCTGTCTTAGGGCTGGGAGGACAAGCATTTCCATGGCGTTCCCAATCGGCTGGGAGGAGCCGAGGAGCCCGTTCTGCCGCCTGCTAAAAGGACGCGTGGATCTTTACCACGTGCCGTTCAGCGAGCGGTCCTCGCGCATGATGGTCTTCGCCGAGGACCTGCAACCTGGGGTGCCCGGGTTGTTCATCAAGCTGGCGGAACGGTGGGAGAAGCAGCAGGAGAAATTCGGAGATTACCGCCAGCGCCGGCCCATCGTGGAGCGCCTGGTCTTTCTCAGCCCAGACGGCGAGCCGCTCCCCGCCACGTTCACCACTTACCCCCACGCGGTGTTCTTCCATACCCCCCGAGGGATCGTCGGGATGACCTTCAACGACCCAGAGGCCCTCTACATCGCCCTGCCCCCTGAGGCGATCGGGATCCAATTCATCGCCCAGGCGGAGACCGCCCGGGCCGACCGCCGGGGCGGGATCCTGCGGGGGGTACGGAACCTGTGTTACACGACCAACGCCCGCCTGCGGCACAACCAGATTGAATCCGCCGGCCCGGGCCTCTTCCGGGTGACCTTCATGGTCGAGCCGACGCCGGACGCGGCGGTGCTGCTCAACATCACCCCCCGCCTCGGGTTCAACCGCTCGATCCGCCCCGCCCTCCCGGTCTTTCAGGAAGCAGAGGCCCGATGGCACGACTGGTTCGCAGCCGCCCCGCGGGTCGATGAAGCCCTGGCCCCCCAGTATCATTATGCCTGGTGGGTGATGCGGGCTGGGTTGATCTCCCCCCGCTACTATATGACCCGCGAGGGGATGACCCCCAGTAAGATCCACTATGTGGGGGTCTGGCAGTGGGACGCCTGCTTCCACGCCCTGGCCTACCGCTACGTGGACCTCAAGCTGGCCGAGGATCAGATCCGCCTCGTGCTGGACCACCAGCGGGAAGACGGGATGGTCCCCGACGCGGTCCACGACGAAGGGCGTGTGACCCACCTTCCCTTCCCGGTGGATGCCGACGTCACCAAGCCGCCGATCATCGCATGGGCGGCTTGGAAGATCTACGAAATGGGCGGGGATCGGGATTTTTTGGATGAGATCTACGAGCCTTTGGTGCGTTGGATCCGCTGGTGGTTCGAACGGAACGACGACGACCGGGATGGCCTGTGCCAGTATAATCACCCGTATTCCTCGGGATGGGATGACTCCCCGGTATGGGATGGGGGAGTACCGGTGGAGTCGCCGGATTTGAACACCTATCTGGTGATCGAGCTGGAACACCTGGCGCGCATCGCGGAGGTGATCGGGGAGCCGGAGGACGCAGCGCGCTGGCGGGCCGAAGCGGAGGCCCTCACCCGACGGATTATCGAGGCCCTGTGGGATGAGGAGGCCGGGCTGTTCTGGCCACTGCGGGGTGAGGTCCCTATCCGCATCAAGACCCCCCTGAGCCTCTATCCACTGCTCACCGGCCGGCTCCCTCCCGCGATGGTCGAGCGCCTGATCGCCCATCTCGTCGATCCCCGATCCTTCTGGCCCAGGTATCCGATCCCCACCGTGGCCATGGACGATCCCCATTACAACCCGGAACAGATGTGGCGCGGCCCGACCTGGTTGAACATCAACCGTCTGTTCATCGAGGGCTTGTTCCGGTGCGGATATCCGGACCTCGCCCGGGAGCTCCGGCGGCGGACCCTCGAACTGGCCATGGGTCATCCGGACCTCTATGAGTATTACCATCCGGAAACCGGGGAGCGCCCACCCCGGGCGGCCCCCATCTTCGGATGGACCTCGGCCGTGTTCATCGAGCTGGCCATCGAGGCCAGCCGCGACCTGAACGCATAAGGGAGCTGGAGAACCTCGCATGACCCGCATCCGCCTGACCTTAGAACGAATGGCCCATGGCGGGGAAGCCATCGGCCGCCATGAAGGCAAAGTGATCTTCGTGCCCTTCGGCATCCCTGGGGAGATCGTGGAAGTCGAGGTGACGGAGGACCGGGGCTCCTATGCCCGGGGGCGGATCGAGAGGATCCTTTCCCCCGCCCCCGAGCGCGTCGATCCCCCATGCCCTCATTTCGGGGAATGCGGCGGGTGCCACTTCCAGCACATGCAATATGAAGCCCAGCTCCACTGGAAGGCGGAGATCGTGCGGGATCAGCTGCGCCGCATCGGGAAGATCGAGGACCCGCCCGTCCGCCCCACCATCCCCAGCCCGGATCCCTTCGGCTACCGGAACCAGATCCAGTTCTCGGCCTCCCCGGACGGCCGTCTGGGCTTCCAAGCGATGCGCTCCCACCGGGTGGTCCCCATCTCCCGGTGCTGGATCGCTCATCCCATGCTCCAGGAGCTCTATGAGGCCTTGGATATCGAAGGGCTGGACCTGCGGCGCCTCACGCTGCGCTGCGGCGTCCGCACCGGGGATCGCATGGTGATCTTTGAGACGGAAGGGGATGAGCTGCCTATCCTGGAAACGGATTTGCGGGTCTCCCTCGTCCTCCTGACCTCGGATGAGAAGGCTGTTCCGCTGATCGGTCTGGATTATCTCACAGAGGAGGTGGGCGGTTTCCTCTTCCGCATCTCGGCCCCCAGCTTCTTCCAGACCCACACCGCCGTGGCCGAACAAATCGTCCATCAGGTGGTGGAGTGGGCCGACCTCCATGGAACGGAATCGGTTTTAGATGCCTATTGCGGGGTGGGGCTGTTCGCCGCCCACCTGGCCCCGTTCGCTCAGCGGGTGGTGGGCATTGAAGCGCACCCCGCTGCGGCCGCCGACGCCCGCCATAACCTCGCCCGCTTCCCCCACGTGGAGATCCTGGCGGGGACCGTTGAGGAGTTGGCGCCGACGCTGGAGGGGCCCTTCGATGTCGTCGTGGTGGATCCGCCGCGGACCGGCTGTTCGAAAGAGGCATTGGAAGCGCTCCTGCGGCTGGCCCCGCGTCGTTGGATCTACGTCTCCTGCGATCCGGCGACCCTCGCCCGCGAC
>DATMAC010000188.1:0-5858 GCA_035573655.1 Thermoflexus sp.
GCGGAAAGATCCAGCTCCTCCACCCGCCCCTGGGGATCCACCGCCCGCACCTTCGCCGGGGCTTCCACCGCCCGTCCCACCACCCAATCCCCTGCCCATCCCACCGGGGGCTGTATCCCTTCCAGCGGCCGCACCCCCTCCGGCCCCGGCGGCAGCCACAGCACCCCCAATCGCTCCGGTTCCGCCATCGTCCCCGCCCACACCATCACCCCCTTCCCGGCCGGATGCCACGCCTGCACCCCTCGCCAGCCTTCGAACGTCCAGTGCTTCGAGAGATCCTCCCCCGAAGCCACCCAGATCCCCTGTCCCTGCCGGGTGCGCCGATCGATCACCTCCCCCAAGACCCAACGGCCGTCGGCGATCGCCGTCACGTTCCTCAGGATGGTTCCTTCCGGCAACCCTAGCGCACCCTCCGCCACCCGCTGCCCGGTCTCCACGTCCACCAGCGCGCTAATGGACCAGATCCCCTCCATTACTACCATAAAGGGCCAGGAGAGCACCAGGTGACGGCCGTCGCGGAGCAGCACTGAGACCGGTACCGATACATCCGTCCCCATCACCTCCGTCCGGAACGTCGACAGCTGCACCGCCGGCGCGCCCCGCTTCAGCGGCACCCGCCAAAAGTGGAAAGCCACCGGCGCCCCGTGGCTTGGGATGTACGGCGTGGGGGTCGGGGGAGGGGGACCTCGGGTCCCCGGTTCGATCCGAGGGGACCGGGGCGTCGCCGTCGGGGGCACGAACTCGAAGACGACGTTGAAGACGAGGGCCCAGTCGGGGGATTGGACTGGGAGGATCCAGCCGCCGTCCAAGGGCCGGCCCTGCGCATCCTGGACCCGCTCCCACGCCGGAGGCCGCAAGGTCCCGCGCCACAATTGGCCCATCTGGTCAACGCCCAGGGCGCTGTTCGCCCCCGCCGGGTAGACCGCTTCGAACGGGACGGGGGTGTCGACCGTGAGCGTCTCCCCATTCTCCACCCGCACCCGGCCGGCCTCATCGATCCGCAGCCGCCGGCCGTCGGGGAGCCGGTTGCGCGCCGCGAGGGTGGGATCCTCCCGCAGCCATTGCAGCCATTCCAGCCATCCCTGACCCAGGCAGCAAGATGGCGCCTGCACCAGCCGGTGGGCCGTGCCGGCGAGATCCAGGGCCACCAGAGCCTCCCTCGTGGCCTCTTCTTCTTCGGTAAAGAAGAAAACTTCTAAGAAGCGGCCGTCCGGGGTCAAGCGGTAGGGGAAGGGAGGGATGGGAAGGAGGGGAAGGCTGCTTAACACCCGCACGCGATGGGGGCCGAGGGTCCGCTCCTCCCATCGTAGCGAGGCGAGATCGGGGAGGCCGGCGGGCCCCCCAAGCCATTCGCAGAGGGCTGCGGAGGGGGTAGGGGTGGGACGCGGCGTGTAGGTCGGGCGAGGCGTAGACGTAGAGACGGCGGAGGAGGGGGTCCCGCCCGGCGTGGGGGAAGCGGGCGGGATAAAGGGCTGGGACGGACTGGGGCGGCACGCAGCCAGCCCCAGCACGAGGGCCCCGAGGAATCGATACAGGCGCATCGCCCTTCGCTTCGTGGGCTTACTCAACATCGTAGCTCTCTATCTGCCTTCGTGAAGTCTACTTCAGATAATCACCGCAGGACTGCGGAGATTCGTCTCCGGGAAGGGAAGTCAGACCTAACATGGCGTCTGGTAATACCATCGGTAGATCGGCGTTGTTCCCTCGGAGACCGTTGCGCAACAGGGTGGGGCAACCCTCTCGCCACCGGAGCGTTCCATATGCACATGGGGCCCAGTATAGCAACATTCCTTACCCTCATTCTTACAATTAGGAGGATAATCTCCTCCCACAACGTATCCGATTTTGATGCTTGTAGCTCCCGAGAAGTTATATATTTGACCGTCCTGAACTTGTGGGAAGGCGACATGCCCAAACTTCACGGCCCCAATATAGCAAACTGCGTTAGGCTCAGCATAAAGTTCCACAATGACTGTGCGGCTATAATCATGTTGTTGACCACTACAACCATCACAACATAGATACCGAATGAAAGTTCGGATGCTTCGGATCCCAATCGAAAAGTAAAGCCAAATACTTGGGGTCTGGCGATGTGTCCCAATATCTACAGGGTTATACCATTGGTCCCTACATAACTGATCACAGCAGCATCGGGGATGCGGTTTAGTACTTCCGACACATGAACAATACTGATCCAGACCTGTGATGGTTCCGGAAACCGGAGCATATACATACGCATACGGCATGGCGACCCTCCTTGCATGGATTTTTGCCTGTATGCGGCACATTCTGTTCCGGCCAAAGTGCTGCATGTCTGATTGCACTGGACAGCAATAGCCTCAAAGTAAGCCCAATGGTCCGCCGTCTTATAGGCTTTTAGGCTTTCTTACAAAGCCATTTGCATCGTTCTAAAGGGCCATGGCCTCCATTGACGCTGACATCCTCGCTTCATTTGGGGACACGCTGAAGGGATTGAGCCAACTGGACGATTCCTTCCCGCCGGCGATCATGGACCGTGATGAGCAGATACAACACCCCGTCCGCAATCCAGAGGGTGTTATACCCTCGCAGGCTGGGGAGCAAGAGCCCCGGCGTCGGCGTGAAGAAGACCTTCTCAGGAGGAATGGGGGTTTCCGGCGCCCACGGAAAATAGACCGGCCACACCGGATAGGGCTTCGGATAAATGGGTTGGGCGATCACCTGAATCAGCGGCTCCCCCCTTGCATCCCCAAAAGCGAGGGAGGCCGAAAACACCTCCCCTGACTTTCGAAACACCGTCAGGTAGGCTCCCAACAACTGGAACCCCGGAGGCAAGATGGAAGGAACATACAGGGGGAATTGGAGAAGCGGGCGCAGATCCTCCCAGCGCTCATAGGCGCGGGTTTCCCCACGCAGATCTTCCGCCCCCGGTCCCTCCGCCTCGCCCAGGATGGGCGCAGGGGCACACTGAACCCAAGCCGGAAGGGGCGCCCCCGCGGGCAGCAGCAGGAATCCCTCCCACACCTCCCCCTCCAGCTCGGAGCTCGAAGCGGCGGAAGCAGGTTGAGATCGGAAGAGGAACCATCGGCCCAGAAGAACTAAGCCTGCCAGGGCGCCGCCCTGCTGCAACAGCCGCCGCCGCCCCCAGTCCACCCCCAGCACAGGGCCGCCCAATCGGGCCACCGCCTGGGCCACCCGCCACGCCCGCACCGGGCCCAGCACCCGAAGCAGCCACATCCGCATCGCCAGGCCGGCATAGACCCGCACCTGCTCCCCGTCCACCTCCAGGAGCATCGGCTCCCACCGCCACCCCGGCCGGGCCCGGTTCAGTAGCGCCTGCACCTCCGGCTCCCGCAGGGAGCGCACCCCCAGCCGCCCCCCGCTCAAAGCCTCCACCTCCCGCGCCAGGGCCGCGCAGGCCGAGCACCCACTGTCATACAGCAACCATCGCCTCTTCATTGCCCACCTCCATCCGGTGAACTGCTCTCTTCCCATAGGTTTGTTGCAAAAATAAAGGAGCTCTCTAAGGGAATGGGCCACTGACGTGGCCCGCCCCTTACAGAGCTCCCACGAATCGAAAGATCGGCCGAATCGGAGAGATCCCCTCGGTTTGCAACGGAGCAGAGATGGCCAAGTAGACAGCAGATGTCAATCCTACGATGGGTGCTCCTGGGAGCCGTTGTTCCCATCCGATGAGGAGGCCTGCCGCCGGCGCCGCAGCTCTTCCATTTGCTTGGGGATCTCCCGGGGTGGGACCGGGGCGAGCCAGCAGGCGTCCGCTCCCACCTCCCGGCTCAGCCGGCGGATCGCCCCGTCGATATAGTAAACCGCGATGGCCACCACGATGTCCTGGGTCTCCGGATTCGACCGGATCTGCCGGCAAAGCTCGAAGGGATCACCATCCGGCAGGGTGTCACCGATCAGCACGGCGTCGGGATGTTTCTCCTGGACCTGCTGCAGCGCCTCAGCCATCGTCTTGGCTTCCAGGAGCTCGACCTCGAACCTCCGCAGGCCGATCCGGTAGAGCATGCGCATATCGTCGTTTTCTTCCACGATCAGAAGCTTCATCGCGCACCTACGCCAGGTAGAGATAAGGGTAAGGGGTGTTGTCCCGCGCGGACTGGTGCTCGATCCACCGGGCCGCCGCCGCCGCGAAGTCGGTGAGATCCTTCGCCCGCACCTGGAGGAGCCACTGCCGCTCCTCCTCGGTGAGGTCGTAACGGGCCAGGACCTCCGCCCGGCGGGCACCCAGCAGATCCTCCCGGATCCGCTCATCGATCAGGGCCCAACCCACCAACTCATCGATCGCCGCCGCCGACATGCTCGTCGCTCCTCCAGTCAGAAATGAATGCCCGGGCTCTCAATTACGTGGGACTGTCACCTCCCATCGGCGGGTTCGCCAACTGGAAGACTGCGCCTACCAGCCAGAGGGCGGTCAGGGCCAGGCGGATCGCGTGGGGATGGGTCATCAGCCAGGTCACCAGCGCGAGCCCACGGGTCTTCATGGCGCTTCCTCCTTCAAGGTTCTGGCTTCATCTTATCGGGGGTCTCTCACGGAACTCTCACGGGGTTGGCTAAGGATTTCTAACGATGGGAAGGGGTGAGGGTGGAGGAGCCCGCGGGGGCGGGCGGGGGCGGAGGCGATCGAGGGCGCGTGGAGCCAGTGGCCTGGACCCCAAGGCCTTCCCCCCTCAGCGGAGGACGGAGCGGTCCTCTCGATTCATTCCGAGGCGCCTGGCGCGCGTAGCGGAAGAGACAGCGGCTCAAGGGCTTTGCGATCAGCGAATTCGTTGTTCGGTCCGCTCACGCCAGGCGGAACCGATAGCTTGTAACCTGTGTGTTCAAAAAGGGCGGACGCTGAAGCGCCGATGATCTTCCGAAGGGTGTGGACGATCCGATAGTCTTGCGAATGCAGATAACCCACCCCCCATGGGGCATCCACAAGGGGTGCCCCCACATAATGCGGATGCCTTGGGTAGGGGCAGGCCTTGTGCCTGCCTTGAGGCGTTCATAGGAGGGCACCCACAAGGGGTGCCCCCAATTATGAGCCGGATCGATTCTTAGCCTGCGCGATGGATTCATAAAGCGCCCGCGCTTCCGCTGAAGGCTGCAACCCCAGATCCCGCTCCAGGCGGGCCGCGTATTGCCGGTAGAGGGCGAGGGCGGCGGCCGGCTGGTCCATGGCCAAGTAGCACCGGACGGCCCCGAGGCAAGCGGCCTCCAGGTAGGGGTCGGCTGCAAGGGCCTGCTGGAACCAGGCCAAGGCGGCCTGGGGCTCCCCGGCCTTCAAGGTCCCCTCGGCCAGGGTGAGGAGGGCCTCGATGTAGCGGGTCCGCAGCCGCTCCCGGAGGTCCACTGCCCACTCGGCGTTCCACCCGCTCAGATAATCCCCACGGTAAAGCTCCACCGCCGCCCGCAGGTGGGCCAAGGCCTCGGGGGTCCCCCGAGCCTGGCGGGCCCGCTGGAGATATTCCTCGAACATCCCGACGTCGTACCAATGGGGTTGGCGCCGGTCAAAGGCGTAGCGGCCCTCCCGGAAGACCAGCACCTCCCGCCCCAGGATCCGCTTCAGGCGCCACTTGGCCGAGTGGAACTGGCCGGTGAGCCGGGCGGGCGGGGCGTCGGGCCACAGGGCCGCCCCGATCTCCTCCCGGGTGGCCGAGTCCACGGTGAGCAGGTAGAAGAACAGCTCCCAGGCCTTCCGGGCCTCCGGCCACGCCACAAGCTGGCCCTCGATCCACACCTCCCCGGGGCCGAACGCCCGGATCTCCAGAGGGGGCAGGGCCGCCCGGGCCGGGGCTCGGTGGGATCGGCCCAGCCGCCGCAGGGGATCCCAGATCGGCGGCCATTCGACCCCCCGCCGCTTCGCCAAGCGGAAC
>DATMAC010000189.1:0-13647 GCA_035573655.1 Thermoflexus sp.
GGGGAGGGGGGAGACCAATGGCCCTTCCTCCAAAGCTTAAGGGATTTCTACGAGGAGCGGCCCGCTGACGCGGGCCGCTCCTCAGCGTCTTACCGCAATAGGGGCGCTCGACCGATCTCCCTATGATTCCTTCCCGAACCACCGGAAGAACACCACCGTCAGGGCCCCTAGATAGATCAGCGCACCTGGCACCCACATGAAGAGGCCCGCCATCCGCTGGTCCTCCAGCGAAGCGGGCGCGCACACCTCAAAGCCCAGCGCCGTCGGGTTGTAGATCCGGTTGTCCGGAAACGTGAAGAGCGCCCCCAACAGGGTGGTGGGCATCGCCAGGAAGAAAAGATAGAGGACTCGGCCGGGCTCTGAGAGAGGGGGCCAGGCGGACACGGGGCTGAGCACTGGCCACCAGGCCAGCATCGCCGCGATCAGGAAGAGCCCCTGCTTGAGGGCCCACAGGCCCACGCTGCGAGAGGCCAGCTCGAAGAGGGTGGGGGTGTGCCACGCGAAAAAGATCACATTGGCGGCCAGATATGCGGGGATCGGCCGGCTCAACCGGAACCCGAGGGCCCGGAGCGGCTCCTGCCGGACCAATGGGGTGAAGAAGGGTACAGGCAATCCCATCAACAGGGACGGCGCGGCCAGGCCGATTAAGACAACGAACTGCGCCATGTTCACGGTGAACCGGTAAGCGGGCCCGAGGAGAAGGGGGGAAGGAATGAACCCGAACCCCACGAGCGCCAGGCCGAAAAGGAACCATGCCAGGTGCGCCCGACGCTGGGCCGGCTGCACCTGTTCATAGACCACGGCCATCCCGATCAGGTAAACGCCCAAGGCGGCCAGGATCCCGATCCCCAGGATCGGCCATACCGCCTCCACCGACATCAAGCCTTCGCCTCCTCACAGCTCTTATAGTCACTGGGGGTTCAGAATGGGGATTCATAATTTTGGGGCCTATGCGCTTTTCGCGCATAGGCCCCAGTAAAGAGCGCCCTCTCTCGCAATCACCACCCGGTTCTAGGGCGTTGACGAAGATCTGTCGGAGCCCTCAATGCGGCCCAAGGGATGCCCATCGTACCCCCAACTCCCCCTGGGGGGATTTGGGGGAAGCAACGCTTATGGAAGCGCCTGCCAGGGGTTCACGAACCCGCCCGGTCCCCGGATCTCAAAGTGGAGATGGGGACCGGTCGAGCGCCCGGTGGAGCCGACCAGACCGATCGTTGCCCCCTTGGCGACCTGTTGCCCGCAGCCCACGAAGATCGCGCTGAGATGGGCGTAGTAGGTCTGATATCCGTTTCCATGGTCCAGGACGATCAGGTTGCCGTAGCCGACCGTGCTCCAGCCCGCGTAGACCACCGTGCCGGCGTCGGCCGCGTAAACCGGATCCCCCAGGCGTCCCGCGAAATCCACACCCGGGTGGTAGGCCGTGAAATCATACCCCGAGCGCCAGCGACTGTTCACCGGCCAGACGAAGCTCCCGGTGCCCAGCGGCGCGACCTGCACGCTGGGGCACGCGCCTGCCGGCATCCGCTTGCCGCCGGCAATGACTACGTAAGAACGTTGCGGGGGAAGCCAGCCGGCAAAGGGGCGACTGCCGCCCGGCACAATCAGAACTTGACCGACTTGGGGCTCCCCCCCTTCCAGCAAGCCGTTCCATTCGGCGTTCCGGATTGCATCCGGGGTCACATTATATTTTTTCGCGATCTCCTCGAGGGTCTCCCCCTCCTTCACCACATGCAGAACTCCATCTACAGGCGGGATGTTCAGAACCTGGCCGATATCCAGCATGTGGGGGTCATCTTGCAGGACATCGTAGTTGGCCCAGAGGATGGTCTCCGGGCGCAGCTGGAACTTCTCGGCGATGCCGAATAGGGTATCGCCAGGCTGAACCGTATACGTGATGATCCCGCGTCGGGGTCGCTCGGGGATCTCGGTGTGCAGATCCACCTGGCGGATCAACCATGAGGGGCCGTTCCGACGGGTTCCACCGAGGTAAGCGGAACGGCGGAGGAGCGCTTGCAGAACCTCCGGGGAAGCGGGCTCGTCATGGGCGATCACCGGAAGTTGAACCGGCTGGCGGAGCCATGCCGGGGCCGTTCGGCTCTGGGTAAGGCTCAGATACAACACCCCCACCGCCAGAACCAGGCCGATGTGTACACTGTAATGCGCCCAGAGCGCTGCGCCGAACGCCTGGGCTCTCCGAACAGGCTCTCGCAATCCTCTGAGTTGGTCCTTCAGGTGGGAGAGGATCCTCGGCCAGATGAACCAGGATCCTAGCCCCTCATTCTTCACGGGAAGCGTGCGCAGCAGGCGTTCCCCTATCCTCCCATTCCGGGAGGACTTCCGAACGGATGGGTGATGTTCCATCCCAGCCTTCTCCTCGATGAGGGGAGAGATCCCTTTGGCGGCGGACCCCTACCCCTGGGGAATTTGAAGGCTCCGCGCTCCCCGGGCCAGGGCCCAGGGTTGTCCCTATTATAGGGAGGCTCGCAATTCCCGGCAAGTCCGAATTGTGATATATATCACAAATTGCGGGGCCTCGGAAGGCTGTGCACTGCTTCACTTCCTCTGGGGAGCGCTTATCGCACCGAACGGAAGCCCAACAGATCCCGAATGCTCCCGATACGCTCAGCGGGTGGTCGAAAGACGGCTTCCACCCGCATGCCGGTTTCCCATTCCCCTTCATCGATCAGCTCGTGGACTAAGGCCGCATCCGCGCCGTCCAGACGGATCAAGCCAATCACCCGAGGACGAGCCAGTCGGGTTCCATCCGGGGCCACATGCACCCGGGTCCATGAAAGGACCGTCCCCCGGGGGCCCACCTCCACCCAGGCATCCTCCCCCAGCCCACCCAGACAGCGCTCGCAGAACCGCCGGGCCGGAACGTACGTATATCGGCAGCGCGGACAGCGAGTTCCGTAGATTTTCCCCTCCTGCAATCCGCGCAGCCAGCGTTCGCCGGCTACCCCCGCCGTATAGACGCCCTCCAGCTGGATCGTTCCCGGCCAGGCCCGGATCTCCGTGACGCGTTGAATGCGCTCCATAAGCGACATAAGGGCCTCCTCAGTCTGCCAGAGGTCGGAAATAGAGGATATCCGTGATCGCGCCGACCCGTTCCGCAGCGGGCTTCCAGACAGCCTGAACGCGCATCCCAATCCGGACCCGGTTCACGATCTCCTCGACGGTGCGGCCGACTTCCCCGAGCTTATGCATGATCCCCATCCCCGGGGAGGCGCCATCGATGGCGATGACGGCCGGCACCTCCGGGACCTCCAGGCGGCGCATGTCCCAGGAGATCGTGCAAACGGAGAACGTGAGCACGGTCCCCGTATCGGCCAAGGGCACCCACTCATCCGTGGGCCGGAAACACTGCTCGCAGAACATGCGTGGGGGGATCATCACCCGGCCACAGGCCCGGCAACGGCGCCCGATGAGGCGGCCGGCCTTCAGCTCCGCCAGAAACCGCCCGACGGCCACCCCTGTATCCCATGCGTACTCCCCGTGCATCGGCGCTCGAACCGTGCAGACCCGTCCCTCTTGCACGTCCTCCACCCGGAGGCTGACGACAGGATGGACCCAGCGTTCCATCGGTGCTCCTCCCGACGCGTCCGTTTCGGGTTAAATGCCCAGGATGATCACGGTGCCCACCTGCATCAGGTCGCCCCAGGCCTGAGCCAGACCTCGCCGGGGCTGGCCGGGGACCTGGCGTTTCCCAGCCTCCCCCCGCAGCTGCCAGAAGATCTCCGCGACCTTCATCAGGCCGGCTGCGGCGATCGGATTCCCCACCCCCAGAAGCCCACCGGAGGGGCAGACCGGCATGTCCCCATCCCGGTTCGCGATCCCCAGGGCCACCAGCTCCGCCGCCTTCCCCCGATCCGCCAGGAGCAGCCCTTCCAGGTGATGCAGTTCCTTATAATCAAAAGGATCATAAGGCTCCACGATGTGGATCTCCTTGCGCGGCTCGCGGATCCCCGCCATCGCATATGCTTTACGGGCCGCCTCCTCCACATAGGTTGGATAGGAGAGATCCCGGTTGGTCCAGTATTGGGTGTCCAACGACCAGCCGACTCCTTCCACCCAGACAGGCTTAGGGGTCACCCGTCGGGCCACGTGCTCGGCGGCCATCACGATCGCCACCGCCCCATCGCTGGGTGGAGAGACATCCAGACGTTGCACCGGCCAGGCCAGCACCTCCGAGTTCAGGACGTCCTCCACCGTGATATTCGGATCCCCCAGCTGGGCCGCGGGGTGGTCCGCTGCGTTGCGTTTGTTCTTCACCGCCACCATCGCGATATCCCGTTTAGTCAACCCGTATTTCGTCATATAAGCGTTCATTTCCAAGGCGAAAATCCAGAGCAGGTTGGGACCCAGAGGACGTTCCAGGGTGTGATCGAAAATATAGTTGAAGGCCGCTTGAGGATGTGGATGACACGAGGACATCTTCTCCTCACAGACGACCAGGACGGTGTCGAACATCCCGCTGGCGATGTGATACCACCCCTGGATCGCCGCAAAGACCCCGGTTCCCCCGCCCACGTATCCCCGGATGGTCGGCTTGCCCCACGCGCCGGCCCCCGGGCTCAGGTATTCCACCTTCATATGGATCCCGTCAAAAGCATCGGGGGCGGAGCCCAAGACGACGGCATCGATCTGATCCAGGGTCATCTCGCAGGACTCCAAGGCCCTGCTGGCCGCCTCCCAGGCCAGCTCCTGCCCCGTCTCCAGGGCCCGGCGCACGAATTTTGTCATCCCTGCGCCCACAATGGCCACGCGTCGCCCCGCCATTGCTCTTCACCTCCAGGGCAAAGTCATCTACCACGCATCACTCCAACGAGCGTTTGGGGGAAACCGAGCGGCAAGTTGAGTTTCACCAGAGGGTCTCCACCTGCCCGGACTGCCGGATGGTCTCATCGTAGGTCACCAGCACCGCCCCGTAGCGTCGAGCGGTGGCGACGATCACCCGATCGTGCAGATCTTCGATCTCGGGCAGCTCACGGACCAAGGCCAGCAGGCTCAAATCCAAAGGCACCACCTCGAATCTTCCTTCCCCGAGCAAAGTAGCGAGCGCGCTCTCCCAAAGCGGGGGGATCAGATCCTTCTCCTCGATTCGCATCAACTCCAGCAAAACCACGATCGGAACGAGCCCTCTCGCCTCCCCCCGTTCGATCTCCCGGAAAGCCTGCCGAGCCGCCGGGCTCAGCCGCTCATCCCGGGTGAGATACCAGATCAGCGCATGGGTGTCCAAGACGTAAGTTCTCACAAGGACCTCGGGTCAGGGGTGATCCACTGTTGATATTCTTTATCCCACTCGGCTTGGATCTCCCGCCGCACCTGACGAACTGTTTCGGGATCCACCCGTTGACCGGAGAAGGAGGGTGGGTTGCATCGGTGAGCCGCTAGGATCAAACGGATGACGTGCTTCAGCAGGATCAGCTCCCGTTCCAGCTGTTCCACGCGAACACGCAGCTCCTCCGAATCCATGAGCACCTCCGGCCGTTCTTAAAGGGAATTCCCCATTTGCAGAGGGCTCCCCTCCTCCCCTCCCGATGGCTGATCGGGGGCAGGTCGCCGCCGAACGATGCACGAACTCTCCATCCGCTTTGGAGGGAAAAGCGCGAAATCGTCCAGGCTCCCGATCTCGCCATCAGACGCAAAGCGATCCTCTCATCCGGCCGGATTGGAACGGATTCGGCGGGCCCATTCGACGCATTATGATGGCTCCCGGCTTAGGATCGCCACCGCCCCCGTGGCTGTGGGGAGGCCCCGCCATGAGGCCACCAGAGCGGTGTGGGCGTTGGGGACCTGCCGGGGGCCGGCCTCCCCCCGCAGTTGGAGCACGGCCTCCAGCACCCGGGCCAGGCCCGAGGCATCCAACAGATGCCCTTCCCCGAGGCACCCTCCCGAGGGATTCACCGGCAGCTCCCCTCCGATCTCCGTCGCCCCTTCCGCGGTCCACCATCCGGCCTCCCCAGGGCGACAGAGGCCCAAAGCTTCCAAGTGCTGAAGCTCTTTGTAGGCAAACGTATCATCCACCTCGACCAAGTCGAAGGCCCGGCGGGGGGATCGGATCCCTGCTTGCTGGTAGGCGAGCTCCGCGGCCCGTCGCAGATAGCGCGCCCCCTCCCAATCCCGGCTCTCTAAGGCGTAAGAATCCGTGGCCCAGCCGATCCCACGGATCCACACGAGTCGATCAGTGAGGGAACGGGCGATATCGCCCCGAGCTAGGACCAAGACAACACATCCATCCGCGGGCTCGGCGGCCATCAGGCGGGTGAGGGGCTCCGCCAGCGGTTCGCTGCCTAGCACATCCTCCACTGAAAGCTCCGCCGGGAAGGCCGCACGGGGGTTCCGCATGGCGTTGCGCCGGTTTTTCACCACCACCCGGGCCACATGCTCGATAGGGGTGCGGGTGGTCTCTAAGTAGCGGCGCATCTCCAACCCAGCGATGAAAAGGGGGTGAACCTCCAAGGGACGCTGGAACACTGGATCGAGGGCCAGAGCGGTGATCTGGGGGAGGTTCAGGATGTTGCTCGCCTTGCTGTGGGATTCGACGGCCACGATGCGGGCCGCGCCGGCGGCGATCTGCATCACGCCCGCCGCCAGCGCCTGAAGGCCATCGCCCGCAATGGTATGAACGGATTTCAGGACGGCACCCATCTGATCGGGAACATACTCATCGCTGATCGCGATCCCCTCGTGGAAATCCTCCTCGGCCGTGATCAGGCCATCCAAATCGCGCCGGGGGTGGATCCCCGCATCCGCATAGGCCTTTGCAGCCGCTTCGAACATCAGTTCCCGGAACGAAAGATCAGGCGATATCGACCGGAAGCCGCTCCAGCCAACGCCGACGATAGCCACCTCACTCATCAGGCGTCCCATCGATGGCCTCCCGGGCGAAGGTCCGAAAGATCCCCTGTGGTTGGAGAACGGATCCCTTCTCAGCGTCTAACGAAGGTTTTTGGGGGGAGGCCACGCCAATGTGGCCTTCCCCCTATCCCTCTCCCATTTGTTGTTTACTGGGTGCCGCGCATCCGTGGATCCAGGGCGTCCCGGAGCCCATCTCCCAGGAAGTTAAAGGCGAACATCGTGATGGCCAGGGCCAGCGCCGGCGCCAGGGCCTGGTTGGGGTAAGTGCGGATGGCCTGAGCCCCTTGGGAGATCATCAACCCCCAGCTGGGGGTGGGTGGGTTCACACCCAGCCCGATAAAGCTGAGGAAGGCCTCGGTAGTGATATATGAGGGGATCGCCAGGGTCTCCGCCACGATGAGGGGGCCGATGATGTTGGGCAGGATATGGCGGAACATGATCCGGAGGTGACCGGCCCCGATCGCCCGGGCAGCCTCGATGAACTCCTTCTCCCGCACCGAGAGGACCTGCCCCCGCGCCAAGCGGGCCATGTTCTCCCACGCGGTCAGGCCGATGCCCACGAAAATGAACAGCATCCCCCCGAACGCGGCGTCGATCTTATACATTTGAATCCGTATCGCATCCCAGATCGAGCGGGGTTCCGTGGGGACCTGACGGAAGAACACCATCAAGAGGATGATGAAGAGAAGGCCGGGGAAGGCGTAGAGGACATCCACCAAGCGCATCATGATGTTGTCCAGCCGCCCCCCGAAGTAGCCGGAGATCAAGCCATAGGTTGTCCCCACGATCAGGCTGATCAGCGGTCCGACGAAGGCCACTGTTAAGGATACCCGGGTGCCATAAATCAGGCGGCTGAAAAGATCCCGGCCCACATAATCCGCCCCCAACAGATACCGGTCGCTGATCCGCGCGTAGGGTTGCATAAAGGGGAAGACCTTCACCATCCACGCAGGCACCTTATCCCGATCCGTAAGGACCTGTTTATCGTATGGATACGGCGCGATCAGCGGGGCGAAGATGGCCACCAACACCAACAAGATCACGATCCCGGCCCCTACCATCGCCGCGCGGTTGCGGGAGAGCCGGTAGAATGCGTCCTCCCAGAACCCCACTGGCCGACGGGTTGGGACCGCGAGGGCTTCCGCACCCCGGCGCATGGCTTGTGTCGTCATCCCTCACCTCAACTCGGTTAGATTTGCGGGCTGGTGAATGAAAGGTTAACCGCTCAGGTTATGTGTATCGAATTCGTGGATCCAGGAAAGCATAAGTGATATCCACAATCAAATTGGCGATCACCAAGAAGATCGCATAGATCAGGATCGTCCCCATGATCACCGGGTGGTCCCGATTGGTGATGCTGGTGACAAAGTAGCGGCCCAATCCCGGGATGCCAAAGATCGTCTCCGTCACAAAGGTTCCGGTGACCAAGGCAGCGAACAGAGGGCCGAGCACCGTGACCACCGGGATCAAGGAGTTGCGCAGGGCATGGCGGACGATGACCAGACGCTCGGCCAGGCCCTTGGCCCGGGCGGTGCGGATGTAGTCCTCCCGGATCACCTGGAGCAGGCTGGCCCGGGTGAGGCGGGCGATCAGGGCGGAGCTGGCCAGACCTAACGCCACGGAGGGCATAATCGCGTGCTGGGGGGTTCCCCACCCTGTGGGCGGCAACCACTTCAGCCAGACCCCGAAGACCGAGACCAGGATCGGCCCCAGGACGATGACGGGCACTGAAACCCCGAAGATCGCCAAACTCATCCCGAAGTAATCCAGGAGGGTGTTCTGGTTGAGAGCCGCCAGGATGCCCAGAGGGATCCCGATGCCGACCGCCACCAGGAGGGCGTAGACCCCCAGCTCGAAGGATACCGGGAGGTTTTGCCGGATGATGTCGTTCACCGAGCGGCTGCGGGAGGAATACGAAGGCCCCAGGTTGATCCACAGGAAATAGCCAGGGCCGATCTTCCAGCGGATCAGGGCATCCTCCTGTAAGGAGGTTGGCAGCTTGGGAGAGTACCGAGGAACCAAAAGATCGCGCATGTAGTAGAGATACTGAACAACCAGTGGCTTGTCCAGGTGATACTTGGCCTCGATGTTCGCCTTGATCTCGGGCGGGAGGGGCTTCTCCCGGTCGAAGGGACCCCCCGGCACGGCATGCATCAACCCGAAAGTGATGACCGTGATCACCCATAGGACCAAAAGATTCCACAACATCCGTCGCACGATGTAGCGAATCATTCCGCTCCACTCTCCCGTGAGGATCTTGTCTGCTTCGGAAAAGTAAGAGAGGCCGGCATGGGCAATGCCCACTCCCCGGCCTCTCTTGTTTTACACCGACTCCGGATTTTCAACAAGAGGAGGGCGGCCTTCCCGCCGCCCTCCCCCGTGCCGAATCATCGGGATCACCGCTCGATGTCCCACTTCTCAAAGTGCTCCAGGCCGCCCAAGACCGAGAAGGTCCGCTTGACATACGGCTTAGTGACCGTGACGCGGGTGTACCAGTAGATCGGGATGATCACCGCGTCCTTAACCACCAGGATCTCCTCGGCCTTGGCGTAGAGCTCACGGGCCTTGGCCTCATCGGTCTCCTTCAGCGCCTGGTCAACCAGGGCGTCGAACTCGGGGTTCCCCCACTTGGTGTGGTTGTTATCGGACGTGGAGTAGAACACGTCCTTCAGGAAGTTGCTCGCGTGGGGGTAATCCTGGCACCAGCCCAGGCGCCAGATCTGTGGCGGGTCCGTCTGGAGGGTCTCCAGGTAGACCTTCCACTCTTGGGTCTGGAGACCGACCTCCACGCCCAGCACCTCCTTCCACATCTGCTGGATGGCCTCGGCGATCTTAATGTGGCCCTCCACCTGGTTCACCCAGAGGGTGATGGGCGGCAGGTTCTTCACATCGCCACCGTACTTCTCGTTGAGGACCTCCTGGAAGAGCTGCTTGGCCCGCTCGGGGTCATACTTCACGCCGAGGTCCGGATGGGTCTGGAGGGTGGGCGCCGCTTGCAGGCCAGGCCGGGAGAACCACTGGGCCGGCTCCTGCCCGCCCTTGGTCACGTTCTCCACAAGGGCCTTGCGGTCGACCGCCAGGGAGAAGGCCAGCCGCATCCGCGGGTCATCGAACGGTGGCTTGGTCACGTTGAAGCCGTAGTAGTAGGTACAGAGGATTGGGGCGATCTTCAGCTCCTTGGAGAGCGTCGGGTCGGCCTTCACCCGGTCGATCTCCGCGAGCGGCACACCGGCTACATCCAGGTTGCCGGCCTCGTACTCGGCGAAGGCCGGGGACTCATCTAGCATGCGGAAGACGATCTCCTCGATCTTCGGCTTGGGCACGCTGGGGATGTTATCGGGCCAGAAGGGGTTGGCGACCATGGTGATGTAGCTGTCGTGCACCCACTCCTTCAACACATAGGGGCCATAGGAGTGATAGAAGCCAGTCTCCGTCCAGCGGTCGCCCCTCTCCTCGATCAGCCACTTGGGCTGCGCCCGCAGCATCCACAGGCCGGCGATGTTGGGGAAGAAGCCCACCGGCTCCTTCAGGACGAACTGGATAGTGTAGTCATCAATCACCTTGATCCCGACCTGCGCCGGATCCGTGATGGTCCCCTCGTTGAATTCCTTAGCTCCCTCAATGAAGAAGGCCGGGACATAGGCGTACTCACCGCCGGTCTTGGGATCCAGGGTGCGGATGGCGCCGTAATAGAAGTCGTGGGCAGTCACGTAGCGGACGTTGCCATTCTCGTCCTTGACCTGCTCCACCTCCTGGCCGTTCCAGCGCACCCACGGGATGCCCTTGCGGATGTAGAAGGTCCACACCTTACCGTCCGGCGAGACCTCCCACCGCTCGGCCATCCCGGGCTCAACGGCGGCGGTCTCCTCGTTCTGGCGGGTCAGGCCCACGAAGGCCAACTCGATGATCTGGATCGAGGAGGTATCGGTAGCCAGGGAGGGATCCAGAGTGGGCACATCGCCGGGACCGAGGTTCACCCGAAGCACCTTGCGGGGCACTGGGGTGGGGGTCACCACTTTCTCCACAACTTTCTCTTTCTCAACCACCTGGGGGGTTGGCGTGGCCGCGGGGGCACAGGCGGAAAGCACCAAGCCCACGAGCGCGACCAGCGAAAGCCACCACCAAACGCGTGAACGGTTCATCGCGCCTCCTCCTTTTAGCCTGCAGGATGGATCCTCAGGATGCAGCGGGGCCAGCGCTGGAACACATTACACTGGGAGGCCTTCTCCCTCCCTAGGCCCTTTAGCAGTATTAGTTATAGCAACTTCCGTGCATTTTGGCAAGAGGCTGCCTTCTCCATGGCGGGATCTTTTCGGGCGATGCGGGCCGCCTTCGGGTGGCCCGCATCACCTGAAAAGACATTCTGTGTGTGCAAAGCCACCGTACCTTGCCATGCCCCAAAGGGCTATGAGGGGAGGAAGGGCAAACCTGCTGGGACATGCTCGATCATCGAGGGCTTGGCTCTCTTAAGGTTCTTCCAGTATGCTCGAGGCGAGGGGAATCCCTTCTACCTTCCCCGAGCCAGGGCTGATCCGAAGGAGGCCCGGGTCACCCAGCCACATATTGCCGGATGTAGGTTTCCGGGCCCCCTATCCTCTTTCATCCACTGAAGGGACAGTTTAGGAACGCAAGCCGGAGGGAAGCCGCTCAAGCCCTAACGCATAATATGTACGAGGGAAGCCGAATGCCGAAACGTTCCGCGAAGACCCATGAACCTGCGAGGGGATCGCTGATCCGGGCATCCCGGACGCCCCGCGTGCAAGTATATCTGACTCCGGAGCAGGAGCGCGCCTTGGATGCCCGCCTGGCCCGCATCGAGGGGCATCTGGCCGCTGTCCGGCGGATGTTGGCGGAGCATCAGGATTGCAACAGCTTGCTCGTGCAGCTGGCCGCCATCAAGGCAGCGCTCAACCAGGCGATCATCGTCCTCCTGGAAAGCCATATGGACGCGTGCATCATCGCCTGCGCGATGGACGAGGAAAGCCGCACGGCCTTAGAAGGCCTGAAAGAGGCGATGGCCATCGTCCTGCGCAAGACGTGAACCAGGAGTCCCCAATGGATTGGCTGCAGCAGTTGTGGGCCTGGCTGGCGGATCCCAACGTGGCGTATCTGCTGTTGGTGGGCGGGATCCTGGCCGCCGTCGCCGCCTGGAGCATCCCGGGGACCGGGCTGGCGGAGGGCCTGGCGGTGCTGATGCTGGGCCTGGCCCTGATCGGTCTCCTCCGTCTGCCGATCAGCGCCGCCGGGCTCCTGTTGATCCTGTTAGGAACCCTGCTGCTCCTATCCGAGATGTATCTCCAGAGCGGGGGGTATCTTGGTCTATCGGGGGCCTTGGCCCTGGGGCTGGGCGGCTTGTTCTTGCTTCCATCCGGCACCGGACGCCGGATCGCCCCGGTGATCCTGGTGGGAACCACGCTGGCCGCCGCGACTGCCTCCTTGGGCCTGGCCTTCCTGATGCGGCAGCTCCGGCGACGCCCCCCGCTGCAAACCCCCGAGCGGCTGATCGGGGCGGAGGGCATCGCCCAGACGGATCTGGATCCCGAAGGGACGGTATGGGTCCGCGGGGAAACCTGGAGCGCACGGGCCGTGGAGGGCCGGATCGCGGCCGGTGAACGGGTCCGGGTGCTAGCGGTTCACGGGCTCCGCCTGCATGTCGCTCGCATCGAACCGCCCTCGGGATCTCCACCGGCATCTTCCCCGGAGGCATCGGATCCCCCATTCGGATCGATGGGCCCGGCCGCTTTGGGCGGCGGAATGGCGATCCTCTTGGCCGTTCACCTGCTGGGGTTCCTGGAATCCGGTCTGCTTTCCGGAGATCCATCCCGACTCCCCGACCCATCTCTGACCATAGCCCGTCGGCTCTCCGAGCAGCTGGCCACCCGCCCCGCCATGGAACAGGTACTCTCGCTCACCCCGCTGGCGCTGGGATGGATCGCTTTCGGCCTTCTGATCGCTTTCCTCCTGCTGAAGCTTCGAGGTTCTCAGAGGATCCTGAGGATCACTATGTTCGGCTCGTTGGGGTTGACCTTGTTCTTCTCTCTCCGCCTCTTGCTCCTCTCGCTCCTGGGGCCGATCCCGCTATGGGCCCTCCCGGTTCTGGGAGGGCTGGCCTTCGGCCTGCTCCTCTGGTGGCGCCGCCGACCGGGATGGGCGGTGCTCAATTTAATGGGCTTGTTGCTCTGCAGCGCGGCGGCGGTTTACTTGAGTTCCTTTTGGACCCCCATCGCGGCGGTAGCCCTGTTGCTGGTGATGCTCCTTTATGATGTCCTGGCCGTTTATGTCTCCAGGCATATGCTCCGGTTGGCCAGCTGGGCGCTCCAGGAGCGTGTGCCGCTCATGTTTCTGATCCCTCTGACCTTCCCGCCGCCCCCATCCGGGGGCCCCGCTCTGGCCATCGGGTTTGGGGACGCAGTCCTGCCCGCGGCTTTAACCTTTTCCGCCCTCCGAGTCCATCCCACCGAGTGGCCAGCGCTGGGGACGCTGATAGGCATTCTGCTCGGCCATGGGGCCTTGGTCAGCTGGCTTCTCCCGAGGGGGAAGGGCCACGCCGGGCTTCCCTTCTTGGCTGGGGGCGCCATCCTGGGCTATGGAATAGGAACTTTGTTGGAGCGAGCGCTTGGATCCGGATGACAAGAACTGGACGCTCAGGTGCCCATCGGTCGGGTGTGTCCCAATTTCGTCGAATGCAACGAAATCAGGCAATCACCCCGTTTGGTAACGGAAGGGCCCCACCCCCCTTCATCCCCCCTCCCCACGGCCCAAAGGGCCGTGGGGAGGGGGGATGAA
>DATMAC010000190.1:0-3253 GCA_035573655.1 Thermoflexus sp.
GGGGCTGGGCCGGGGGCCGAAGGCCCCCGGCCCAGCCCCAGAAACCCCTGAATAAAACATTGGCTTGGATTGCAACGCAGCCCCTGAAGGCGGATTGAGCACCCCACCCGCTCGATGTCCCAACTCGTGTCCGAACTTCAGGGACGGAAGGCTCTCAACGCTCCCTGATTTGAAGGCGATTCAGCGTCTGGAACGCCCGGCGTCCGAAATCCCCGAGCGGATCCAAAAAGATCGTCTGCTCCAGCAGGCGGCGGGCCTCGGCGCGCTGGTGCTTCGCAGCTAGCACGATCCCCAAGCGATAGCGCACCGATGGCCGCTTGGGGTCCATCCGGAGGGCTTGGCGGAGGAGCCGCTCGGCTTCCTCCCATTCCCCCCGGAGGTAATGGGCCCATCCCAGCCACTCGTAGCCTTCCACGCGTTGGGGCGCCCGTTGGAGGATCTGCTGGGCGGCCTCGATGCCTTTCCCCAGCCACACCTGATGGCCCAGGTAGAGCGTGGCCAACGCGATCCAGAACTCCACGTTCTCCGGATCCGCTTCGGCCGCCTGACGGAGCCAGCGATCGGCGGCCACCAGATCCCCGGCCAGCATCGCCGCCCGTCCGCGCTCGAAGGCGTACAGGGGGTTCGGATCCAGCTGATAGGCGGCGGCGAACCGCCTTCGTGCCTCCTGGTATTGTCCGTGCTCCAGAAGGTAAAGGCCCCAGAAATAGTGGACCTCCGGTGGGATCGCAGAACCCTGGCGGGCCCGCTGCAGCCAGGGCATTCCATCTTGCTTCAAGCGTCCGATGGCGTAGCCCAGGGCCGCCATGGCCACCCGGTCTTCCGGATGCGTCTGCACCCAACGGGCCAGGGCGAGCCGGGCTTCCCCCCAAAACCGGGCTCCTAACAGCGCGAAGCCCCAGCGGCGCGCGGTTTGATCGCGAGCGTCCTCTGGGCATCGGGCGTTCACGGCGCATGGCTCCGGCAGCCCATCGGCCCAGCTTCGAAAGGGGGAAGGGAGGGCGATCAGGAGCGCTCGGGCTGCTTCCGGATCCTGCGCCCCGAGCAGGAGGCCCAATCGAAATCGGAAGAGCAGATCATCCGGATGATGGAACGCCCCGGTCTCCCATGCGTTTCGAGCTTCCTCTCCATCCCCGAGGGCCAGCGCCGCTTCCGCCCAGCGTTGGAACGCCTCTCGATCCGACGGCATCCGGAGGGCCCAAGCCTTCCAGAGGGCTCGGGCCTTTTCCCAGTCCCCTCGTTGCGTCGCGATCTCCGCCAGCCCTCGAAGCGCCCACGGATCTCCCTGTCGCATCGCGCGCCGCCACGCCGCTTCCGCCTCGTCCAGATCTCCCGCAGCGGCGTGCGCCTGGGCGACCCGATGCCAGATCGCCGGATCCGTGGGGCGGAACGCCAGGGCCGCCTGATACGCTTGCCGGGCGGAGAGGATCTGCCCGTCTGACCAGAAGGCATCCCCCTCCCGAATCCACCGTGCCGCCTGAATTCCGAAGGGATCCAGGCTGAGGAGCAGGGAGAGGAGGATCGGTCCGCCGATTCGAAGGCATCGGCGCAGGCCATGGCGAAACGGTCGCAAGAGGAGGCGTGCGGAATTAAAATTAAGGAAGTCGCGAAGGGCAGCCTTCAGGCGGCCCTGGCGATCGGGCGTTTCTTGAGCCTCAGGATTTTTTCCGGAGCACATCGCGATGTCGCTACGGGTAGCCATTGTGGGGGCCGGAGCGGCCGGCCTGGCCGCCGCGTACGACCTGACCCGCGCGGGGGCCTCCGTGGTGGTCTATGAGGCCGCATCCCAGGCCGGCGGGCTGGCCTCCGGCTTCAAGGCGGAAGGCTGGTCTTGGTCCCTGGAGCGATTTTATCATCATTGGTTCGCCTCCGATACGGAGATCCTCCGCCTGATCCAAGAGCTGGGCCTGGGTCATCGGGTGCGGTTCCCTCGTCCGGTCACGGCCGTCTGGTATAACGAGCGGCCGTATCCCTTCGATAGCCCCCTGGCGGTTCTCCGTTTCCCAGGCCTTTCCCTGCCCGAGAAATTGCGGATGGGCTTCGTGATCGCCTATCTCCGTTTCACCCCCCGTTGGGAGCCCCTGGAGCGGGTGACCGCCTATGAGTGGCTCCCCCGTTACATGGGGCGGCGGGCGTACGAACGGATCTGGCAGCCCCTCCTCGAGGGGAAGTTCGGGGAAGCCTACCCGGAGATCAACATGGCCTGGTTCTGGGCGCGGATCCACAAGCGCAGCCCGCGGCTGGGGACCTTCGAAGGCGGCTTTCAGGCGTTCTTCGACGCCCTGGTCGAGCGGATCCGCCGCCAAGGGGGCGAGGTCCGCCTGTCGACCCCGGTCTTCCGGGTGGAGGGGGAGGAGAAAGGGTGGAAGGTGGAAGCCGCGGACGGCTCCGCTGTTTATGATGCGGTGATGGTCACGACCTCGCCCCGCCTCCTGGTTCGGCTGGTCCCGGCGCTCCCTGCCTCTTACGTCAGCCAACTGCTGGCCCTGCGGTCCTTGGGGGCAGTGGTCCTGATCCTGGCCTTGGAGCGCCCTCTGACCCGAGGGGTTTACTGGATCAACCTCCCGAAGCAGGCCGGCTTCCCCTTCCTGGTCCTGGTGGAGCACACGAACTACATCCCGGCGGAGCATTACGGGGGGGAGCATCTGGTCTATTGCGGGGATTATCTTCCGCCGGATCACCCTTACTTCTCCATGTCGCCGGAGGAATTGCTCCGCACATTCCTGCCGGCCCTCCCGCGCTTCAACCCGGACTTCCGACCTGAATGGATCCGCCGTTATTGGGTCTTTCGGGAGCCCTATGCCCAACCGGTGGTTCCCGTGAATTACTCCCGGATGATCCCGGATCTGCGCGCACCGCTGCCTGGGCTTTACTTCGCCAGCATGAGCCAAGTGTATCCATGGGATCGGGGGACGAATTACGCAGTGGAACTGGGCCGGCGCACCGCCCGCCTGATCCTGGAGGATTGGGCAAAAGGGCGTCTCGGGATACGGATCCCCTTGGAAGTTCCATCGCTGAGGGCCTCGCTTTGAACATCCCACCCGCTCTCCTCCTTCGCAGCGCGAGGGTGGGATACTATACGTGAAGAGATAACGATTCCGCCGTTCTCACGCCATGCCCATATGGGTATTGGCGGTTTCTTCCTGGGGGCATTGGGGGCCGAGCGGCGCGCCGAAGGCGCGCCGCTCGGCCCCCAAACGATTTTTCATCCCCCCTCCCCACGGCCCTTTGGGCCGTGGGGAGGGGGGATGAA
>DATMAC010000191.1:0-11162 GCA_035573655.1 Thermoflexus sp.
GGCCAATAGCCCCACCCCCCTTGATCCCCCCTCCCCACGGCCCAAAGGGCCGTGGGGAGGGGGGATCCAGGGGGGTGGGGCCATTGGCCCACACCATCTCATATCCTCAAAACCAATCCGGATGAAGCACTAATCAGATGTCCGCCTGGTTTCCTCGATCAGTGCGGCCAGCCGGCGGTACGCCTGAGCGCCGGGATGGCTGGCCATGTAATCCAACAAGCTCTGACCCGCGACCGGGGCCTCCGCAAAGCGGATGCTTTGGGGGATGAAGACCTGGAACACCTTCCGCCCGAAGGCAGCGGTCAATTCCGCGAGCACATCCCGATGGTGACGGAGATGAAGCTGGACCATGGTCGGCAGGATGCCTAAGAGTTCAATGGAAAGCCCCAATTGTTGACGCAATCTGCCGACGGCGATCAGCAGGCCTTTCAGGCTGCGGAGGGAGAGATAGTCCGGTCGGATAGGGACCAGAAACGCATCCGCGGCGGCCAGCGCGTTCACCGTCAAAGGGCCCAGGCCAGGGGGCGCATCGATCAGGATGTAGGCGTAACGCGGCTGGACCGGACGGAGCGCCTCTCGAAGCCGATAGGGCCATCGCGGACGCTGATGCAGGCTCATCTCCGCCTGATTCAATTGAAAGGAGGCCGGGGCGATGTCCAAATAAGGTCGTAGGTTCCGGATCACTTGAGTGATGGCGATGCCTTTCATCAAGGCCGCTTCCACCGTCGGCGAGAGATCCTCATTCAACCCGAACGCTGCGGTCAGCGCGCCCTGGGGGTCGAGATCCACCAGCAGGGTCATGGCGCCGCGCTCGGCCAGCGCGACGCCCAGATGGACCACCGTCGTGGTTTTGCCGGCCCCGCCTTTCTGACTCACCACAGCGATCGTTCGGGCCACTCGGACCTCCCCAGTGGAAGCCCATCTGTTTCATGAGGGCGCATCCCGGTGCGTCCTTACTGGGCGGAGGGTTCCCCCCACCAGCGGCGAAGTCGTTCGGCGATCTCCCGTTCGTACCCTTGGTCGGATGGCGTGTAAAAGCGGACCCGCGGGAGGCCCACCGGCCAGTAGGATTGGCGGATGAAGTGCCCAGGGAACGCATGGGGATATTGATAGCCCCGGCCGTGGCCCAGCGCCTCCGCGTCCCGGCTGGCGTCCTTGAGGTGAGCGGGGACCTCGCCGGCCCCGTGCGCCCGCAGGAATTCCAGAGCCTGGAAGTAAGCGCCGGTGCTGTTGCTCTTGGGCGCGGTAGCCAGGTAAAGGGTGGCTTCGGCCAGATGATAAGCGGCCTCTGGCATCCCGACCCACTCCAGGGCGTGGGCACAGGCCGTGGTGACGACGATGGCCATCGGATCCGCCAACCCGACATCCTCCGCCGCCAGGATCAGCAGGCGCCGCATGATAAAGCGGGGATCCTCCCCGGCGTCCACCATTTTCGCCAGCCAGAACAAGGCCGCATCGGGATCGCTTCCCCGGATCGATTTGATGAACGCACTGATCGTATCGTAATGGGCCTCCCGATCATATGCCAGCGTCCGTCGCTGAACCACCGCCTGGGCGATCTCCATGGTGATCCGAACCACCCCATCAGGATCCGGGGCGGTCGCGCTGACCGCCAGCTCCAGCGCATTCAGGGCGTTGCGGGCGTCCCCATCGCTGAGATGGGCCCAGAAGCGAAGGACTTCTTCGGGGATCTCGATCGGTTGTCCTCCGTAACCGTTCTCCGGATCGGAGAGCGCGCGTCGAAGCAGTTGGAGGATCTCCTCTTCCGTCAGGGGCTGGAAGGAGAAGACCCGGGAGCGGGAGACCAGGGCAGGGACGACGGCGAAGTAAGGGTTCTCCGTGGTGATGCCGATGAAGACCACCGTGCCATCCTCGACATGAGGCAGCAAGGCATCCTGATGGACGCGGGTGAAGCGGTGCAGTTCATCGACGATCAGGATCGTCCGCTGTCCGTACAGGCGGCGGCGCTCTTGGGCCTCCTGGATCACCCGACGCAGGTCCGGAAGACCGGCGGTGACCGCGCTCAGGGTCTCCACGTGGGCCTTAGCGGCCTGGGCGATCAGCAACGCGAGGGTGGTTTTCCCGGTACCGGGCGGGCCCCAAAAGATCATCGAATTCAGCAGCTTCCCCTCTTCGATGAGGCGTCGGAGGGGAGCGCCCGGCCCGACCAGGTGAGCTTGACCCACGAACTCCTCCAGGCGTCGAGGGCGCAAGCGCGCCGCCAAGGGCACCTCCCGTCGCAATGCCTCCGCCCGGCTGTGGGCGAAAAGATCCTCCTTTCCGGCCATTCGCAAGCCTGCCTTTCCCTAAGTTAAGGGTCTCCGGCTGAGGACTGCTCGGGGCGTCCCAGGCGTGCCCGTCGAGGGTGTGCCCGGCAATGCTCGGCACGGATAATCGCCAGGATATCGTTCACGGCTTCGTCCAGATGCTGATCCCGGTTGACGACCACGTAATCGAAATCCACCCAATGTTTGAGCTCCTCTTCAACGGCCTGCAGCCTCCGGTCGATCGATTCGGGGGTCTCCGTGCCACGGGTTCGGAGGCGCTCGATCAGCTCCTCCCGGGAGGCCGGGATGACGAAGATGAAGACGGCTTCCGGGATCAAACGACGGAGGGTGGCCGCTCCTTGCACATCCACGCGCAGGATGACATCCTTCCCGCTGGCCAAGGCGTTGTCGATCTCCCAGCGGGGGATGCCCTTATAATCCCCATAGACGATCGCATATTCCAGGAACTCCCCAGCCTGGATGCCGGCCTCGAATCGTTCTCGGGAGAGGAAGTGGTAATCGACCCCATCCACCTCATCCGGGCGTGGAGGGCGGGAGGTGGCGGTGACGACGAAATGAAAAGGAACCTGAAGCTCCTTCATCCGTCGAAGGAGGGAGTCCTTGCCGGCCCCCGATGGTCCGGAGATCACCACGATCAGAGGCTGGGCTGAGCGTTGGGCCAGCTTCTCCAGCGTGAGAGGGTTCTCCTCGGAAACGGCCTCTAATGCCTGTAGATCTTTCGAGTTGCTCATGGGACTCCGCGGGATTCGGTTTTGTCTCTCATTTTACCTGGAGTTTCAGAAGCAGGGGGAATGGGCAGCCTCCTTCCTCGGGGCTTGGAGATCGGGCTGGATACGGGACAGGATGTGCAGTTCTATTGATCTTCGGGGATTTTGGGGATCCAGGGGGGTGGGGCCGTTGGCCTGCGCCATCCTTTAGCAACGCGAAGGTCAATAAGTGGTACGGGCCTTCGGGATGATCATGTCGGGGATAGGGGCTGCCGGAGGAGCTCTCAAACCTCTGTCCGATCCTCGGATGTCTAAGTCAAGTATAATGAAGGACAGATTTTGGGCAGAGGAGGTGGGGAGATGCCGATCTATGAGTATCGTTGCTTGCAATGCCGCCGTCGGGTTACGGTGTTTTTCCGCACCTTCTCTGAAGTGGATCACAGTCAGGTGGCGTGTGACCACTGTGGAAGCCGGAACTTGGTGCGGCTGATTTCGCGGGTGCGGGTGCTTCGCTCGGAGGAGTCCCGTCTGGAAGCCTTGGCGGATGCGGATTGGATCGGCGATGTGGACGAAAAAGATCCGCGCTCCATCGGCCGGTGGATGCGTCGGATGACCCAGGAGCTTGGGGAAGAGCTCGGGGATCTCGGGCCCGAGTTTGAGGAGGTCATCGAGCGCCTGGAGGCAGGCCAGAGCCCTGAGGAGATCGAGAAGGCGATGCCGGAGCTGGCCGGTGAAGGGGATGAGGGCGCTGAGACGGAGGAGGAAGGATCCGGTGGGGATGTGGATTAGAAGGAGTCGTTTTCGACCTCCTTCATGTGCTCTGCCGTGGCGCTTCTCTGTCTCGCGACTCCCACGGCTTATTAGAGATGCGCTTTCGATTCGTGGACTTTTCTGTGAGGGATGGGCCGCGTAAGTGCCCACCTTCTCACAGAAAATTCGATGCGAGTGCTAAGAGCGAGGCGTAGGCGCATGCGCGAGCGCTGGACTTCTCTTTCGTTCCTCGCGTTACTGGGATTGGTGTTGGCGTTCGCCCTGAGGGTTTATCGATTAGGCGATCAGAATGTTTGGTGGGATGAGGGGATCACCATCTGGGTTGTTCGCCACGGGTTTGTAGAGGCCACCCTCCGGATGGCCAGCGATACGCATCCTCCTCTCTACTTCTGGATGCTCTGGCCTTGGATCCGCCTCGTTGGGGACGGGGAGTTTCCCGCGCGTTTCCTCTCGGTCGCTTTCGGTCTCCTGACGGTCGCCCTGATGTGCCCGGCAGGCCGCCGATTAGGAGGTCCATGGACGGGCCTCCTGGCCTTATGGCTCCTGGGGTTTTCACGGTTTCACATCCACTGGTCTCAGGAAATCCGAATGTACTCCCTGGCCGCGCTCGGCGTGGCCTTGACAGTCTATCTCGCCCTTCGGATCGCTGAGACGCCTGATGCGCTCCGATGGTGGGTCGCATATGCCTTCGCGGCGGCCGGGATGTTGCTCTCCCTTTACCTCACCGTCTTCGTCTTGATCCCCCAGGTTCTTTTCTTGTTCTTGGTCTCCCCTCGGCGGCGATGGTCCCGAGCCCTTTTCGCCTATGGGATGGTGTTGGCTTTGCTGGGTGGGTGGTTGGCGATCGCGCTGCCGCGAATGGCCACCTGGTCCGCCACCTCAGAGCCCTCATCTTTCACGTTTGTGCTCACCCTGAGCGCGGTGGTATGGGTTACCGGGGTTTCCACCTTCTTCGAGCGATTCCTCGGGCCCGTGGCATTGGTGTGGGTGGGGATCGCAGCCGGTCTGGGGGCGCGTGTTTTGGCCGCTCGGGGCCCGGCGGAACGAACCTCCACGCTTCTTCGCATGCTACTGCTCGGCGGAGGGCTCGCTGTCCAGCCGGTAGCGGTGTGGCTGGTGACCCAACCCCGATCGTTTCTCTATACGCCGCGGGTTGAAGCTCGCTATTTCGTCCACGCCGTTCCCCTGGTCAGCCTTCTTCTGGCCTGGGCGTTCACGGGGTTCCTGCGCTGGAAAGGGGCGCGTGGGTGGTTGATCATCGGCGGGACGGGGGTGATGTTTTTGACTATCTCGGTGTTGCCGGATTACTACATGGCCCGCCACTGGGAGGCGGATCGTGCGCTTTTGGCACACCTCATCCGGGTTTACGCCCGGGAAGGAGATGGCGTGATCTTGGTCTCGGGAGATCGCTTTCCGGAGTTCTTATACGAATATGACCGTTCAGGGATATCTGCCCTCCGCCCTCCGGTCTACCAAGTTCCCCGGTTGGGTCTCCAGGTTTCCGCTGAGAGTGTGGAGGCGGAGCTGAGGGACATTGTTGCACGTCATCCTCGCATCTGGCTGGCGCGGGTGGAGAGCCATCTCCAGGATCCAGAGGGATGGGTCGAGCGCTGGTTGGATGCTCATCTCGTCCGCGCCCTGACTTTCTCCTTTGGCCATAACGCCCTGATCCTTTACGCCCCCTCGCCAGAGGAGCCGGAGGTCCCATTCCAAAACATGCTGCATAATGACCGAATCCATCTCCTGGCGAATCCACCTGGGGCGTTGTTGGGCTATGATCAGCTTGGGCGCATTTTCCGCCCGGGTGATACCGTTCGAGTGGGGCTGTACGTTCGGGCGAATGAGCCTCTCTCTTGGAGGATCGAGTGGGTTCGGAGGCCGGATGAAATCCTGGCCCGGCAGGATCTCGAGATCCCCCCATCGTTCGGGATCCTCCGTCGGCAGGTGGAGCTCCAGATCACTCCCTATACTCCCTCTGGGCGCTATATGCTCCGAATTCACGGGGTGGGAGCTTCCCCGATCACGATTGGGGAGTTCCAGGTCGAGCGGACGATCGCCCCACCCTCGCTGAAGGAGATCCAGCATCCGATGTCCGCCCGTTTAGGGGACCACATTCGGTTTTTGGGCTATAGCCTGTCCGGCGTGCGGAAGGGGGATCCTCCGGTAGCTACAGCGGGAAGCGTGCTGATTTTGGATCTTTTCTGGGAGGCTGAGGAACCGATTCCAAGATCGTACGTCGTGTTCACCCATGTGGTCGGGGAGGCTTTCAACCCCGCCACGGGCAACCCCGTTTGGGCCCAGGATGATCAGGTGCCCATGGAGGGAGCCTACCCGACCACCCATTGGATCCCCAAGCGGCCGCTGCGGGATCGCTATGAGCTCCGTCTGCCGAGGGGGATACCGCCCGGCGAGTATATACTGGAGATCGGGATGTATGCCCTGGAAACCGGCGAGCGGCTTCCGGTGAGCGGGGAGGGCGCGGATCCTGCTGCCCGACGTCTCATCTTGACCCGTGTTCGGGTTCTTCCATAAAACCCATGCGAGGCTGGGAGGGAGGATCAAATGGAGGCCCTGAAGGAGGCGATCCGACGCTATGGGCGCCATTTGGGGAACGGCATCATCAAGGTCGATGCGTTCCTGAACCATCAGATCGATCCGGCGCTGATCGCCGCGTGCGGCCAGGAGCTCGCCCGGCGCTTCCGTCCGCTTAACCCCACGAAAGTGCTGACTGCGGAGATCTCGGGGATCGGGCCGGCGCTCATGACCGCCCACGCGCTCGGTGTCCCGCTGGTCTTCGCCCGCAAGCATAAGCCCCTTACCATGGGAGATGATGTTTTCTTCGCCACCGCGCCCTCCCATACTAAGGGCGGAGATATCACGCTGCTCGTGGCCGCGGATTATCTCCGGCCTGGCGATCGGGTGCTGATCGTGGACGATTTCCTGGCCACAGGGGCGACGATCCTGGCCTTGGCCCGGCTGGCCCAGGCGGCCGGCGCCCAGGTGATTGGGATCGGAGCGGTGATCGAGAAGCGCTTCGAGGGAGGGCGCGACCGACTGCAAGCGTTGGGCGTGCCTATCGAGTCCCTGGCGGTGGTCATCGGCGTGGAGGGGGAGCAAATCCTATTGGAGTAGGGGATGAGGACGTGGAGCCGATCTCGATTTTGAAAGCCCGGCGGATTCTCCTGGGGGTCACCGGAGGGATTGCCGCCTATAAAGTGGCGGATCTGGCCAGCAAGTTGACCCAAGGGGGCGCGCAAGTGGATGTGGTGATGACCGCGGCGGCCACTCGCTTCGTGACCCCGTTGACCTTCCAGGCGCTCACCGGTCGACCGGTGTGGATCGATCTGTGGACTCCCACTCCGGAAACAGCGCTTCCCCATGTGGTCTTGGGGGAAGCAGCTGAGTTGGTGGTGATCGCCCCAGCCACGGCGGATTTCATCGCCAAGATGGCCCATGGCTTAGCGGATGATCTGCTCAGCACGTTGTGCCTCTCGACCCGGGCGCCGATCTTAATCGCCCCGGCGATGGATGCGGGGATGTGGGCCCACCCGGCGACCCAAGAGAACGTTGAGCGTTTACGGGCCCGGGGTGTGGAGGTAGCTGGTCCCGCTTACGGGCGCATGGCCTCCGGCCTGGAGGGTTGGGGACGGATGGTGGAGCCCATGGAGTTGCTAGGGCATATCCGACGGCTCCTGGGTCGCAAGGGGCCGCTCGCGGGGAAGCGGGTTGTGGTCACCGCGGGCCCCACCTATGAGCCGATCGATCCTGTTCGATTTATCGGGAACCGCTCCTCGGGGAAGCAAGGTTTCGCGCTGGCGCAGGCCGCGTTGGATCGCGGGGCCGAAGTGGTTCTGATCACCGGCCCGGTGGCGCTGGACACGCCCATTGGGGCGCGTCGCATCGATGTGGGGACCGCGGCGGAGATGGCTGAGGCGGTCTGGCGGGAGTGTGAAGAGGCCGATGTCCTGTTGATGGCCGCTGCGGTGGCGGATTACCGACCAGCCCATGCGCAACCCTTGAAGATCAAAAAGGGCGCTGCCTTAACCCTTGAGCTGGCCTCCACAGTGGACATCCTCGCCGGGGTAGCCGAGCGCCGGGCTCAGCATGGGAAGCCTCATGTGGTGGTGGGCTTCGCGGCGGAGACCGGGGATCTCCTGGAGAGCGCTCGGGCCAAGCTCCAAGCGAAGGGCCTCGATCTGATCGCTGCCAACAACGTAATGGAGCCTGGCGCCGGGTTCGCTGTGGAGACCAATCGGATCACCCTGATTGATTCCCGGGGCAAGGTGGAGCCTCTTCCTTTGATGAGCAAGGCCGCTGTCGCGGAGGTCATCTTGGATCGTGTGGTGGAGCTCCTGAAAGAGAAAGGGGTCTAAACGATTCTGCTTGACGGAAGAGGAACCCACGCATCCTCCGGCGGTCCCTCCAGGGGAAACCGCTTGTATCCATATCGGCGTTGCGCGAGAACGACGGAGGGGAATTTCCTCATGGCCATCCCGTCAAGATGGCCGGGAGCGGATTCATGAGCAGCCGTATCGGAGCGATGGCATAATTCTTGAAGAGCATCGCGATGGTGGGGAGTGTCGCGGAAACATGGAAGTCGGCCCGGAGAGCGGCCGCGATCGGAGCAAGCCGCCACGTCCAAGGGACCGTAAGGCTATAGAAAATCAGAGTCAGGATGGCGCCTACCAAAACCAGCCACCAGAGGATCCCGGAGAGGCCACCTAAGAGTGCGTCCAGCAACCCCAGGGCTGTCAGACGGGTTTGCCGGTAGAAGGCGAAGTTCATAAGCTCCAAGCCGATGTAGGTGATCAGGAAGATGACAACGAAGAAGAAGATAGCAGTCTCCATCGTGACGAGACCGACAGCCTGGGCGAATGCGCGGACCAAGAGATCCTGAAAGCCCAAGGCGATCAACATAGAAAGATAAACGGAGGCCAGGCTCAGGATCTGTTTGACCAGTCCTCTGCGACCCCCCAGATACGCACTGATCAGCGCTCCGAAAACCACCACCAGATCAAGAACCATGGACACCTCCAGGAATATCGCCCTTTCCACAGCAGGGGCGCATAGGAAACCGTCGAAGATGGCCTCTCGCATCCTTGCGTATTTCTCGATTATACAGTAATCCGAACCTGGGGATGGCCCCTCTCCCCTCCCCACAACCCTTCGGGCCGCTGGGGAAAGATGTTTGGGGATGAAGCCGGGCGCCTTCATCCCCCAGCGAGGACGAATTTGGTTTAAACTTAAGTATAAGTAGGAGTTACGCAGTCGGTTTCCTCGTGGGGCCCTTCGGCCTCCTCTCGCAAGCTCTGAACTGTGTAGCTCCTACTTGTTAAAGGATCGCATGGGCAGTTCTGATCTCTGAGCGCAACCTTCACGCGATGAGAGGAAAGCAATGCTGAAAAAGGTGCTAGGGAAGATCATGGGGGACCCATCGAATCGCTGGCTACGCCAATGGGCCCCATTGGTGGAAGCGATCAATCGTCTGGAGCCGGAGTTCGAGGCGCTGACGGACGCCGAGCTGCGCGCCATGACGGACCGCTTCCGGGCGCGGATCGCGGAGGCCATCTCCGGACATCGGGAGGCTTACCGCCGAGCTTACCTGGCCTGGCTGGTGGAGCGAGATCCGGAGCGGCGTACGCAGTTGGAATATGAAATGAAGCAACGATTGGCGGAGCTGCGCCAGGCTGAAGAGGCAGTCCTGGAGGAAATCCTCCCTCAGGCCTTCGCCGCCGTCCGGGAGGCTTCCAAACGGACTTTGGGATTACGCCATTATGATGTGCAGCTGCTGGGTGGCATCGCCCTTCATTTCGGCAAGGTCGCCGAGATGAAGACCGGCGAGGGGAAAACGCTGGTCGCCACCCTCCCACTATATCTGAACGCCCTCCTGGGCTTAGGGGCCCATCTGGTGACGGTGAACGACTACTTGGCCCGGCGGGACACCCGCTGGATGGGCCCGATCTATCACATGCTGGGCCTCCGGGTCGGTCTGCTGCAGGCCGGGGAGGGCAACGCCTACATTTACGATCCGGATTACGATGGGGGGAAGGAAGACTTCGCGCAGCTGCGCCCCGTCTCTCGTAAGGAAGCATATCTGGCGGACATCACCTATGGAACGAACAACGAGTTCGGCTTCGACTACCTGCGGGACAACATGGCCTTCACCCTTGAGGCGCGGGTCCAACGGCTGGAGCGCCCGCATCGTTACGCGATTGTGGACGAGGTGGATAACATCCTCATCGATGAGGCCCGAACGCCGCTCATTATCAGCGGTCCGGCGGAGGAAGCAACGGAAGAATACATCCGCTGGGCGCAGATCGTAAAGCAGCTGCGGCCTGGAGATTATGAGATCGATGAGAAGCACCGCACCGTCCACCTCACGGATTCGGGATACGACCGGGTTGAGCAGCTCATCGGCAAGCCCCTTTTCGACCCCGAGCGGCCTGAGGAGCTCACCCCTGAGCAGATGAAAATGATCCATCACCTCGAGCAGGCCCTCAAAGCTCAGTTCCTATATCACCGGAATCGGGATTACATCGTGCAGGGCCGCCAGGTGGTGATCATCGATGAATTCACCGGACGCCTGATGCCTGACCGCCGCTGGTCGGATGGTCTTCACCAGGCGATCGAGGCCAAGGAGGGGGTGCCGATCCGCCCGGAGAATGTCACCTATGCCACCATCACCATCCAGAACTACTTCCGCATGTATGAGAAGCTGGCCGGGATGACGGGCACGGCGGCCACGGAGGCGGAGGAGTTCCAGAAGATCTATGGATTGGATGTGGTGGTGATCCCCACCCATCGTCCGATGATCCGCATCGATCATCCCGACGTGATCTACCGCACGAAGGAGGCCAAGCACCGGGCCATCCTGAGGGAGATCATTCGGATGCATGCGCTGGGGAGGCCGGTGCTGGTGGGGACCACCTCGGTGGAGGCCTCAGATTATTTGAGCAAGCGCCTGCAGGCGGAAGGCGTGCGTTGGCTGGCGCTGGTGGATCTGGTGAAGGACGCGCTGCGACATCGAGAGGCCCAAGGGGAAGACATCCCGCTTTCCGAGGAAGACCGAGGGGCTCTCGGCCAGCCGCCGGAGAAGCTTCCCGTGGGGAAGCTGCGCTCCTGGGCCCGGGCGCTGGGGCTGGAGCCGGATCCTCTGGCCTCGGCCAATCTGGAACGCCTGGCGGAGCTGTGGGGGGTGGAGCAGACGGATCGCCTCCGGCGCATCTTGGAGCATGGGGTTCCCCACGAGGTGCTGAACGCCCGGCATCACGATCGGGAGGCGCGCATCATTGCTCAAGCCGGCCGGGTGGGGGCGGTGACCATTGCCACCAACATGGCGGGACGCGGTGTGGATATCAAATTAGGCGGCGAGCTCCCTGAGGAAGTTCTGGGGGAT
>DATMAC010000192.1:0-3080 GCA_035573655.1 Thermoflexus sp.
TGAAGATCTACACGCGGACCGGCGATGATGGCACCACCCAACTGATGGGCCCGACCCGGGTTCCCAAGGATCACCCTCGGGTGGCCGCTTATGGGGCGGTGGATGAGCTGAACGCCTGGCTGGGCTACTTGGGCGCGATGGGGATCCCAGCCCCATGGCTGGAACGCCTGCAGACGATCCAGCGGGACCTCTTCGTGATCGGAAGCTACCTCGCTCTGGATCCCGTGATGGCGGACCGGACCTCCGCGTTGCCGCCTCCTCCGGAGGGGCGGATCGCCGAGATGGAGGCGTGGATCGACGAATGCGAGGCCGTGGCCGGCCCCACCCGTGTCTTCGTCCTCCCTGGTGGCCATCCCCTCAGTGCGGCCCTCCACGTGGTCCGCACCGTCTGCCGACGGGCGGAACGAGCGGTGGTGACGCTGCACCGGCAGGAGCCGGTGCCCCCATGGATCCTCGCCTACCTCAACCGGCTTTCGGATCTGCTCTTCATGCTGGCGCGATGGGCCAACGCAATCCATAGCGTTCAGGATCTTCCATGGATCCCCTGATGGAAAGCCTCCCGGCTCCAGCCCGGGCCCTTCTGGAACGGATCCGTGCCCGACGCTCCATCCGGCGGTATCGTCCGGAGCCGATCCCACGGGAATGGGTGACGGCGCTGCTGGAAGCAGCTCGATGGGCACCCTCCGCCCACAACCGCCAGCCGTGGCGGTTCGTGGTGGTGGAGGATCCGAGCGTGAGGGCCCGGCTGGCCCAAGCGATGGGTGAACGCCTCCAAGAGGACCGACGACGGGATGGGGTTCCAGAGGAGCAGATCATCCAAGAGATCACCCGATCTTATGAGCGGATCGTTTCCGCCCCGATGGCCATTGTGGTTTGCCTTTCGATGGCGGAGATGGATCGATACCCGGATGAGCGGCGTCAGGCGGCCGAGCGGGCGATGGCGGTGCAGAGCGTGGCGATGGCCGGCCAGAACATGCTCCTGATGGCCCACGCCCTAGGCTTGGGGGCTTGCTGGATCTGTGCCCCCCTGTTCTGCCCGGAGGTGGTGCGGGAGGTCCTGGGGCTGCCTGCAGATTGGGAACCCCAGGGGATGATCTTAGCCGGGTTCCCTGCGGAGCCGCCCCGCGCCAAGCCCAGGCGGCCGATCGAGACGTTCACGCGGTGGATAGGATCATAACGAACAGGGGAATTCTTTTACTCTCAGTCGCCTGGAGGGCTGTCAGGAGGGGAGACAAATGGAGAGCGGCTCGCTCCTCCAAGGAGCGCTGGTGAAGTGTTTGTGAGCGATGCCGATGAATGGGTTGCGGGGCGGATCGCAGGAGTACCCGCCCCGCAACCCCCAGTTTGAGATCAGGCTGGCCCCTCAGGCAGCCGATATTCCCGGAACTGCTCCCGCAGCACTTTCTTGTCGAACTTCCCTACGCTGGTCTTGGGAATGGCTTCCACGAATACGATGTCGTCCGGCAGCCACCACTTGGCGAAACGCGGCTTCAGGAATTCGATCAGTTCCTCTTTGGTGATGCTTTCTTTATGCTCCGGCCGCGGGACGACCACGGCCAGCGGGCGTTCCTGCCATTTCGGGTGCGGCACCGCGATGACCGCAGCCTCCAGCACCTTGGGATGGGCCATCAGGGCGTTCTCCAGATCCACAGAGGAGATCCACTCCCCGCCGCTCTTGATCAAGTCCTTGGTGCGATCCACGATCTGAATGTAGCCCTCCGGATCGATGGTCACCACGTCCCCGGTGCGGAACCAACCATCCTGGAACGCCTCGGCGGTGCGCGGGTCGTTGTAATAAGCTCGGATCACCCAGGGGCCGCGGACCTGGAGCTCGCCCATGGTCCGGCCGTCCCATGGCACCTCGCGCCCCTGCTCATCCACCGCCCGGATCTCCACGCCGACCACCGGCATGCCCTGCTTGGCGCGGATCGCAAAACGCTCCTCCTCGGGCCAATCCGCCATGTAGCTCTTGAGGTTCGCCACCGTGCCCAGCGGGGTCATCTCGGTCATCCCCCAGGCGTGCGCCACACGGATCCCGAAGCGCTTCTCGAAGGCCTCGATCAAGGCCCGGGGCATGGCGGAACCGCCCACCGGCATCACCCGAAGGCTGGAGAGATCATAACGCTCCCGCTCCAACAGGGCGTAGAGGCCGATCCAGATCGTCGGCACGCCCGCGGTCAGCGTCACCCGTTCGTTCTGGATCAGCTCTGCGATGTCGCGGGGTTGCAGATGCGGGCCGGGGAAGACCAGCTTGGCGCCGACCATCACCCCAGCGAAGGGTAGCCCCCAGGCGTTGGCGTGAAACATGGGAACCACCGGCATCAACACATCTTGCTCGCAGATGCCGAAAGTGTCGGCCAGGCAGAGGGCCAGGGAATGCAGGAAGATCGCCCGGTGGCTGTAGACGACTCCCTTAGGGTTCCCTGTGGTCCCTGAGGTATAACACATCCCAGCCGCCGCGTTCTCATCCAGGCGAGGCCATGGATATGGGGCGTTGGGGGACTCCTCCAGCAGCGCTTCGTAATCCAAGGCGGGGCTCAGCGCCGTCTGGACCGGGCCGGTGTCGCTCATGACGACGAAGGCTTTGACAGTGGGGATCTGATCCCGAATCCGCTCCAGGAGCGGGACCAGGGAGGCATCGACGAAGATCACGCGGTCCTCTGCGTGGTTGATAATGTAAACCAGCTGATCCGGGGCGAGGCGGATGTTCAAGGTGTGGAGGACGGCGCCCATGCAGGGGGCGGCGAAGTAGATTTCAAGGTGGCGGTAGGTGTTCCAGGCGAAGGTGGCTACTCGATCGCCGCGTCCGATCCCGAGCCGGCTCAGGGCGTGGGCGAGGCGATGAACGCGTTGATGGAAATCGGCGTACGTGTAGCGGTGCATCCCAGCGGCGGTGCGGGTGGCGATCTCCTTGCGAGGGAACAGGCGTGCGGCGCGGTCCAGGAAATGATGCAGGGTGAGCGGCCAATCCATCATCAGCCCTTCCATGGCTCCCTCCTTTCCGCTCGAGGATATAAGGAGGCCGATCTCCTTCGGAGTTACGCAGCGAGTTTTCTTCTGGGGGTTTCGGGGCGGAGCCG
>DATMAC010000193.1:0-2632 GCA_035573655.1 Thermoflexus sp.
ATATCTGATGCCGATATTTGCAATTTTCCAATCCTTAGTTTCAATCCCTCAGTCGGGATTCCACGCATTCAAGCGCCGTGATCGCCGCGGCCTTGGCTTCATTTTTGGCCAGTTTCAATCCCTCAGTCGGGATTCCACGCATTCAAGCCGCCAGATCTGGCGCTCATTTTGTCACCATTTTACAGATCCGACAACGGATTGTCAAGCGGCTAAAACGGCCCGTCCCTTTGCGAACCGTTCGCTTCATTCCGTATCCTTTTCCCATCCGCTTCCAAATCCCTAACGGCTGCGAGCACCTCCCCATTCGAGCCCCCCGATGTTCGGCCTTCCCACACCGGGATCGCCAGATATGGGGGGATCGGATCGATCGATCGCCACCTATGGGGGTTCGAGTTTGCGAGCGCCCCCCGGGGTTTTGGCCCCCGCTTCGCCGCTCGCAACCTTTCCGGCCCCGGCCGCTCCGCCCCCGCCTGTCCCTCCACGCTATACGATGAACACCCTCTCCTCCTTCGGCTTTTCCGAACCCACCGTCTCCACTTTCTCCACGCACGCTTTGCAGAGCGGGTAGAGCCGGACGCTGTCCTCCCCCGCCTTCAGCACCCGCTTCAGCCTCTCCATCAACGCCACCCGCTCCTTCTCTGACAGAAAGCACTCAAAGACGCTATATTGGGTCCACTTCCCAAACCCGCTGAGGATCTTGTGGACGCGCGTCCGGCGGCGGTCGTCCGGGATGTCGTAAGCGACCACGTAGAGCGTGCGGGTTGGCTCCCCCAGCGGACTCATCCTCCCCCTCCCTTCATCGCCTCCATGGGCTATCGGGTCGTGAAGGCTTGGAAGTCGGGGATCTCCCCCATCAGCCACTTCGCCAGCAGGCGAACCTCCAGCTCCAGCGCCCGACGATACGTCGTCCGATACTTCAACACCGGATGCTCAACCTCCGCGTCCAACCGCTCCTCCAATTGGGTCAGGAAGATCCGTCGGGCTTCGTCCTTCAACCACCAGGCCCCCAGCTCGTTCGTGAAGTCCTCCCGCTTCAGCATCTGGTTGTTCAGCACGGTCAGCACCGTGGAATCCACCACCAGCGGCCGAAATGGCTCCATCACGTCCAGCGCCAGGGCCGGCTTCCCATATTGAGAAGAATGCAGGAAGCCCACATCCGGATCTAACCCCACGATGTGAACCGCCGAGGCGGCGTAGCTCATCAGCACCACATATCCGAATGAAAGGAGGGCGTTCACCGGGTCCGGCGGAGGGCGCTTCTGCCGGCCCGGGAAGCCCCAGTCGTCCCGCAACAAGCGGCCGAACACCCGGAAATACGCCGCGGTCCCAGCCCCCTCGATCCCCAAAAGGCTCCCATACGCCGTCCCCGCCTGCGGGCGGGACGGATCCGGCAGGGCTTCGTCGGGGCCCAGCGCCTCGAGACGCTGGAGCAAGTCGCCGATCTCCTCGGCGGCCTCCGCGATCACCGCATCCTTCCGCTTGCGGTTGGCCCGCAGGAGCATGGTCCGCATGTTGGCCAGCTTGGCCTGGACGAAGCGCCGCGCCAACGAGAAGGAGCGCGACGGATCGTTGTGGGCCCGATGCTGCTCCAAGCGGACCAGGCTGTTCTTCCCCATCGGCGGGGTCAGCCGGCCCAGGAACCGGCCCCGGCTCGTGCAAAAGCAGACCTCCGCCCGCTGTTCCAGGAGCGCCGCCAGGGCCGAAGCCGTGAAGGTGATGTTGCCGAAGGCGATCACCTGGCTCACCCGGATCAGGGGGATGCGGATCTTCCGTTTGGGCTGCCCCTGCTCCGGGTTGCCCGGCAGGTGGACCACCAGGCAATCCGCCTCCCGGGTCACCTTGGCGCCGTTCTCGGTGAGGTAAAGGGTGCTCATGGCCGGAGCTCACCTGAACGCAGATAGCGGACCTCGCGGGGCAGGCAGATCGGCTCTAAGGAGCAGTCCCGACATCGGGCGGGGTGGTCGATCGGCGGGGGGATGGCGCCGGATTCCAAAAGCGCGAAGGCGTGGGCCACCGCGGCCTCCGTTCGAGCCCGCAGCTCCGGGGTGATCTCCACCCAGAGCCGCCGGCGGGATTTCCAGTAAAAGATGGCCCCTCGCTCCACCCGGCGCCCCGTGCGTTCCTCCAGGCAGAGGGCCTGCGCGCACAACTGGATGTGGTCGTTCAACCAGCGCCCCATGCGCCCGTGCTTGTACTCCACGGGGATCAACACCCCCTCCCGCTCCTCCACCACGTCCGCGAACCCCGCCACCCGGAGCCGGTCCGACCAGAGGTAGACGCGGCGGTGGATGAGGACATCCGCCTCGCGGGTGAGGCCCCCGGCGTGGACCTGCTCGTGCTGGTACTGTCCCTCCAACACCGGCGCGTTCACCTCCATCTCGCCGCAGACGAACATCAGCCAGAAGCGGCGGGGACAATATTCGAGCTGGTTCAACATCGAGAGGGGAAGGTAATCCTCGGCCTGGCCGGGCCGGCCATCGATCGCTCCCACCGGGCCTCCGCTCCGCCGCCAGGCCGGGATGCCTTTACGATTCAGCGGGTGTCCGAAAAATGGGTAGGAAGCCATGGAACGATTCCGCCCTTCCGTACGGATATCCGGGGTTTCCCTCTGGGGGCTTTGGGGGCGGAGCCG
>DATMAC010000194.1:0-6658 GCA_035573655.1 Thermoflexus sp.
TGGGCCGTGGGGAGGGGGGAGAAAGGGGGGTGGGGCCATTGGCCCGCACCTTCTCATATCCTCAAAACAAATCTGGACGAAGCAACAGCCAAAAGCCACAACAGGCTGATTTCAATCGGCACACTGCGCCTGCGCATCCCACGCACCACCTGGACGAATCACTATGCTGGAACCGATGAACTGCTTTAAAATGGAGCAATAAGCACAGCTCTTCGGCCGCATCCTGAACCGGGTAAATGGGAATGCCGCTAACCACGCAATCGATCCATCCGCAATCGTTGATGCTTCAAGAGTGGCTCCGCGCAGACCTGGAGCGCGTTGAAGCTCGAATGCGGGAGATCCCGCTGGCCTTCGAGCCGCTGAAAACCGCCGTCGATCACCTGCTCACCGCGGGAGGCAAACGCATTCGCCCCGTCCTGGTCCTCCTCACCGGCCGTCTTTACCGGCCGACGGACGAAGCGTTGATCAACTTGGCGGCGGCGGTTGAGATGCTGCACACCGCCACCCTCGTCCACGATGACCTGATCGACGGCTCCCTGCTTCGCCGGGGAGTGCCGACCCTCAACGCCATCTGGACCCCTGCGGCGACCGTGCTCACGGGGGATTATCTGTTCGCCTACGCCGCCTCCCTGGCGGCCCGGACGGAGAACGTCCGCGTGATGGCGATCTTCGCCCGCACCCTGATGACGATCTGTGAGGGAGAACTGCACCAGCAATTCGGGAACCGCGCCGCCATGCTTAACCGGGAAGATTACCTGCGGCGGATCTACGCCAAGACCGCAGCGATGTTCGAGCTGGCCACGGAGGCGGCCGCTGTCCTCGCGCAGGCGCCGGAGCCGCAGGTGCAGGCCCTGCGGCAATACGGCGTCGATTTGGGCATGGCCTTCCAGATTATGGATGACATCCTGGATTTCACGGGCGACACGCAGATTTTAGGCAAACCGGTCGGCAACGATCTGCGCCAGGGGTTGGTCACCCTCCCCGTGCTGCTTTATCTGGAGGAACATCCGGATGACCCGTTGATCCCGCAGATCCTGGCCGGGAGCTCCGGGAATGAGGCCCTGATCGAGGAAGCGGTGCGCCGGATCCGGAACTCCGAGGCCATCCCCCGTGCCATCGCCGAAGCGGAGGTCCTCGTGCGTCGAGGACAGGCCCAGCTCCAGAGCCTGCCCGACGGCCCCGCGCGGGAAGCCCTCCGACTGATTGGAGAGCAGATCCTCCGGCGGGATCGATGACGATATCCGGCATGCGGGCGAGGCGATGGATGTCTCGATCATCATTGTGAGTTGGAACGTGTGGGCGTGGCTCTCCCCGTGCCTGGCCTCGGCACGAGAGGCGATGGGGGACCTCCAAGGGGAGATCATTGTGGTGGACAACGCCTCCACCGATGGGACGCCGGAGCGGGTGCGGGAAGCGTTCCCAGAGGTCCGCCTGCTGCGCAATCCGGTTAACCTCGGCTTCCCGGCAGCGAACAACCAGGGGATGGCGATCGCCCGCGGCCGTTACTTGTTCCTGCTGAATCCGGACACCCTCGTTTTGGATCGCGCCATCGAAGCCCTGGTGGCCTTCGCCGACGCCCATCCGGAAGCTGGAGTGGTGGGCCCCCAGTTGTTGAACCCGGATGGGACGGTTCAATCCTCCCGCCGACGGTTCCCCACTTTCTGGACAGCTCTGTTTGAGAGCACTTGGTGGCAGCCCTACGCTCCCCGCTCCATCCTCCGCCACTACTACGTGCTGGACCGCTCGGACGAGGAGATCCAGGAAGTGGATTGGGTCACGGGGGCGGCTATGCTGGTCCGCCGGGAGGTCGTGGAGCAAGTGGGGCCGATGGACGAAGGGTTTTTTATGTACGCGGAGGAGTTGGATTGGTGCCGGCGGATCCGCGCGGCCGGCTGGCGGGTGTTCTACTATCCGCCCGCGAAGGTGATCCATTACGGCGGGCGCAGCAGCGATCAGGTCCCCGCGGTGCAACACCTCGCCTTCCAGCGCAGCAAGATCCGCTATTTCCGCAAACATCACGGCCCGATCGCGGCGGCCGCCCTGCGGGCTTTTTTGATCGGGCAGTACCTCTGGCAGATCGGCCTGGAGGGGGGGAAAGCGTTGTTGGGCCATAAAAGGCCCATGCGCCTGGAACGGATGCGCATTTATACTCAGGTCCTCCGCGGACTGCTCTTTATGCCGAGCACCGAACCGTAACACGCTGTGACGATCTTTTACAGCTGCAGGCTGCGCCAGCGGCCCGTACCCGACATAAAAACCTCCCCGCTATCCTCAGAGGTCCGGGACCGAAACTCGGCTGTGAGCTTATTGACCTTCGCATTGCTAAAGGATCACTTATCTAATGTGTGTGGGATCAAGGATGGTGCGGGCCCATGGCCCCACTCCCCTTTATCCCCCCTCCCCACGGCCTTTTGGGCCGTGGGGAGGGGGGATAAAAGATATTTTGGGGTGCGCCGGGCGCCTTCGGCGCCCGGCGCACCCCAAAACCCCCAGGGGGCCAAAACCCACCGAAGCTTTGGAAATGCGCCATGATTGCTCCATTTCATTCGCGAAGATCAATAAGAAGAACATGGCATCTGTGCTTGAAAGCGTGTGCCCTCTTTCTGCCGCCATGGGCGATCTATGCGGCGAGCTTGTCCTTTCCCCTCTTTTATGATGATCTTCTTCACCTCGCCCTCGTGGAGGGCCGATCCTGGTTGGATCTGATCCAGCCTTCCCCGGGCTACGCTTATTACCGCCCCCTGTTCTTACTATGGACCTCCCTGGTTTTCCAGATATCGAAAGCCCACGCAGCCGTCGTGTTCCATTTCAGCGCTGTGGCCCTTCATCTGGCGAACATCGCTTTGCTGTTCCGCCTGTTGCGCAAGCTGCGCCCTCTCAAGGATCACGCCTTGGCCAGCAGTCTCATCTTTGGGCTCCTTCCTTTCCACTATCAAGCGATCCTTACGCCAGCGTTTTCGCTGCACATATGGCAAGCCTTTTTCTTCCTAAGCGCGGGGATCATCTACACAGCCCGCAATCTTCCCGCCCACCTCCGGCATTTGCTGTTAAGTGCCCTCTTTCTCGCAGCCGTCCTGAACCACGAGACAGCGATCTTAATGGGTGTGTTTTTGGCAGGCGTGGATTTCCTGTCCGCCTTTCGCAGTCGCCATTGGTTCCCTTATCTCATTGCCGGGATCGGATACGCCCTTCTTTATCAGATCCTGCCTCGAGGGACATTGCCTCCCGGCACTACGGATGTCGTCAACCTGATCGAGCGCGGCCGCTTTGCCCTTCAAGCCTTGGCTTTTCCCCTGATCCCTGGGCTAACCCAGGTGCTGGGCGTGGAGCGATCGAATTGGTCCCTGTCCTTCGCGTTGGCCTGGATCGCGTTATCCTGGATCGCCAGGCCCGAGGCCTCCAGACGGATGGCAGGGAGCATGGGCGTTCTCTTCTTCCTCCTGGCGATCGCACCATCGGCGCTGCTGTTGCCCACCGGCTATTTCCTTCATGGACAGCGCCTGCTCTACCTGGGGAGCATCGGCATCGCGATCTTCTGGGGAAGCCGACTGGGAGGATCCGGGTCGTCTCCCGCCCGCCTTCGGACCCTTCGCCGTTTCGCTCTCGCCGGGGTGGCCCTGATGGCTTGGGGGCTCAGCCTGCGGCAGGTCGATCTCCACGCCCGTGCCCTGGAGCCCATCGGGCATGTTCGGGAGATCTCCTCATCAGCGCCCATCCATCAAGCGGTATGGGTGAACCTCCCGGAATGGTTGGCCTACGAGAGGCGTATGTTCCCTGTGGGATCCGAGGGCGCTTTGGTGTTTGGAGGGCACCTTCTCCCGGGAACCATTTTCGCGGCGAACTCCTCCATCCGGCCTTGCGTGGAGCTCCTTCGGATCGATGTCCCCTTCAACCGACCTCGGGGCTACGCCTTTCAGGCCAGCGGGCAACCGGTGGAACCCGCCGAGCTGGTTCGAAAGATCGAGCAAGCGGACCTTGTCCTCTTCACCGTTTATCGAGAAGCCGGACCCCAAACTGCGGTGTTCATCAAATCGGAGGTTACCATCGAAGCGTTGCAGATCATTTTTTCCGAAGGCTTAATCTTGCGAGGGGGCGCCGCTTGCCGGCGCGGCTCCGAGGTTCAGATTGATCTTGTGTGGGAACGATCAGGGCCGCTTGCCCCTTCCATCTCGTTGGCTCTCCATGTTGTAGACGCAGAGGGGCGCATCCTGGGTCAGGCGGATGGCCCGCCCTGGTATGGCGCGATCCCTTTCGATCAAATCCCCCTTGGCTCCCGCCTCTTCGAAATGCGCAGCGTCCGGATGACCCCCGCGGCCCAGCCGGCCGCTATCCGAATGGCTCTGTACAATTGGCAGAACGGCCAGCGGGTATCCGTTCGCGCCCACCCAGCCGATGTACAGGTCCAAGAGGGCTCTTTCATCTACCTGCCTTTACGTCCGTGCCTCTCCATCCCTTCCCTCTCCTCCTCCCGCTCCGGGTGGGCGAGAAAGGGACCGCACCATCTCAACGCTCTCGATGCGCTGGGGCAAACCTCCGCGGGGCACTCGAAACGCTGAGGGCCAGTGGGGGGAGATTTTCGGGCAGGGCTATCTTCGGCGGCCCCGCCCGAAAATCATTCCACCTTCTCCCTCCCCACATCCCTTGGATCCGCCTGAGGGTATGGGGAAGGAACGAGGGATCCAAGAGGACACGGAACTCATTCCCGCTGCAGCACGATATCGATCTCCAGACGGATTTGCTCGTCCACGCTTAACACCACCGGCACCCGGGGTTGCTCCAGGTTGAAATCCGCGAAGGTGAACTGGGTTCGGGCCTGAGCGATCACCCGATTCCCCTCCACCCGAGCGTTCACTTCCCAAGTGACCGGTCGGGTCACCTCACGGATCGTTAGATCCCCCACCAACTGAAAGCGATGCTCGCCGGAGGTGGGGAGCGGTGAGGGAAGGCCCTGGATCTCGCGGGGGATGAAAATGGCATAAGGATAGCGATCGGCCTGTAAGGTGTTGCGCCGGATGAAATTGTCCCGCCGGGCCTGGTCGCTGGTCAGCGTGCGCAGATCCACCTGGAAGCGGGAGGCCTCCGGCACCACGCGGTTCCCCTCGAGGACCAGAACACCTGTGATCGCACGGGTGGTCCCCACCGCATCGCTGGGGAGATCGACCCCGACCAGCTGTTCGCGAACGCGATAGCGCGCCTCGCTCTCCTCGGGAACGACCGTGAAGGTCACCCGCCCGCTCCCCGTATCCGAGGAGACGGAGGGAGGCGTGAAGGTCGGGGTGAACTGCGGGCTCGCAGGGGGAACGGCAGCTGGGGGTTGGGTGGGCGAAGGAACTGTGGACGTAGCCGGGCTTCCACATGCCGCGATCCCAATCCCCATAAGGATCAGCCATACCGTACGAATGAGCGGGCGATGCATTTTGATCACCTCCTTCAGCGTTTTGCATTGATTATAGGCGTTACGCAGCGGATCTTCGCCTGGGAAAAATATTTTTCTCCCCACGGCCCTTCGGGCCGTGGGGAGGGGGGAGAAAAAATCGTTTGGGGGCTGAGCCGCGCGCCTTCGGCGCGCGGCTCAGCCCCCAAAGTCCCACGATGGAAACCCCAAACACCCGAATGGACGTGGCGTGAGAAGGGCGGAACCGTGACAGGGCTTCCTGCACGTTTCTCAGACACTCTCTTAATTGCTCGATTGCGACAGTGATTCTTGGATTTCGGTGTGGGGTGGGCCGCTGGCGTAGCCTACCCATCATACGAAATCCCACCGAGCCCCCATGTTTGCGAGGGGGCCCGCAGCACTTAAGGCGACGCTCCGTCTTCGATGATCCGTTCCTCCGATGGGACCAACTCATCGCCCACGATCAGGCCGTCTTGGATCCGCACGATGCGCTCGGCGTGGCGGGCCACGAACGGATCGTGGGTCACCACCACCAGTGTGATCCCCCGTTCCCGGTTCAGCCGCTGGAACAACGCCAAGATCTCCCGCCCCGTCCGACTGTCCAGGTTGCCGGTGGGCTCGTCCGCTAAGATCACCGACGGCTCGGTGACCAGCGCCCGGGCGATGGCCACCCGTTGTTGTTGGCCACCGGAGAGCTCGTTCGGACGATGATGCATGCGGTCCCCTAACCCCACCAGCTCCAACATCTGTCGAGCTCGCGCCCGACGATCCCGGGCGCCCCGATAGACCAGCGGAAGTTCAACGTTCTGTAAGGCCGTCGCCCGGGGGAGCAGGTTAAAGGTCTGGAAAACGAAGCCGATTTTGCGATTGCGGATCTCCGCCAGCTGATCATCGGAGAGCCGGGAGACATCCTGGCCCTCCAGAAAATAGCGACCCCGCGTGGGGGTATCCAGACAGCCCAACAGGTTCATCAAGGTGGATTTCCCGGAACCTGAAGGGCCCATGATCGCCACGAACTCCCCACGTCGGATCACGAGATCGATCCCCCGTAGGGCGTGAACCTCAACCTTACCCATTCGATAGATTTTCTCGACTTTTTCCATCACCATGACAGGATCGCTCATCCGTGACCTCCCGAATCCGGATTGAAGCATCCAACCCCATCCCCTTGATCCCCCCTTCCGGCAGTCCTCCGGGCCGTAGGGAAGATCTGGTTTGGGGGTGAGCCAGGTCCCGAAGGCGGCCCCCAGCCCCCAAAGAATT
>DATMAC010000195.1:0-4247 GCA_035573655.1 Thermoflexus sp.
CGCCTTGGGCGCCCGCCTCGCCCCCTAAATGCTTTTTATCCCCTCTTCGGGGCCCTTCCCCACTGACAGGGCAGGTCGTTACCCAGAGCAGTTTTCAGACGGTGGGAAGGCTGGCCACGCCAGCCAGGAAGTATTCCACCTGACGCCGCCCCCCTGCGCTTCGCGGCGCAGGTGAAGCGCAGGTCGTTAGATTGCTCAACTTGCAGCAGAACGACGAGGGCTGATTATAACTCGGAAGATCCCATCCCAAAGGTCCTCAAGGAAAGGACAGCCCTTTCGCTTCAGCATGGATCCCTCACATGGGGCTGGGGCACCCGCTTGCGCATGGCCGTTTAAGCTCGGAAGAACGAGGGGACGAATGGGACGAGGGCATCCCAACCTTCGGTGATGACTCGCTCCCGGGTGGCCTCATCCAGCGTCAGCGTCACGGTCTCCCCTTCCGTTCGGATGACGAAGGTGACCGTCTCTCCGTTGTTCATCAGAATCTGGGTGATGCAGGGGCGATCGACCCCCAGCGGATGGTCAGCGAGGAAGGCAAAGCATCGAACACAGAAGGGGAGGCTTCCTGTACACAAGTCCCGATTAATGTAAATTTTCATCTCAGCCTCCCATTGATCCATGGGGCTCGGGTTGTGCGGGATGAATGGGAATTTCAGAATATGCTCATCCGATCCAATTTAAGTTTCTTGCGCTTCGGGGATTGTAAATAGTGCTTTTTGACAGGGAATTCGGATGAGGGTTCGCATGGGGAGCCGATGGGGCAGGTTCCTCGAGGGTTTTGGGGCGGGGCAGGCCCCTTCCGGAGGAAATTGTTCGTGGGGATGTGGAGCCCCTCGGGGTGGTCCACACCCCCACGAACGGCTCATCCCATGATCGCCCCTGGATGAACACCCTTAGCGGGTCCATTCCGCTTGGGCTGCGGCGACCCCTGCTCCCGGGGCGACGGGGTGGCCCAGGCGGCGCAGGGCGATCTCGATCGCGCTTAGGGTCTGGAGGAGAGCCGGCAGGCCGATCTCCCCCATATGGCCCACCCGGAAGGAGCGGCCGCGCAGCGCCGGATGGATGGCCCCCGCGACCGTCACGCCGGCCTGCTCGATCTCCCGAAGCAGGCGATCGTCGACCCCATCCGGGTAATAGATGACGCTCAAGGTGACGGCGGCCCAGGCGGGATCCCGGGGGACGATCTCCAGCTCCATCGCTTGAAGCCCGGCCCGGAAGGCGCGGGCGATCCGCTCATGGCGCGCCCACCGGGCTTCCATTCCCTCCGCCCGGATGCGGCGGAGGGAGGCGGCCATCGCTGCCACGAGGTTGACGGCGGGCGTGGCGAAATAGGCGGGGCGGCCGTTCTGGAACGCCTCCATCACCGGAAGCCACTTCCCCCAGTCCGCATAATACGAGCGGGTGCGGGTTCGCCGGCGACGGTAGGCCTCCAAGGCAGCCGGGCGGGCCACGACGATCGCCAGGCCCGGAGGGACCGCGAGGGCTTTTTGGGAGCCGGTGAGGGCGACATCGACTTCCCATGCGGTTTGGTGGAAGCGTTGGCCGCCCACCGCGCAAACACCGTCGACGACCACCAGGCTGCCGTAGCGGTGGGCCAGAGCGGCCCATCGTTCCACGGGCGCCACCACTCCCGTTGAGGTGTCCACATGGGTGATTGTGAGGACTTTGGCCCCTTCCCGGAGCGCGGCCTCGACCTGCGCATCATCAGGGAGCGCTCCGGGCTCCGCCGTCACCCGGACGACCTCGGCCTCCAGCCATTCAGCCAGCTCGGCCATCCGCGCGGCGAAGTAGCCGGTGTCCACCACCACCACGCGATCGCCGGGCTCGACCAGGTTGGCCAAGGCCATTTCCATCGCCAGGGTCCCCGATCCCGCGACCAGGAACGGCTGGCCATCCGGGGCGTCGAAGACTTCCTTCAAGCCGGCGAGGGCTTCCTGCATCAGGGCGGCGAAGGCGGTGGACATGTGGCTGAGGGGAGGACGAGCCATCGCTTCCAGGACCTCCGGGTCCACCTCGACAGGGCCAGGGATCATCAACAAGGTGCGATGGGTCATGGCGGATGCTCCTGATGGGTTTACATTGCCTTGTCGCAAAGATAAAAAGGGCTGTGAAAGTTCGAGATAGGGCTTTAAACTGGATCTTTCTATTCTATGAGGGGGCGGGCCGCGTAAGCGGCCCGCCCCCTCATAGAAAATCCATGCAATCTACATCTTCAGGAAGTGGGCCGCGCAGCGCCTTGGATAATTAACGCCCGCGCTTGACCTTCCTGAATAGAGTCTTTTTGCATCAGGAGATCGGCGGACCTCCTTTTTATGCACCTTGGCTTGATCCAAGTTTAGCACACTTTAAGAATGAGAGCAGCGTTGCGCCATTGCTTCCGCCGCGCGGATCCGCTTCCCCAGCGCCGGGTGGGTGTAGAAGATCCATTCCACCCAAGGCTCGGGGTCGAGCTCCGCCAGGTTTTGTTCCCCCAGCTTCCGCAGGGCGGCGGCCAGGGCCTCCGGTCGCCCGCATAGACGGATCGCTTCCCGGTCCGCTTCCCATTCCCGCCAGCGAGACCAAGCGTTGGTGGGGATCATCGTGGCTAAGCTGAAGAGGAAAGCCCCCAGGGCCAACACAGGCAGGCTGGAGGGGCGATCCAGGCGCGGGACGTTCAGGAGCCTGAGGATCCACGGCAGCACCTGGGCCCCGAGGAAGAGTCCGATCCCATTCAGGAGGCTTGTGAAGGCCAGGCCGAAGGGGATATCCCGATGTAGGTGATGGGCCAGCTCGTGTGCTAGGATTGCCTCGATCTCATCCGGCGTGTAACCCTGAAGCAGGGTATCGCCCACCACGATCCGTCGCGTTGGGCCCAGCCCCATCAGCCCGGCGTTGGCGGTTCGGGTTCGTCGGCTCATATCGATCGTGAAAACACCGCCGATGCGGACACCGGCTCGATCCGCGAGGCGGATCAACCGGGCGCTCAGCTCGGGATCCTGGAGCGGGCGGAACCGGTAAAACAGCGGAGCCAGGAGCACCGGGGCCAGGTGGGCGAGGAGGATGGTGAAAAGGATCCAGAAAAATCCCACGGGCACCCACCATGTGGATGGCCAGCGCCGGAAGGCCAAGTACAGCCCCCCGATCAAGGGAAGCCCGATCCCCGCGTCGAGCCCCCAGGCTTTCATCCGGTCGCTGATCCACCCGCTCAAGGTTTGGGTGGAAAGGCCGAAGCGATGGGGGAGGAGAAACCCGCCGTAGAAATCGAGGGGAAGCGATAACAACGCCCAACCCCCGCCGAAGGCCACGGCCATCCCTATGGCATCAAAAGGGAAGGGGAACGCCCGGGCCCACGCTTCGCCCATCGCGGAAGCGAGGCCGGATAGAATCCAGAGGAAGTCGTAGCCGACGAAAAGCCCGATCTCTAAGAGCCACAGGCGACGGCGGAGCCGAGCATATCGTTTCGCTTCCTGCTGGCGGTCCGCCCCCGGATTTCCCATCGCCATCTGTTGCTACCGTTCCGGTTTCAGGATCACTACGGCTCCGGAATAGAGGGAGCGGAACCGCTCGGCGTCCGCATCGGTGCCGGCCACACCCCCGCCGTAGTGCATGGGGATCGCCACCTTCGGCGCGATGGCTGCTGCCGCCTGGGCGGCCTCCTCAGCAGTCATCACATAGACCCCGCTGACGGGGAGCAGGGCGATGTCACAGCGGATCTCTTTCATTTCCGGAATGAAGTCGGTATCCCCGGCGAAGTAGAGGCGTTCTCCTTCGATGGTGAGGACAAACCCCAGCCCGCCGGCCTCTTTGGGATGGAAGCGTTTATTGATGTTGTAAGCTGGCACTGCTTCGATCTCCACACCCATCAGGGAGAGCCGTTCGCCGGGGCGCATGGCACGGGCGTCCTTGATTTTGGCGGCCGCGGCCGCGTTCCCGATGATCACCGTCTCTGGCTTGCGCAGGCGGTTGATGTCCTCGGGAGAACAATGATCGAAGTGCTCGTGGCTGATCAGGATGAGATCCGCCTTCGGCGCGTTCGCGGGGATCTGCCATGGGTCCAGGTAAATGATGGGTGGGCCGTCGATGCGGAAGGCGTCATGGCCCAGCCAGTGGATCCGATCCAGCAAACGAGGGCGCTGCTCCATCGGGAACCTCCGATTAGGGTCTGAGAGAGTGTCTGAAAACTTGCTCTGACTGTCAGTGGGGAAGGGCCCCACCCCCCTGGATCCCCCCTCCCCACGGCCCAAAGGGCCGTGGGGAGGGGGGAGAAA
>DATMAC010000196.1:0-33037 GCA_035573655.1 Thermoflexus sp.
CCCCCAAAGCCCCCGGGAGGAAACCACCGATATCCGTATCGGCGTTGTGTGAGAACGGCATCTATGGAGTAGGCTTGATCCGCCATGACCCGCCGCCTGATCCTCGGCATCGATGCAAGCCGAACCACAATCGCTCATCCCACGGGTGTGGAGCGCTACGCCCAGGCGGTGACCCGCGCGCTGATCCCCATGGCCGAGCAGGAGGGGGTCCAGCTACGTTTGTATTTCCGGGAACCGCCCCCCAAGGGGCTTTTCCCGGACTCTCCATGGTGCCAGCATCGGGTGATCCCTTTTCCGCGCTTGTGGACGCATCTCCGCCTCTCGTGGGAGATGATCCGTCACCCGCCGACGGCCCTCTTTGTCCCCGCCCACGTGATCCCACTTTACCATCCCGCCAGCGCGGTCACCGTCCATGACCTGGGTTATCGTTATTTCCCGTGGGCGCATCCACCTTTCCAACGGCTTTACCTGGAGCTTTCGACCCGCTGGAGCGCCACGGTGGCCCGTGTGGTGTTCGCGGATTCCGAGGCCACGCGACAAGATCTGATCCGCTTCTACGGGATCCCTCCCGGAAAAATCGTGGTCGCCTACCCAGGCTATGATCCCCCACCGGTCCCGAAGGACCCGGAGCCCATCCTGCGTCGTTTCGGGATCCGCCGGCCCTATGTGATCTCTGTGGGAACTGTTCACCCTCGGAAGAACTTCAGCCTGATCTTGAAGGTGGCCGCCCGTTGGATCGCCGAGGGCTGGGAGGGCCAGGTGGTGATCGTGGGGAAGGCGGGGTGGGCGGATCCTGCCTTCGAGCGCATGCGTCGGGATCCGATTTGGGAGGGCCGATTGGTCTTGACGGGCTATGTGGACGATGAAAGCCGGGGTGCGCTGCTCAGCCAGGCAGAGGCCTTTCTGTTCCCCTCGCTCTATGAGGGGTTCGGCTTCCCGATCCTGGAAGCCCAAGCGTGTGGGGTGCCGGTTCTTTGCACCCCGAACGGTAGCTTGCGGGAGGTGGCCGGGGACGGCGCGATCCTTTTGCCCCCCGAGGATCCGGATCCATGGCTGGAGGCCTTGAACCGGCTGGCTCGTGATCCGGACTTCCGCGCTGCGCTCATCGCCCGAGGCCATGCCAACCGAAAGCGGTTCTCCTGGGAAACATGCGCGCAGACGATCTGGGGGGAGCTGCGTTCATTGCTGGGCCTTTAAGGGGAAACGCTTTAGGAGGATGATGAGGCGGCTGCCGAAGTTGCTCCGATCCCGGGCGCCTCGCTGCACACTCCGCGGTCGGGAGGTGATGATGTCCGGATGGAAGGAGCGGCTGTTGGTCTTGAGCCTCTTCGTGGTGGCAATGGCCTATGTCGAGAGCGCGGTGGTGGTCTACTTGCGTCAAGTTTATGGGATCCGTGATCTGCTACGGGATGCGCCGACGCAGCCGGATTGGCTCACCCCCATCGAGCTGGGCCGGGAGATCGCCACCCTGGCGATGCTGTTCACGGCCGGCTGGCTGGCGGGTCGTACCGGCGCAGCACGCTGGGGCCTGTTCATATACGCCTGGGGCCTTTGGGATATCCTATATTACGCCTGGCTCCGGGTGTTCATCGGCTGGCCTGCCTCCTTGGGGGATTGGGATCTCCTCTTTCTGATCCCCTTGCCGTGGTGGGGGCCCGTTTGGGCTCCCATGCTGGCTGCCGCGCTCATGATGGCGGTGGGGGTTGAGATGGCCCGCCGGAGCGAGGCGGGATGGTCGATCCGGCTCGACCGATGGTCGGTCGCGATCGGGGGGCTAGGGGCGTTCATTGCCCTCTACACTGTGATGGCTCCGGCGTTGCACGCGCTCCCGGGCGGATGGGAGGCGATTGGCCGGGCGCGCCCCCAGGAGTTCCTGTGGTGGCTTTATTTGCTCGGATGGGGGCTGGTGGCCTTCGCCGGATGGCGGATCGCCCGGGGCCGACCTCCAGGTCTTTCTCTATAATTGAAGAAGCAGCGAGCGCTGAAGGGCTTCCTCCTTGAAGGATCCGTTTTCGCGGCCCTCGCTCTACACCGTGAAGAGCGGGCTGCAGGGAGGAAGGATCCAGCGCGCGCTTCTTATCCCTGCTTGGAGTGGGAGCTCATTGATCCGAAAATCGACTTCGAGTCGCGGGCCTTCGTTGCCCCCTCAGCTTTACGGAGAGGATTATTTTCTCTCCGCCTGTGAGGGATACGAGGAATTCCTCCGCACGCATGGGGAGCATCTTTCCCGGCGGCTTCAGGCGGCCTTCGCGGTGGCTGAGGTGAAGCCCGGCATGCGGGTCCTGGACGTGGGCTGCGGGCGCGGGGAGATCGTCCGTTACTGTGCCCGGTTGGGGGCTTATGCCGTCGGGATCGATTACGCGGAGGCGGCCGTGCGGCTCTCCGCGGATCTTCTGCGTCGGGCAGGGGATTTGCAGGCCCCGGCCGGCTTGGCCCAGGCCGACGCCAAATTTCTCCCCTTTCCTCCCTCGACGTTCGATCGGGTGCTGATGTTCGATGTGGTGGAGCACCTTTTCCCATGGGAGCTGCGCCTGGCCCTACGGGAGGCGTATCGGGTGCTGAAACCGGGCGGGATGCTGGTCATTCACACGGCCCCCAATCGTTGGTACGATGCCTACGCCTATCCCGTAGTCCGCTTGGTCCGCACCCTTCAAGGCCTGGGGCATCTGTACCCGCCGAACCCGCGCCGCCTGAACGTCCCGATCAATGAAGCGGTCCACGTCAACGAGCAAGGGCCTATCGGATTGTGGTGGGCGTTGCGACGGGCTGGGTTCCGCCGGGTGAAGGTCTGGCTGGCCACCCCGCCTCAGAACCGCCAGGAAAACTGGGTCTTCCGCGTCTTGCGTCATATCGCTTTCCGTTGGATCCCTTTCCGCTGGTTCTTCGAGCGAGAGGTGTTCGCGGTCGCTGTTCGATCATAGGGTCAGCGATGCGCCGAGGAATCGCCTCATCCCCTTTCCCTCTTCCCCACGCGGGGAGGAGGGAAGGCGCCGTTTCGATCCCCTCTCGGAGGAGGCGTTCGCATGGGCGCCCAGAGCTTCTGGCTTCTCACCGCGGGGTCCTACACACCCAATCCCCCGTTGGTTGGCGAGGAGCGGGCGGACGTGGCCATCCTGGGCGCGGGCTTCACCGGCCTCTCCGCTGCCTTGCATCTCAAGGAGGCCGAGCCGGGGTTGACTGTCGCCGTGCTGGAGCAAGCGTTCGTGGGCTATGGGGCCAGCGGCCGCAACGCGGGCTTCGCCATGACCCTTTTCGGCCTCACGCTCTCGCTGACCGCCCTGCGCTTCGGCCGCCAGGCCGCCGCGGAAGCCCACCGCTATATGGAGCGGGCGGTGGATTACGTAGGGGAGCTGGTGGCCCGTTACAGCATCGACTGCGATTATGAGCGGCCGGGGTTCCTGCGGGTGGCCACCTCGCCTGCTTACGTCCGACGGATCCAAGAGGAAATCGAACTCGCCCACCGCCTCGGATTAGAGGGGATCGAGTGGCTGGACGCGGCGGCGGTGCGGGAGCAGGTGAACTCCCCCCTGTATCTGGGGGCGTGGTGGGAGCCCCGTTGTGCCCTTCTGAATCCCGTAAAATACGTTCGCGGCCTGAAGCGGGCGGCCGAGGCCTTGAACGTGCGGATCTATGAAGAGAGCCCTGTTCTCGTCGTCGAGCGCCGCCCGGAGGGCTTTCTGCTGCGCACTCCACAAGGGACCGTGCGGGCGGCGAAGATCGTGTTCGCCACGAACGCCTATTCCCATCTGCTCCCGCCCCTCCGACGCAAACAGGTCCCGGCGTTCACCTATATCGTGCTGACGGAGCCCCTTTCCCCGGAGCGCCTGGGGCCAATCGGATGGCGGAACCGACAAGGGATCGAGGATGCCCGGAATCTCGTGCATTACTACCGCTTGACGCCGGACAATCGATTGTTGATGGGCGGCGGCGATGTGGGTGTTCCCTTCGGGAAACAGATGAACTTGGACGAGAACGAGCGGGTTTTCCGAGAGCTGGAAGCCTACATCCCCAAGGTTTTCCCATCCTTACAAGGGGTGAGGATCGAGCACCGATGGGGTGGGCCGGTCTCGGTGACCGTGGATATGGCCCCGGCGATCGGTTATCTAGGGGACCACCGGGCCGTTTATGCGCTGGGATGCATCGGCCACGGGGTGGCCCTGACGACGATGAACGGTCAGATCGTGCGGGACCTGATCCTGGAGCGCCGGACGGCCCTCACGGATCTTTTCTTCGTGAACCGGCGGGTGATCCCATGGCCGCCCGAGCCCATCCGGTTCGCCCTGGGCCATCTCATCCGCGGTTATATGCGGCTGGAGGATCGAATCCTGGATCGGAAGGCCGGCTGAGCGGGGACGACCGTTTAGCTTCCCAGCCGGCGAAGGCGCATGGGGGGAGAGGACGAGATGGGGAAAGAGCCGCGCATTGAGGATTTAGAACGCGCCCTGGCCCTCAAGCGTCGGGAGATCCGCCTGAAGCGCTGGATTCAGGAGGGGCGTTTACCGGTAGAAGCGTCCTCTCCGACCTCTACGTCTCCCGGGGCGGAGCCCCAGACGCTTTCTCCGGATCCGGCCTACCATTCTGAAGTGGAATGGGAAGCGCGTCGGCCATGGATTCGGATCCGTCTCCCGCGCCCATCGTGGTCAGCTTGGCGGGATCGCATATTGCTGGGGATTGAGATCGCGGCGGTTTTAAGCGCGGTCGCTTTGCTTCTATTCTCTTGGCAAACGATGCGCGGACTGCAGCCGGAGGCGGCGGCTGCTCGGGCGACACCGTCGCCCACCCCGTTGATCCAGGCGATCGTCCTGCCGGGCGGGCACCGCCCACCGACGGCGCCGGGAGGGCCGGCTCCGAACCCTGACGAGATCCCCGAGCACCTGCGAGCCCTGGTCGCTGCGCTGCCCACCCCGGTGCCGATCACGCCGGGACCCCGCAGCCCGACGCGGATTGTGATCCCAGCCATCGGGGTCGATGCGCCCATCGTGCCGGGGACCGATTGGGAGGCGCTGAAGAAGGGCGTGGGGCACCACCCTGGGACGGCGAACCCGGGGGAGCGCGGAAATATGGTGCTGGCTGCTCACAATGACATCTATGGGGAGATCTTCCGGGATCTGGAGAAGCTTCGGCCGGGCGATGAGATCTGGGTCTATGCAGGGAACCAGGCGTATCGGTACGTGGTGGTCCAGAAGCAGGTCGTGCTTCCGACCCAGGTAGAGGTCATGGCCCCCACCCGCGAGCCGGTGGTCACACTGATCACGTGCTATCCTTATTTAGTGGATACCCACCGGTTGGTAGTTGTTGGTGAGCTTCGCTAGTGTTCCTTCCGGATTGGATTTTGGGTTTGGGTCCCTGTAGGGGACGAGCTGGGCGCCGAAGGCGTCCGGCTCGCGCCCAAATATCTATCCTCCCTCCCCACGGCCCTTTGGTCGTGGGGAGGGAGGATAAAGGAGGGTGGGGCCGTTCGGATGGGTGGCCTTATTCGTCGTCTGTAGAGGGCTGCCTCCAACGGCTCCCAGCCGCCGATCTCCAAAATGCAAACGCAAGGTTGTGGCGATGCCTGGGCTGGACGTAGGAGTGGTGATCGTCAACTACAACACCCGGGAATTGCTACGGCGCTGCCTGCAGACAGTGCAGGCCAGCCAGGGGGTGACTTTCGAGATCTGCGTAGTGGATAACGCCTCCACCGACGGCAGCCCGGATATGGTGGAGCGGGAATTCCCGCAGGTTCGGCTCATCCGCAGCCCGGTGAACGGCGGCTACGCCTACGCCAACAACTTGGGCCTTCGGTCCTTCGGCTTTGGGGTCCCAAACGTAGAGCCCAGACCGCGTTACGCCTTGTTGCTGAATCCGGACACGGAGGTGCCGCCGGATGCATTGGCGCGCATGGTCGCCTTCATGGACGCCCATCCGGAGGCCGGAGGGGCGGGCCCGAAGATCGTGCGGCCCGATGGCTCCCTGGATCTAGCCTGCCGTCGCAGCTTCCCCACCCCGGAGGTCGCCTTCTATCGATTCGCCGGATTAAGCCGGTTGTTCCCGAGGAGCCCGCGTTTCGCCCGCTATAACTTGACCTTCCTGGATCCCGACCAAACGTATGAAGTGGACTCCGTGGTGGGGGCCTTTATGATGGTCCGCCGCGAGGCCATCATGCAGGTGGGGTTGCTGGATGAGTCGTTTTTCATGTATGGGGAAGACCTGGATTGGGCTTATCGGATCAAGCAGGCGGGATGGAAAATCTATTATTACCCTGAGGTGGTCGTTCTCCACGTCAAGCGGGCGTCCAGCCGGATGAGCCCGCGGGCTCGCTATGAGTTCAACCGGGCGATGTGGATCTTCTATCGGAAGCATTATCGATCCACCACCCCAGGCTGGCTGGACTTCTTGGTGAGGGTTGGGCTGGTGCTGAAAGGGGGTTGGCGGCTTTGGATGGAGATGCGACGGGATCTCAAGGACGCGAAATGTTGACCTTGAAGGCCTGTGGGTGGGTCGTTGCATCGCCTGGGATGCGGAACACCGCACAGCAGAAAGGGGGGTGATGATGGGCAGGAAGCGTGCCCGCTGGTTGCTGAGCGCTTTATTGCTCTTCAGCGATCTGGGGTGGACCGCCTTCGCTTTTTATACAGCTTATCAGGTGCGGTCCCGGCTGTCATGGCCTTATCCGCCCCAGAACATCGGGGGGTTCGAGAAATACCTTCCGATGCTGGGCGTCCTGCTGGTGTGGACGGCGGTGCTGTTCTTCTTCCATCGTCTATATCATCTCGGGCGGGCCACCTCTCGCTTGGATGAGATCTCGCGGGTTGCGGGGGCTTTCTCCCTGGCGATGATCTTCACCGTTGCAACGGTCAGCTTGGCCTTCAAGGAGACGATTTTGGCCTTCGATTATCCCCGGGCGATGGTTTTCTACGCCTGGGCCATAGGCATCCTATGGATCAGTATCGGACGGATGCTCGTGCGCGGCCTGTGGGGCATGCTGCGCGCGCGGGGTTGGGATCGCAGCCGCATGCTGATCGTGGGGACAGGGGATGCCGCTGAAGCGGTGATCCGCCGAATCCAGAACGCGCCATGGTTCGGTTATGAGGTCATCGGTGTTGTCGCCTTGCATGGTGACGGCGCCACCCATGTGGCGGGGGTCCCGGTGATCGGGACTGCTGAGGATCTTCCGAATCTGGTCTACGCGCGGGATGTCGATGAGGTACTGATCGCTGTCCCCGAGGCCCCCCACGGCGAAGTGTTACGCCTGATCTCCCTCTGCGACCGGAGCAACCTTTCGATCAAAATCTATCCGGATATCTTCCAACTGATCGCCACCCAACCGTCTCTGGACGATCTGGGCGGGCTGCCGTTGCTGACGGTGCGGGATGTGGCCCAGCGGGGTTGGAAGCTGGTCCTCAAGCGGGCGATGGACATCGTGGGGGCGAGCCTCGGGTTGATCCTGCTCTCCCCCTTGATGCTGCTGATCGCGATCTTGATCAAACTGGATTCCCCGGGCCCAGCTTTCTATGTGCAGGAGCGGATGGGGTTGGATGGGCGACCGTTTCTGATGTTGAAGTTCCGATCGATGCGGGCGGATGCAGAGAAAGATGGGCCAGGATGGACCCGGCCGGACGATCCGCGGCGGACCCGGGTGGGGGCGATCCTGCGACGATTGAACCTGGATGAGCTGCCCCAGCTGATCAACGTCCTGCTGGGGGACATGAGCTTGGTGGGCCCCCGTCCGGAGCGTCCGATCTATGTGGAGCAGTTCCGCCGGGTGATCCCTCGCTACATGGAACGCCATCGGGAGAAGGCCGGCATCACCGGGTGGGCTCAAGTCAATGGTCTACGAGGGGACACTTCCATTGCGGAGCGGACCAAGTACGACTTGTGGTATGTGGAGAACTGGTCCCTATGGCTGGACGTTAAGATCCTCCTGCGCACCCTGGTTCAGACCCTGAGCCTGCGCAGCCCGAACGCTTATTGAAAGCGCGGCTCAACCAATCGGAGCGATTCAGCCGTGCTCACGCAACACAATACGGATATGGGCGTCTCACCATCGGTTTTCTCCTAAGGGGCTTTTGGGGCTGAGCCGCGCGCCGAAGGTGCGCAGCTCGGCCAAAAAATTTTGATCCCCCCTCCCCACGGCCCTTCGGGCCGTGGGGAGGGGGGATCCAGGGGGGTGGGGCCATTGGCCCGCACCCTCTCCTATCCTCAAAACCAATCGGGATGAAGCAGTAGTTCCCCAGAGCGAGTTTTCAGACACGCTCGAACAGAGGATTCGGGAAGGGATGGTGGCTCGAGCCATCGATGGGGTGATCCGGCGGTTAAGGGAGCGTCTGCGGGCGGATCAAATCGCGACCGATCCGGCGGATCGGCTGGTATATGGGTACGATGCCACGTGGGCGGAGGGATGGCCGGAGGTGGTGGTTCATGCGGAATCGACGGCTGACGTGGTCTGGGTGCTTCGCATAGCCGAAGAGACCAGGGTGCCCGTGGTTCCCCGGGGTGGGGGAACGGGATTAGCGGGTGGGTCTGTGCCGATGGCGGGGGGGATCTGTTTGAACCTGGCCCGGATGAACCGGATTTTGGAGATCGATCCGGCCGATGGCGTAGCGGTCGTTCAGGCGGGGGTGATCACCCATACGCTTCAGAAGGCGGTGGAGGCCTATGGGTTGTTCTACCCTCCGGATCCCGCCTCGCTGTATATGTCCACAATCGGGGGCAACGTGGCGACCAACGCAGGCGGGCCGCGGTGCTTGAAATATGGGGTGACGCGGGATTACGTGCTGGGGCTGGAGGTGGTGATCCCGGGCGGGGAGGTATTGCGGCTGGGCGGACGGGTGATGAAGGATGTATCCGGGTATGATCTCAAGCAACTGTTCATCGGGTCCGAGGGGACACTGGGGGTGATCACCGAGGTCACCGTTCGCCTGTTGCCCCGGCCGCCCGCTTTGGGGGCGATGGCAGTGGCGTTCGATCGTTTGGAATCGGCCTGTGAGGCTGTCGTCGCGATCCTGAGCTCGGGGGTGTTGCCGTTGATGGCGGAGCTGATGGATCGAGCGGTCATGCGGGCCGTGGAGGCCTTTCATCCGTGGGGGTTGCCGATTGAGGCGGAGGCGCTGTTGCTGCTGGCAGCGGATGGGGAGGAAGGGGCCGTGCGAGCCGATATGGCCCGGATGACCGAGCACGTTCATGCCTTTGGCGGCCGCGTGATTCGCATAGCCACTGATCCAAAGTCGGCCGACGAATTATGGGAGATCCGCCGCCATGCCTCACCCGCCATCGCCCGGCTCGCCCCTTACAAATTCAGTGAGGACATCACCGTCCCTCGCTCCCGCATCCCGGAGATGATCCGCCGCATCCAGCACATCGCCCAGGAAACCGAAGTGCCCATCGTGGTCTACGGACACATCGGAGATGGCAACCTCCATCCCACCTTGCTCTGCAATCGGCGAGATGCAAGGGAGATGGCCCGAGTCGCCGAGGCAGCGGCTCGCATCTTCCATGCTGCACTGGAACTGGGCGGCGTGCTCTCCGGGGAACACGGCATCGGATTGCTCAAACGAGATTTCACCCCCCAGGCCTTCCCTCCTGCTATACTAGAAAAACTCTGGGCTATCAAATTTCTATTCGATCCCAACAACATTATGAACCCCGGCAAAAAGTTGCCGCTTCTTACCCGGACTCAGATCTAAACAACCCATCCGAAGGCATCGGAGGTACCATGACCACTCTACAACGTGGAGATCGCGCTCCGCTCTTGGTTGGACTCACCCTAGATGGGCAACCATATCTGGAACAGCCAGAAGGATCTCTGCTGGTTCTAGTGTTTTTCAAAGAATCATGCCAAACCTGCCGCCTTCTACTGCCCCGTCTCGAGAACCTTTATCGTGCTTATCCGGAACCCGGTTGGCGATTGTTGGGGATCAGTCAGGATCCCCTTGAAACCACCCAACGGCTCATCCAAGAACTGAATCTGTCATTTCCAATTCTGGTTGATCGGGATTTCATGAGCTCAACCACCTATCGCTTGACCCATGTCCCCACGACTTTCGTGATCGACACCCACGGGGAGATCACCCATATCGGAATCGGTTTCGTCCGGGAGGATTTGGAAACCATCTCCCGACAGATCGCTCACACACTCAACACCCCATTTCGCTCGATCGCCGAGGACAAAGATCCCATATTCCGACCCGGCTGAATTTCCGCCCACCTGGAGCCTCGGTGAGGCGCCAAAGACAAAAGCAAATCCAGGAGGATGCTGATCAAAATGAAAGCCTCCACCCGCGAGCAGCGGTTGCTTCTATTCGCTCGCCACCTCGAAGAACTACGCAACGCGCCGCCGGGAAGCGCACTGGTGTTCGAGATCCCCGGACGGCCGTTGGCTTACGTTCAGTTCGAACGAACCTCCGAGGGACTGAAGGGCGAAGTTTGCAGCGGGGACTGGGGACCCCGCAAAAAGGCCCGCCCGCTTTCACCCGCCATGCTGAACCGCCTTCAGGCGATGGGATGGCAAATCCCCTCAAGCCTTCGCGAAAGGAATCCAAGCAAAATGTTCTCGACGGAGGATCTTCAAGCGATCGCCCTGGAGATCGAGCAGATCTTCCTGGAAATTTACCTATGTCCACCCGACTACACGGTGCGAACCCAGGGAGTACTTCGAAGCTCGCTATAATAACTTGAAGATGAAAAGGAGGATGAAAAGCACACCGATCCTCACCCCTGAAAAGCATCACCATCCTGAGGAGGGAAAAATCATGCGCATCCTGGTTGTCATGGCGCATCCCGACGATCCCGAGTTCGCCGCCGGAGGCACCATCGCCCGCTGGACCCGGGAGGGCCATGAGGTGATCTACTGCCTTGCCACCCGCGGGGAAAAGGGGAGCGATGACGCCACGATGCGCCCGGAACACCTCGCCGCCATCCGAGAGAACGAACAACGCCAGGCCGCCGCCGTGCTCGGGGTGCGCGAAGTGATTTTCCTGAACTACATCGATGGCACCCTGGAGCCCAACTTAGCCCTGCGACGAGACATCGTCCGCATGATCCGCCGCTATCAACCGGAGATCGTAGTCACCATGGATCCGCAAACCATCATCCGGGGGAACCGCTATATCAACCACAACGACCATCGAGCGATCGGATTGGCCACGCTGGACGCCATCTTCCCAGCCGCCGGGAACCCCTTGTATTTCCCCGAACTGCTCGAGGAGGGACTGAAACCCCATCGGGTCCGCGAGGTGTACCTTTCCACAACAGAGTACCCCGATCACTGGGTGGACATCACGGAGGTCTTCGCGCTGAAAATGGCCGCCCTCCGTTGCCACGCCAGCCAAATCCGGGATCCTGAGGAACTGGAACGGAGGCTACGAGAACGGCTCCGGCACCAGATGGATGGACGGGAGATCCTCGCCGAAAGCTTTCGACGGATCATCCTGGACGGATAGAGAGGTCAGACAATGTGGACCATTCGATGCGCCCGCTGTCATCAAACCACCACCTACGATCCCACTCAATGGCGCTGCACGTGTGGCGGGCCATGGGAGCCCATCCGCCCGCTACCCTTCGACCACCGGGCGGTTCGTCCACACCGGCCGGGGATTTGGCGCTATGAAAGCCTGTGGCCCTTCCACCAGAAGCCCATCACCCTGGGGGAGGGATGGACCCCCTTGATCCCACTCTCCTCCATCGACCCCCGTCTATGGGCCAAACTGGATTACCTGATGCCCACCGGATCCTTCAAGGACCGAGGAACCGCCACCGGCCTCAGCGCCCTCCTCGAGTTGGGAGTCTCCGAAGTGTTGGATGACTCCTCGGGCAACGCGGGAGCCTCCCTGGCGGCCTACGCGGCCCGGGCCAGCCTTCGGGCGACGCTCTTCGTCCCCGCCCACGCCTCGCCTGCGAAAAAGATCCAAATGCGCATCGCCGGCGCTCAGCTGATCGAGATCCCCGGCCCCCGGGCGCAGGCCACCGCCGCCCTACACGAAGCACTGGAGCTGGGCAAGATCTACGCGAGCCATGTCCACAATCCATTCGTGCTATTGGGCATGGCCGCCGCCGCATGGGAGATCTGGGAACAACTCGGCCGGGCACCGGATGCGGTGATCACCCCCCTAGGTCACGGCATGCTTTTCCTGGGCCTGTTCCTGGGGTTCGAAGCCCTACAAGCCGCCGGTTACATCGAGCGATTGCCCCGGCTCTACGGGGTCCAAGCCGCTGCCTGCGCGCCGCTTGCCCAGGCTTTCGCATCCGGGCTGGAGACACCGGTCCCCGTCGAGGAGAGGGAAACCATCGCGGAAGGCGTGCGCATCGCCGCACCCCCGCGCGGCCGCGAGATCCTGCAAGCCGCCCGGGCCACCGGCGGCGGGATCCTGGCCGTCGCTGACTCGGAAATCCGAACCGCTCAAGAAGCCCTGGCCCGCCACGGACTGTTCGTAGAACCCACCAGCGCGCTCCCCATGGCCGCCTGGCCTCAGATCGCTCAAGCAAACGATCGGACCATTGTGCTAGTGCTTACCGGAAGCGGGCTTAAGAGCCTTCCATTGTGAATGAGTAGAAACAGATCATCCCTTCACCGATGTCCTCAGCAGGTACTCGCTATCATAACTTAGGAGCAGATCGAGGGCCGCCTTTGGCGGCCCTCGATCGTTGTCAGATCGGACCAGTAGTCTCCCCAGACGGTGTAGGAACTTCCAGATGGAGACCTTTGGAGCCAAGCCACACACTCTCAGCGCGCAGTTCGGCTCCAAAAAATTTTCTCTCCTCTCTCCACGGCCCTTTGGGCCGTGGAGAGAGGAGATCCAGGCAGACGGGAAGCGCTCGATGATCGAGAAAGACCAACCCTTCAACTCCTGGCTCACCATTAAAGATCTCCCGGAAACCGAGCGGCCCCGGGAGCGCTTGATTCGACATGGGCCCCATGTCCTATCCACCGCAGAGCTGTTGGCCATCCTCCTGCGAACTGGCCGACGGGGGGAGAACGCGCTGCAGCTCGCCCATCGGGTGCTTCAGGCCTGCGGGGGGATCGCCGGGCTGGCCAGGACCTCCGTTCATGAGCTGGCCCGAATCCCCGGCGTGGGTCTGGCCAAGGCGGCCCAAATCCAAGCCGCGCTGGAGTTAGGACGCCGGATCGCCACCGCCACGCCAGAGGAGCGCCCTCAGGTGCGCTCAGCCCACGACGCCTATCTCTTGCTGACCGACATGGCAGACCTCGAGCAGGAAACCCTCCGGGTTCTCCTGCTGGACACGCGGGGGCGCGTCCTCGCCATCCCCACCGTCTACATCGGGAACGTGAACACCGCATTAGTGCGGCCGGCGGAGATCTTCCGGGAGGCCATCCGACGCAACGCCGTCTCCCTGATCGTGGCCCACAACCACCCATCAGGGGACCCCAGTCCATCACCAGAGGACATCACGCTCACCCGGGATCTGGTGGCCGCCGGCCAGCTGTTGGGGATCGGAGTGCTGGATCATCTGATCATCGGGCGGGGACGATTCGTCAGCCTCCGCGAGCAAGGGGTCGCTTTCCACACGCCATAGGGAACCGACCCCCACCACATCTGCGAGGTCCGCTCGCGGAAACGAAACGCCAAGCGGGGAAAGAGGGGAAGAATATACCAACCGGCGGGGGTCGCTTTCTTTCAACGACCCCCGCCGGGCAGGCGTTAACGGGTCTCGATTCGCGCGGCCCGTTCCTTCAAGGCCGCCTGGGCCGCCGCCAGCCGGGCCACCGGGACCCGGTAAGGCGAGGCGCTTACGTAGTTGAGGCCGATCTCGTGGCAGAACTCAATGGAGGAAGGATCCCCGCCGTGCTCGCCGCAGATCCCCACCTCCAAATCCGGGCGCGTGCGACGGCCTTCCTCCACCGCGATGCGCATGATCCGCCCCACACCCCTGCGGTCCAGCACCTGGAAGGGATTCTCCGGCAGGATCTTCTCCTCCAGGTAGCGCAGGAGGAACTTCCCCTCCGCATCATCCCGGCTGATGGCCCAGACGGTCTGGGTCAGGTCATTGGTCCCGAAGGAGAAGAACTCCGCCACCTGCGCCAACTCGCCGGCCAGCAGCGCCGCCCGCGGGACCTCGATCATCGTCCCAAACTTGTATTCCACCTCGATCCCCTCGCGGGCCATCACCTCCCGGGCAACCTCGTCGACGATCTCCCGCACGATCTGGAGCTCCTTAACATCCGCGCTGAGCGGGACCATGATCTCCGGCTTCGGGGTGATGCCGCGGCGCTTCACATTGCAGGCAGCCTCCAGGATCGCCCGCACCTGAAGGCGGATGATGTCCGGATAGAGGATCCCCAAACGGATCCCCCGGAGGCCGAGCATGGGGTTCATCTCCCGCAGGGCATTGACCGCCCGCAGGAGGGCCTCCTTCTCCGCCAGCTCCTCCTCCAGCTGCCGGAGAGACTTCTCGCCCTTGCGCGGGCGATAGCCCTTGATCTTGCGGCGCTCCTCAATACGCGTCCGCAGCTCCACCACCTCGGCCAGGAGCTCGTCATAGCGAGGGAGGAACTCGTGCATCGGAGGATCGATGAGGCGGATGATTACCGGCAGCCCGTCCATCGCCTCGAAGAGGCCCTCGAAATCCTTCCGCTGGACCGGGAGCAGGCGATCCAGGGCCTTCCGGTAGGCCTTGACCGCCTTCGAGGTCCGAACCGCCCGCTCCGCCTCCCGCAGGGCCTTCTGGGCCTTGGGGTCATCGGGGCGAGCCTGGAGCGCCTGTTGGGCCGCGCGCAGCTGATCCATCAGGCGCTGGGCCTCCGGGGCGTTCAAGATCATCTGCCGCACATAAGGCAGGCGATCCGCCTCGAAGAACATGTGCTCGGTGCGGGCCAGCCCGATGCCCTCGGCGCCAAACTCCCGGGCCTTGCGGGCATCCCGTGGGTAGTCGGCGTTGGCCCAGACTTGCAGGCGCCGGAACTCATCGGCCCAGGAGAGCAGCTCCGCCAGCTCCCGCTCCTCGGCCAGGTTGGGGTCGATGGTAGGGATCTGCCCCGCGAACACCTCGCCGGTGCTGCCGTCAATGGAGATGAAATCGCCCTCGCGGATCACCCGGCCGTTGACGGAGAACTGCTTGCGCTCCAAATCGATTTGAAGCGCCTCGCAGCCGACGACCGCCGGCTTGCCGAGACCCCGAGCGACCACCGCCGCGTGGGAGGTCGCCCCGCCACGCTGGGTGAGGATACCCCGGGCGGCGATCATCCCATGGACGTCATCAGGAGTGGTCTCCGGGCGCACCAGGATCACCGGCCGGCCATCGCGACCCCAGGCCTCGGCCGTATCAGCGTCGAAGACTGCGTGGCCGGTCGCCGCGCCGGGGGAGGCGTTCAGGCCGCGAGCCAGCAGCTCCCCTTTCTCCCGGGCCCGCTCCTTGGCCTTTTCATCGAAGCGGGGCAGGAGCAGCTGATTGATCTGCTCCGGCTCCACCCGCATGACCGCCTCTTCTTTGGTGATCAGGCCCTCGTGGACCATGTCCACGGCGATCTTGACCGCCGCCTTGGCGGTGCGCTTGCCCGTGCGGGTCTGGAGCATCCAGAGCCGGCCGCGTTCGATGGTGAACTCCAGATCCTGGACATCGCGGTAGTGGCGCTCCAGCAGGGCCGCCACCTCGAGGAACTGGCGGTAGGTCTCAGGCATCAGCTCCTCGAGGCTGGGGTAACGCAGGCGGCGCTCCTCCTCCGGGATGCCGTGCTCCCGGGCCCATTCCTGCGAGGCCTTCTTGGTGATCTTCAAAGGCGTGCGGATGCCGGCCACCACATCCTCGCCCTGGGCATTCGGGAGGTATTCCCCGTAGAGCTCCTTCTCGCCGGTCGCCGGGTTGCGGGTGAAGGCCACCCCGGTGGCCGAGTCGAAGCCCATATTCCCGAACACCATCGTCTGGACGTTGCAGGCCGTGCCCAGGTCGTGGGGGATCTTATAGAAGTTGCGGTAATCCACCGCCCGCTTGCCGAACCAGGAATCGAAGACGGCGCGGATGGCCTGGCGCAGCTGCTCCAGCGGATCCTGAGGGAACTCCTCCTCCAGCTCCCGGCGATACAACGCCTTGAAGTCCTCCACCACGTCCCGGAGCATCTCCGCCGTGAGGTCCGTGTCCTGCTTGCCCTTCGTCTTCGCCTTGTAGCGATCCAGGATGTGCTCGAACTTCTCACCGGGGATGCCTTTGACGATGCGGCCGAACATCTGGATCAGGCGCCGGTAAGCATCGTAAGCGAACCGCTCGTCGCCCGTCTGGGCAATCAGGCCGTGGACGGTTTCGTCGGTCAGCCCGACGTTGAGGACTGTATCCATCATGCCGGGCATGGAGAACTTGGCGCCCGAGCGGACGGAGACTAAGAGGGGGTTGGATGGATCGCCGAAGCGGCGGCCTACTTTCTCCTCCACCCGATGGAGGGCTTCCAAGACCTGCTCCCACAACCCTTCGGGGAACTGTTTGCCTGCCGCAAAGTACGCGTTGCACGCCTCCGTGGTGATCGTGAAGCCCGGGGGAACTGGAAGGCCGGCCCCAGCCATCTCCGCCAGCCCAGCGCCTTTCCCGCCTAACAGATCCCGACGTCGCTCGGCCGGGATCTCCCGATAGCCCTCCTCGAACAGATAGACCCACTTCTTCATCCCACTGCCTCCGGAGGAACAGGATCGAGGAACAGCCAGCGATAAGTTTCAAAAAAGAATGATAAGGCATGCGCCATGTTTTGACAAGAGGACAGAGATCATCTCTAGAAGAGGAAGGAGATCACCCTTGATCTGACCCTTCGAACCCGGCAGGCAAACCAGCTGACGACCCAGATTGAGGGCAGTGTTTTTGGTTGTGGACTATCCTCTAATCTTTAATCTTGGGGTTTCCGGGAGCTGGGCCGCACCTCCGGCGCGCGGCTCGATCCCTAAAGCCCCGATTGGGGAAGACTACGACAGAACGCCCACCCAGGTATTGCATTGCATTAGATCGGCGGTTTCTTCATGGGGAGTGGAACGTCGAAGGTGATCTGCACCCACATAATGATCCCATGAAGAAAAAGTGATCATTACCGAGCCGAGTGATCACTAGGTTATGATATACTTTCGCCTGGAAAAAGGCGAGGAGGACTGGTATATGAAATCCTTCCTGCGCTCGTTCCGCATGCGCCTGGCCGCCCTCGTGATCCTGGCTACCCTCCCCGCATGGATCATGGTCCTCACCACAAGCCTGGAGGAGCAACAGGAGATCTTGCAACGCACCAGCCGGGAAGCACAGATCTTGGCCAGGGTGATCGCTACACAGCACGCGACGTTTCTGGACACAGCCCGCGCGAATCTGCTCACAATCGCCCAGATCCCGGAGGTCCGCAGCGGCGACCCTCAGACCTGCTCGCTGCGCCTCTCTCTGCTCCGGGCGGCCTTCCCGTATTATACGGCCATCGGACGCGCGGATCCGGATGGGATGGTCCGCTGCAGCACGGAGCCGAGGGGGACACCCTTCTCGGTAGCTGATCGAGATTGGTTTCAGGAGGCCATCCGCCGCCGCGCCTTCACTGTCGGTAGCTTCACAATCGGTCGGTTAAGCGGCCGGCCTGCGTTGCCGCTAGCTTATCCCATGGTGGACGCTGCGGGCCAGGTCCGGGGGGTGCTCGCCGCCGGGCTGGACCTGGGGTGGCTGAATCAGCTGGCGACTACCGTCCCCGTACCATCCGATGCGAGCATGACCCTGCTGGATCAAAGAGGGACGATCCTGGCGCGCTATCCTCCGAGCATCGCCCTCATTGGGACCTCGTTCCCCGAAGCCCTGTGGCAAGCCATCCGGAGCGCCCCGGAAGGCGTTGGCGTGGAAGGGATCGGGCCGGATGGAAAACGCCGCCTTTACGTGTCCATGGCGCTTGCCCACGACAGCGGCTATGCATTGGTCGGGATCCCCATGAGCGCCGCGATCGACCAGGCGAACCAGGCGTTGGCCCGTCGCCTGGCTTTCCTCGGCGTGATCACCTTGCTCCTGGCCGTGGGCGCTTGGGGCGCAGGGGAGCTGATGCTGGTTCAACCCACCCATGGGCTCCTCGGGGTGATCCACCGGATACAGCGCGGCGATCTGCAAGCCCGGGTCGGATGGCGTTCCGCCGATGAATGGGGACAGTTGGCCCAGGCCTTCGACGCCCTGGCCGATCAGCTAGTCACGCAGCTGGACGCCCTTCGGCGCGCCCACGCCGCTTTAGAGACTCGGGATCGCCTGCTGACCCTCAGCCTCACCGTCACCGACGAAACCCATCTTTATCCGCGCCTGCTGGAGGAAGTGATGGCCTTCTCCCATGCCGTCGGCGGGGCGCTTTATCGGGTGGAGGACGGGCGCCTGAAGCAGGTGGCCGAGCGCAATTGGGCGGATCCCATCCCGCACGCTCTGGACGCGCTCCCCCCATGGCTGAGCGAGAACACGGATGATCCTCCGCCGTCTCTTCGGGAACGGGGTTTCCGATCCGTACGGCGTTACCCACTGTGGGGCCCGGGGAACGGCTCGGAACGCCCCATGATCGGCCTGTTGGTCCTCGGGTTCCGGGCTCCCCCGGATCCGGAAGCGCTGCGGATGCAAGACCTTGTGGAGACCCTCGCGCTCGCCGTCAACCATGCGGAACTCCTCCGTCACGCCCGCACCCGTTTGGCGCAAGTGGAGCGGCTTCAGCACATCGATCGGATCATCCTGGAGCACGCGGATCTGCCGGTGATCGCCCGATATGTCCTGGAAAGCCTTCCGGACTCCCTCCAGGTCCGCGCAGCAGCGGTCAGCCTGCTCGATGAGCGCCGGCGGCGCGCCCGGCCGATCGCGATCCGCCGGGCGCCGGGGGTCGCCCTGGATGAGACCGTGTTCGTTTGGGTGAACGCCTTGCTGCCGGGATGGAGCGCATCCCCACACCTCATCGTGCGCACCGACTTAAAGGCCGAGCCGTGGATCCAACCGGCGCTCCCGCTGCTGGAGGCCGCCGGGATCCGGACCTACCTGGGGGTCCCCCTGATACACCAGGGGGAAACGATCGGGATCCTCCAGGTGTTCAGCGCCGCGCCTGATCCGCTCCCCCGCGAAGCCCTCGCTTTCGCGGAGATCTTAGCCCAGCAGCTGGCCATCGCCATCGAGAACTTACAAGCCTTTGAGGAAGCTCGAGAGCGCGTCGAAGCCCTGGAGGCTTTTGTCGCCAGCCGTTTCGAGATCGCCACCGCCGCGCCGGATCAGGTGATCCCCACATTCCTCGAAGCCCTCCGGCGTTGCCTGAAGGTGGAATCGGTCGCCTTCTTCCAGCACCAGCCGGAGCAACACACTCTCACCCCCGGCGGGGCTCTGGGGATTTCCCAGGAACCCTTGGCTCCGCTCCTGCGCCCTCCCAGGGGGCGGGAAGGACCCAGCCCGGTCCTGCAGGTGGCGCTCACCCGCACCCCCCTTTACATCCCGGACACCGCCGAGGAGCCCGATGGGCCATGGAGCCCCTCGATCCGCTCGGTGTATTTGATCCCCATCGCCTTCGGACCCACCTTATTCGGGGTCGCGGCCCTGATGGCCTCCCAGCCGGAGGCGTTTCCGGCCCACCGCCGCGCGCTGGCGGACCTCTTCGCCCATTTCATGGGGGCCGCGCTGGACCTGGCCCGCTACCGCGCGGAGCTGGAGGCCACGAACCGAATGCTCCAGGACGCTCTGGTGGTCCGGGAGCAGATGTTCCAGAACGTCTCCCATGAACTGCGGACGCCGCTGACGGTCCTGATGGGCTATCTGGAGATGCTGGCCGATCAAGCCTTCGGGCCGATCACCCCGGAACAGGCGGAAGTCCTGCGAACGATGCAAAACCGCGCGCAGCAATTGCTGCGTTATGTGGAGCTGATGCTGACGCTCCAGAAAGTGGAGCGCGAGGGGATGAGGTTCCACCCGCTGGACCTGCGGGAGCTGGTGCGGCTGGTCGGGGAGGCCTGGCAAGCCCGTCTGGCCGACGGACCGCATCGGCTTCGAATGGAGCTGCCTGCGGGACCGATCTGGATCTTGGGAGACGGAGAGGGGCTGATCCGGATGATCGGGGAGCTCCTGGATAACGCGGTGAAATTCTCCCCATCCGGCGGTGAGATCCGCCTGAGCCTGGAAGTGATGGAGGGGGAAGCCGTGCTGCGGGTGCAGGATCCAGGAGTGGGGATCCCCCGCGAGGCGTTGGATCGGGTCTTTGAGCCTTTCTACCAGGTGGATGGGAGCACCACCCGCCGGTTCGGTGGGATGGGGATCGGGCTGGCGGTGGTGAAGCGGGTTGTGGAAGGGCACGGCGGCGCCGTGGCCGTGGAGAGCGAGCCTGGAAAGGGAACCCGGGTGACTGTACGGCTTCCCATGGCCGGGCGGGTTGGGAGGCGCCCACCCGCCGGATACGAACCTGGGGATGCCTCGGGGTAGCGGGCGAGGAGATCCATGCAGCGCGCGGAAGCGTTCAGCCGCCTTCTGCTCATCCTGTTCTACACGGCCGCGGCGGCGTGGATCCTCACCCGCCATCCGCCGATCGATTACCCGGTTTACGCCATGGCGGCCTGGGGCCTCCGGCGGGGGGAGGATGTCTTCCGGTGGGGGGAGGCGGATTACGCACGGGCCGCCGCCGCGCTGGGGTTTTCCCGCTACGCGCCCCCTTATCGCTATCCGCCCCTCACCGCGCTGCTGGCGCTCCCCCTCGTGGATCTCCCGGACCGGGGGATGGGGGTTTGGATCGCCCTCCAAGCGATCGCGTCGCTGCTGACGGCGGAGACGTTGGCGCGTGCCCTCACAGACCGCCCGCGGGAGCGCATCCTCATTCGGTTCAGCGTTGGGTTGTTCACGCCGTTCCTCACCAGCCTCTATGCGGGCCAGGTCAACCCTCTGGTGACTCTGTTGCTCGCCCTCGCCGTTCAGGCAATCCAACAGGGGCGGGAGGGGTGGGGAGGGTTCCTGTTGGGGATCAGCATGATGTTGAAACCGTTGGCGATCGGGGCCGCTGGCCTGCTGCTCTGGGAGGGCCGGTGGCGGGCCCTGGCCGGGCTCCTCCTCGGCCTGGCCCTCGCCCTGGGGGTCAGCGCCCTCGCCTTCGGGGCGCCGGCGCTGGGCTTTCTCCGCAGCGATCTTCCCCCCTTCGGCATCCCATACCCACCGGCTCAGAACCTCCCCTCCCTCGCCATCCGCTGGCTGACCCGGCACCCCTACGGGTTCGCCTTGGCCGATGCCCCCGAGGTGGCCCGATGGGTCGGCATCGCCCTTGGGGGGTTCTTGCTTCTGTGCACATTGGCCGGACTGGGGCGGCCAGGGCGTCCACGGGGAGATTTCGCGACCCGGGCCGGGTGGGTGCTGGCCGCCGCCTTCCTGGCCAACCCGGGGACGTGGTACCATCACGGCACCGCCCTCAGCGTCGCCTTAGCGGTGTTGCTTTCCCGCGCCGGCCAGCGCTCTCAGCGGTGGCAGGTGACCCTGGCGGCGAGCGCCGGCGCGGTGGTCCTGTGGGGGTGGGCCTGGCACGCCTTCGTCGGTTGGACCCCCTTGCTGGACCTGGCCACCCTTGGAACCTTAGGGATGTGGATCCTGCTCTGGAGGGAGCGGCAGGGATGAGGGAGCGGCGTTATCAGATGGCCCTCCTCGCGGCCTGGGCCGGCGTGCTGCTCCTCCTCTTCCGTCCCCAGCTCCACGGGATGGACACCGTCGCCTATTACGCGTGGCTGCGGTCGGCGGTGATCCAAGGGAGCCTGGACGTCAGCGACGAGTTCGCGCGCTTCGGTTATCTTTCGGAGCGCGGGCGCTCGCCGACCGGATATCGGATCAACGAGTGGCCGGTGGGGGCGGCGTTGCTGTGGTCGCCCTTCTTCCTCGCCGCCCACCTCCTGGTCCGGATCGCCAACGGACTGGGGATCCCGATCCCGGCAGACGGTTACAGCGCGCCCTACCTGGCGCTCACCGCGTTGGGGTCGGCCCTCTACGCGTTGCTCGGTTTGGAGCTCCTCCGGCGGATAGCCGGTCGGGTCGTCTCGCCGGCCGCCGCCGTTTGGGGGACGATCACCGCGGGGCTGGCCTCGCCGTTGGTCTTTTATATGTCGGCTCACCCCTTTATGGCCCACGCCGTGGATTTCTTCGTCAACGCGCTGTTTCTCAGGGAGTGGGCCGGATCCCCGCCCGCAGGGCTGCGATCCCGGTTTCGGTTGGGGCTGATCGGGGGGCTGGCAGCGAGTGTGCGCTATCAGAACGCCACGCTGGTGCTTTGGCCGGCTTTGGAGGATTTGCGGCATCTCGTCCGCGCGCCCCGGGAAGGGCTCACCCGGCTGCTGGGATTCGGCCTGGGGGCAGGGATCGGCTTCCTGCCCCAGATGATCGTCTGGCGGGTGGTGTTCGGGTCGTGGATCGTGGGGAACCCGTATGCCGTCGCCGGGGCGGGATCCTTCGACTGGCGCTCCCCCCATTTTCTGGACGTGTTGTTCTCCACGAACCGGGGTTTGTTCGTGTGGACGCCGATCGCCGTTTTCGCGCTCATCGGGCTGATCGGGCCGTTGAGGGCGCTTCAGCCGGCGTGGGCTCGGTTGGCGCTCGCCCAATGGCTGGCCCAGGTGTATCTGGTGGGGTCGTGGAGCGCGTGGTCCGGCGCGGCGGCCTTCGGCCCCCGCCTGCTCATCGGGCTGGTTCCGGCCTTCGGGCTGGGCCTGGCCGCGCTCTTCGAGGCCGTGCGACGCCGGTGGGGGCTGCGTCCGGTTGCAACGCTCAGCCTGGCCGCCATCGCTTGGAACCTGATCCTGCTGGCCCGCTATGGGCTCCAGGACGTCCCCCGGATGGGCCCGGTGCCCCTCGAGGAGCTCTGGCTGGGCCAGCTGAGGTTCCCCCTACGGATCCTCGGGCAGTGGGAGCGGATCCTCCAGGCGCTTCAGCGCCAGGGGCCGTGACTGGCTTTTAACCCCATTAATTGCTTGCCACCGAGCCGTTGCGAAGCTTCCTCAGCCGCTTAGGACTCTTACGACCTCCGCTTGAAGGCGTTGCCGATCTTCTTCAGAAAAGTAGGGATGGGTTTCGCTGAAGGAAGGCAGTTCGATCACCGTGATCTGCCAGGCCTCCGCCAGCTCCTGAAGGTTCGTTAGTGTCTGGTCCCACTGCTGGTTGATGACCAGGATCTTGTGGGTATACGTGCCGAGATGTCGGGACTCACAGGCGGAGTTCAACTGGTCCAGACACTCTTTTCTCCGGGCAGCGCCTCCCGTCTTCGCTTGAATCACCCCCACTTGGTTTCCCTTCCGCACGACCAGGTCCACTTCTAACGCCCCGGCCAGGGTGACGCCCACGACAACCTCGTCCACCACCTCCTTCAGGGCCTCAGCGATGGCTTTCTCAAAGGAATCCCTTGGCCCAGTGATCTTTGGGTATGGATCGTCCAAGTGGGCTTTCAGATAGTCGTGAATGGTGAGCACGCCTGGCAGGACTTCCTTGCCTTCGTACCGGGCCACCCCTCCCTCGAACCGGTAGCGGTACAGGATGGAGCGTCTCCCCTCGCTCTGGAGATAAAAGAAGGGGGCCTCATACTCTCGGGCCAACTCATAGGCGGCCATCACCATCGTCTTGGTGCCCCCGGTCAGGTTGAAGGCCAGCTCGGCGCCCTCCAGGCCCTCGCGGGCGAGGAACCCCCGGATGTCCGCTTGGACTCTCCGGATGTCGTAGGGGTCCGTGGGAATCAGGCGAACTTGGATGTCGGAGGATTTCAGCAGTCGCTGGAGCCGCTCGGCCACTCGTTTCGTCCGGTCCGTGTGCGCCAGCAGGGCGATGTCCGGAGGCTGATAGCGGAGCGGCAGCAGGTTGGGGATGGGCTGTTCGCCGATCAGCGAGATCGTGACCATCGTATACCTCCTCGCACAGCATCCAGATGGCTTCCCGCATTAGATGGCGTCCACTTCGATGCTTTCTTCGGTGGGTTGAGCAGGTGTCGGCTGCTGCCATTGATCCAACAACCGTTGGGCCTGAACATCGTTTGAATGATAGCGAAAATAGAAATCTCTGTGAGGGGTGGGCCGCTTACGCGGCCCACCCCTCACAGAGATTCCACGAATCGATAGGCGGGGTCATGCTGGCTCCCGAACGGGGCGCTTATCGTCGTGCCTTGGCCATCCGTACGCCCCAACCCCAGGCGCGGGCTTTATCTTCCCCCTGGAGCGAGGGATTCCACTGCTGCCAAATGTTCCACAGGTTTTGAAAGTGGCACTGGCTGTGGCGGCTGCGAGGAGGGGGATTTTGGGCCATGAGCTGCAAATACTGAGCCATCGCCGCGTCGCTGTATCTCTTGCTCACGTAATAGTCTCCCGCTTTCTCCGCCTCCGCCAGATCCACCTCCAGCCGGAGAAACTGCTCCGCCAGCCATTCGGCTTCCTTCAGGATCGCATCCCAATCGCTCATCCGCACCTCCTGCATCGCCCAGCGAGGCAGCGTCGTTTCCCTCAATACGGTCCCTCGGGGGATGGACGCGAGAGGTTCCCCTGCTGCAGGATCCCATACAGCCTCTCCAGCGCCCCAAGGTCCAGCAGGCGGCTCTTAGAGGCAGTCTCGACCCATTTCACGACTGCCTGGGCGAGGGGTTCGCCCTCTAACCGCTCGCCCCCGCGACCTGCCCGGCCGCTTCGGCGAAGGTCCCCGCTCAGGGTCACCCATCGAACCCGCACCTCCAGCGATCCCATCCCGACCGGTTTTCCAGCGCCCACTTTGATCAGGAAGGGATATTGGGGGTGCTGGCCCAGGGCTGCCAGCAGGAGCCCCAGCTCCGCCTCCCGCAGGTTCTCGAAATGGAGGCGGGTTTCGAAGACCGCCCCGCTCCCGGCTGCGATCCGGGCGTCCGTCCCGCGGGCCATCGTCCCGTGGGAGTAGAACTTGCGCCCGATGGCCTCGTTGCCGGCCATATATCGCTCCGGCAGGCCCCTTGGGGAACGGGCGGGGGCCCGGAGGATCGGGGTGCGCACCAGGACGATCTGCCCGCTCACCATCACTGCATCCTCCACCTGGACCTGCCCAGCGTAGTTTTCCTTCCTCCGCCCGCTCATCCCGAAGAGACGGCAGGCCGGGCATAGATCCTTCACCTTGGCGCATGGGCTCAGGGCTTGAGGGATCGCCCGCCGGGAACGCCCTCCGGCCACCCGGACGCATGATGGGGAGATGGCTTCCACCAGGCTGCGGATCACCCCTTTGAGGGAGGAGCCAGGGATGACGTAGGCCCCTCCACATCCCCAAGTAGGCTGGGCCGCCACGATGTCCCCCTCGTGATCCGAGACCACATCCAGGAATCCACTGGCCACCTGCACCGGCCGATGGGCCACCAGTTCCAGTTCCAACGTCCCGGTGAGGTGGGCGAAGCGGAAGTGCCCTTCTGGCCTTCCCCGTTTCACTTCGGGCAGGAAAGGAACGAAATCATACGGTTTCTCCACGCCGGGCGTCATCGTTCGTCCTCCGGTTCCCAGTAGGGCGCAACGGGCAGATTGTTGGGAGAGGGGAACATCCGCCGAAGGCGGGCGTAGCGCACCGTCTGGAGCCGCCCCGCCGCATCCAGATACAGGACGACATCGGCGACCAGGGCCTGCTTCGGATCATCCCCGGGCACGTCGTAGGCCAGTTCGCGGGGGAAGAGGATCTCCCCACGGGTCTCCCGGCCCCCGGGCATGGTCATCCTCCGCCCCCACAGGATGCGATGGGAGGGGGAGATCCGATAGCTGCTTTCCGCGGAGACCCACGCTTCCTTCAACTCCCCCAGCGCCTCCCTCGGGTCCTCCTCCAGGAGCAGCCAACATCCCAGTTCCCGCCCTCGCCGCCGCCAGCGGAGCTCCGCGCGTGGGGAGAAGACCCGCAGCGTCTCCCAGCCCTCGTCCAGCCGAGCCATTTCCCGCAGCACACCGGGAAGCCGGATCTCCGTCCCCCGCCAGGCGAACCACCATGTCTCCTCCTCGGGGAAGAGCCCCTTCCCGCGCAGGGCCCTCACAATGTCCGCAGGGCGTCCGGGTGGAACGAGCGTGAGCCACCAGCCCGTATCGCTCATCCGGCGACCTCCTCTGCCTCCTCCGGCCATCGGGTTGCGATCTGCTCGAAGTGCGCGCGGATGGGCGCATCCCCCTCCACGACGGCCAGGTAGAACCCCCGCTCGCGGGTGACCGGGACATCCCAGGCCATCTGGTCCTTGGCGGCGTCCGGCAGGCGATACCGCGGCTCCCTTCCGCTGGCCCAGTATCCCACCCCGCGGAGATAGCCCTGTGGGTCCCGAGGGGTGCGGACGACGAGGCGTTGGAACGTCAAGCGGACGCGGCCCAGCCCCCGCGACTTGCCGAAGCCGATGGGGACCAAGCCATCGCTCATGTCCAGCAGGGCCGCCGCCAGCAACCCCAACTGGCCCAGAGTGAAGTTGCGCACCGTCAGGCTCCCCACGAACTGCCCGGCGGTGAGAATCTCCAGCTCGAAGAGCAAACCAGGAACCACCCCGCCAGTCACCCGGTCGATGGCCACCCCGTAGCGCCGCTCCAGCTGGGGTTCCCCCTGGAGGTAGAAATCACTGATCCGGACCCGCCCCGCCAGCGCCGTGTTGCCAAAGAGGCGGCATGCGTAGCAGGAATCGTTATAGGCGTCCGGCCCGTCCATATCGGTGGTGTCTCGACCGACGTGGCATGCACGGCGGAGCCCTCTGCGCTCTCCGCGCGTTTGGGTCGGGTCGCACGCCAAGTGAGGGCCTATGGAGCGGAGGAGACGCTCCGCATAGCTCCGCACGACGCCCCGGAGGGAGGAGCCGGGGATGTAGACTTCCAGTTTCCCATTCCGTTGGGTGCGCACGAAGTGCATATCGGGGATCGTCGGGTCGATGGCGGCCCATCCTTCTCCCCCCGCCTTGATGAGCAGGGGAGTGCGCGGCTCCAGGCTCCATTCCAGCAGCGCCTCGTTATAGAGCACTCCGTGCATCACTCACCTCCCATCATCTCTTCCAACAGCGCGTTCAGCCATTGATCCGCTTCTTCCAAGCGGACATCCTGAAGCGCCCCGTTCAGCAGATACTCCCGGAAGGCCCGCCGATTAGTGGCCTCCACGGCTCGGATTTCCAGCCCTTCCAGCTTCACACGCCCCAGGCCGCGCCCTCGGAAGCCCCCCAGGGAGATCCATCCCCGGGCCAGCTCCTGCACTCCCAGCCAGAGCAGCCCGCGCTCGGCCGGGCTCAGGTTCTCCGCCAGAATGGTCAGGTGGAAACGGGTGCCCGCCGGGAGAGCCTCGAAATCGTATTTGTTGGCCACCGTCTCCTTCTCCCGATGGATGGCGATGCCATCGCGCCGTTCGACGAGGACGGACCCGTTGGGGTAAAGGTCCGGGATGCGGACCCGGGAGGCCAGCCAGGGGCTCCCGAAGACCCGACAGACGCGGCACGATTCCGTCCAGACCCATCGGGCGAGCTCCCGGTCGTCCTTTGCAGCGTCCCGCAGGTCGTCGATGCCGATCGCCTTGTATTCCTGCGTCGGATCGTATTTCCCGGGGAGGCAACGTCCCCTGCGGATGCACCAGGCGTTCTCCTCCACCGGGTGGCACGCTCCCTTCCCCCGCCGTCCCTGGGGTTCCAGCGCCCGCACGATCCGCTCGATGTGGCTGCGGAGCGCCCCTCGCAGGGAGGAGCCGGGGATAAAGGGAGTGCCCTCCGGATCCCGGATGATCGGCAGTTCCACGGCGGTCGGGTCGGCGGCCTCCCCGCCCATCCCCACCCGGAGCGCCGTCTCGGCGACCAGTTGACCGGTGATCTCCAGGCGGCTCTCAAAGCGCTCCCACACGGCCATGCTCGCCTCCTCCCCATGCTGGGGGAATGCGGTCGAGGAACTGGATGCCCACCAGGGCGCGGCGGAAATAGCCCAGATACAGAGCAACCGCCCGCATCCGCTCCTCCGGACGGACTTCCCTCTGGATCTCCTGCAGGTCGGCGATCAAGGCCTCGGCCAGCGTACGCCCATCCCGGAGCGGATAACTCCAGAAACGCTTCTCCTTTTCCTCCGGATCCTCGCGCGCCGCCTGGTACCGCAACCAGTTGATGAGGAGCGCTGGGGTGGGCGCGATTTGGGCGACCTCGATCGCTTTGGAGGCCTGGGTTTTCCCAATTTCGGGCGCGTCGGATTTCCCGATGGCCTCCCGCAACATCCACACCAAGGCCTCCGCCTTCTGCACCAGCCGATCATGGTTGATGGTCATCCCGCACCTCCCGCGAGATCCATCCAGATGTGGAAGGGATCGCAGGCCACCACCTCCCCCCATCCCTCGGCCCGGCCTTCCCCCAGGCCGTTTTCCTCGACTTCTCGAAGGAAGGCGAGGACCGCCGCCTGCTCCGCAGCGGGGGCCCGGAAAACCAACACGGAGCCGGCGCTGATCACCGGGGCCATCGGCTTGGGCAGCCCCCAGGCGGCTGACCACCCGGTCCAGCTTTCCCGTTCGATCTCCGAGGCCTCCGCCAGGAACGTGAGGTTCTTCGGCAAGTTGGAGACGTAGGGCTCCAGGGCAGCCGGATCCGGCCAGGCCGCCGGGCGCCCCTGGGGATCATAGAGCAAGAGCGGCGCCCGCAACGTTAAGGCGAAATACAGATGGTCCGGGTCCAGCCGGCTCCCCGAGGGCGCCCGGGGTTGGAACGCCTCCAGCCGCTTCTCCAGGGGAGGGAGCCCCCGATCCGGCCGTTCCGCGCAACGGAGCGTCACGGCGCCCATCCCGCGCGCCCGCGCCGAGCCGATGCGGAGCCGATACCCCCCACCCGGTGCTTTCGGCAAGTGTTGTTCCATCAGCTCCCGTAACGCCTTCCATTGATCTTCCTCCATGCCCCAGTAACCGGTGAAGGAGAGCGGGGGCTCCGCGCCATCCCCGCCGGGGCCAGGGACCAGCGCCTCCAGGGTGTAGAGGATCCCTTCTTCGGCGGTTTCCGTTCCTCGGTTCAAGCCCACCCGTACGAAGGCCCGGGGGTGGAGCGTGCTCCGCCGATAGGAGCGGGGGTCTTCCGGGGCCTGCCGGACGCCGAACCCTCGCATCCGCTCCAGGCGTTCCCCACAGCGCGGGCACCGCCGCTCGTCGGCGTCCGGCCGGTTCAGCATCCGCCGGAGACGGCTCCGCAGTCGGTCGATCACCCCATGTCCGCCCTCGCCCGGAAACCCCCCGTGGGCTTTGCACGTCCAAGCCGTCAGCGGGATGGGGAAGGCATCCCGTTCCTCGGCGATGGCCCCGGGCTCCCGGACCGGATACAGAAAGCCGAAGCGGGCGGGCGGATCCTCCAAGAAGACCCGGCGGAAGGCCTCAGGGGGCGAAGCGGCCGGCGCGGGGTTCGGCCCCCATAACCCTAAGGGAAGCAAAACGGCTTGGGCCAGGGCCCCTCGGAGGGCGCTCCCTGCGATCAACAGGCGGGTGCTCTGCACGTTCCCCGCCGGCAGGCCATCCCCCAGCAGGAGGGGGCCTTGGGCCTCAACCACCGCTTTCACCCAGCGCACGACCGATCACCTCCTTCAGGAGATCCTCCGGGTTCTCCGGGGTCCACGCGCCGGTCCCGGCGTTCCACCGAAGCAGCTCGACCACCCGCAGGCGGATTTGTCCCATGCCCCGGGCCTTGTCCCCGCCCAGGTGTTGCACCGTCCGCAACGCGGCCAACAACCAACCCATCTCCTCTCGGGCCAGGGCGCCCTCGATGTTCCCCCGGAACCGCAGGCCGGTGGGGGAAGTCGACTCGGTGGTGAACAGCCGCTCCGCTTGAACGGTCCCCAGGCGTCGGCTGATCCCGATCCCGGTGCGGTATGCGAGCCTTCCATTCGGATGCCCCACCGCAACCAACCGCAGGTCCTCAAAGAACGTCGGGGAAGGATACCACGGGCTGCCGAAGATCCGGCAAGCCAGGCAGAAAGGCTCCTTGGGATCGGGGACGACCCCAACATGCGGGCACATTTGTTCGGGGCGCGGGGGCCAGCAGGCCGGAAGCCCGCTCGCGCGGAGCAACCGCTCCAGGTGGGCGCGAACCCGGCCCCGCACCGAGGAGGCGGGGATGAAGGGGTTCCCCTCGACATCCACCTGGAGGGCGCGGTCCACCAGGGGGAGCGTGCGCCCCGGCCCCAGGGTATGGAAGGCCGTGAGGGTTTCCGCCTCCAACACCACGCGCCATCGATCCGCCATGCTTCCCCCTCATTCCAGCGAAATGGAGCCCGCGCGGGGACCTGGTCGCCATTCCAGCACCTTCACCAACTCCAACAGGTCCCAGAGCGGGGAGAAGGAGGTCTTCTTCTGCCCGCCTTGGGAGGCCAGGCCGAAGGGGCGTCGGTTGGGGAATTCGACCACGGGATACCTCAAGCCCGCTAAGGAAGGGGGGACCGTTCCGTTTTCCAACTTTTCCAACTCGGCGAGCCAGTTATCCGGACGGTCGTCCAGGCGAGCCCGCTGGTAGATGTAGTACAAGATGCCGACCGCCGGGTCGCTGGCGACCAGGGCGCTGACCAGACGGTGGAGGGGACCGACGTGGCCTTCCGCCCTCAGGCGTTGGGCTTTCTTTAAGAGGAAAGCGAGCTCCTCGGCGGTGTAGGGCCGAAGGGTGAGGCAGAGGTCGGAGAATCTCCCCTCCCGCAGGTACATCTGGCGGCGGTAGGTTTCCAGATCCGTCGGGATCTGCTCGGGGGTCACCGCCAACAACATGGCCACCGTCCCCCGGCCGTGCTGGTCTTGGAACGCCCGCTTGGCCCACTTCAGCAGCTTTTCCTCCGTGAACTCCACGGTCCGCCGCACAGGGGTTTTATAGTCGGCGATCAGCATCCCGAGGGAGAAGGCGATCGGCTGATCGCCGGTGAGGCGGGGACCGGTTCCCTGGCGGAACTCCAGATCGATCATCTCCAGGAAATCCCGGGCGAAGCGGAGGCCCACCGGCGCCCAGGCCAACAGGATCAGGTCGTCCCCTCCCACCACGAGGATCTGGAACGGGAGCCGTGGGAGGGTCGGGGGGTTCCCCGGCTGCCAGCCCCAGTCCATCGCCGTCTCCTGGGTGGCGCGAGCGAGGGCGATCGCTGCGGCCGCCCGGGTCGTCCACTTCACCCGCTGGGTCCACTGGATCGTCATCGCCACGCTCTGGAGCCGATTCACCACCGCCCCGAAGTTGTTGCCGTCCCCGTACACCGTCGCCAGAAGGTGGCGTCGGGCCTCATCCGCGATAAAGCCTTTCTGGGAGACCACGCCGATGGTTTGGGCCATCCAGTCCTGCGGCTGCACCCCCAACCCGCTGAGATCTTCCCCGACGGCCTCCAGGATCTCCTTCAGTTTGGCGGACCGCTCGCGGGTGCCGAGTTTCCGCTTGGTCTGGCAGGCGCGGCAGAGGGGGCTTGGTTCGGCCGTGCCGGGCAGGGATTCCCATCCCTCGGCCGGGCGGATCCGGCAGAGGACGCAGCGGGTTTCGAAGGGCAGCGTTTCCCATTGGGGGAAATCGGCTTGGGCCCGGTCGATCTCCAGCTGGCTGTAGGCTTCCCGCACCGCCTCGGAGTAACGTTCCAACAGGGCGCGGGCCGGGACCTTCACGAGCCCGACGGCCGCGAAGGCCGCCCCGCTCATCTCATCGAGCATCCGTCGGAGCCGGGCATCCCACCGCTCCCCCCGCTCATCCTCCGCCGTCGGGGCCAAGAAGAGCAGCGTGGAGGCGGCGGCCTGCAGCACCACCTCCGGGCCGATCTCCCGGCTCACCGCCTCCGCCCCCCTCTCCGCCCAGAGGTCCAAGAGGGTCGAAGCGCCCCGGATTTCGTTCAACCCGGGGGTCTCGAAGACATAGCGCTTGACCCGTTGGACGGCCGCCAGGACCAGCCACACCTGGCCGGTTTCAGGGGCCGTCCCTGCGCGAAGCGCCGCCAGGACCTCCCCGAGGAAGCCGGGGGGGGCGGCTCGACGGGCCGATGGTTGAGGAAGTGCACGAAGCGGAGGGCTTGAGGCCAGCGCTGGAGGGCGTCTTCCAAATCGTCCGCCAGCGGGTAGGTGAGGAGGGCCAACCGGGCGGCGTGGAGGAGGTCCGGGGGGACACCGGCCTGGCGGAGGAGGACGTTGGCGAGGGCGGCCTGGCTGAGCAGCCGGTCGGCCAGGAGCTCTGTCACCTCCTCGTTGTCCATTGAGGGGGCTGGGAGGAGCGGGGGAAGGTGTTCCCGGTCGAGGAACCGGGTGCGAAGCGGCTGAGCGGCATCCAGGCGGATGGGGTCGGGGGTGGGGAAGAGGTCGGCGGCGGTGAGGATTTCGTTGACCTTTCGCAAGCCGAAGCGGAGGGGGAAGAGCCACTGATAGTAGGTATCCCGCCAGAACCGGGCGGCGCTGTCGGCGGCGTGCTTCAGGTCGTTCTCCAAGCATCTCCGGAGGTGCGGGGCGATGTGTTGGAGGACCTTTCGCTGCCATGAAGGGTGGATCTCCCAGAGGGTGCCTGTGAAGACGTCGCGGAATCTCAACACAGCGCCTCCTTCCGGGTCGGGATGAAGGGCGACAACGGGCCTCTTGCGCTCAGCCTCCGGTCCGCTTCGCGCCGACCACAGGCGTCAGCTGTTTGGCTCTCTATTTTAGTGGGAACGGTTCATACAGCAAGAGGGATGGGCCTTCAGCGCCCGCCCAGCCTCCAAACCTGGTTCTTCCCACGGCCCGAAGGGGGAAGATGTTTTAATCCCTCAGTCGGGATTCCAGGCGTTCAAGCGCCAGAAGATCGCCTGGGCCACCAGCCTCTACGGCGACTTGTTTCAATCCCTCAGTCGGGATTCCACACATTCAAGCATCTTGAAAAACTTCAAAATCCCGCCGGGGAGGCGCCCGTTTCAATCCCTCAGTCGGGATTCCACGCGTTCAAGCAGTTCGTTTCGGATTCGACCCTTCTTCGGGTAGAGGGGTTTCAATCCCTCAATCGGGATTCCAAGCGTTCAAGCGAGGGCCTCCCGGCGGGTAGCGTAGAGTTTGCCCTGGGGTTTCAATCCCTCAGTCGGGATTCCACACATTCAAGCTCCCTACCGCTCGCCCTTTGGGGGGTAGGCGTGTATTTGCAGTTTCAATCCCTCAGTCGGGATTCCACGCATTCAAGCCGAATCGATGCGTTGTTGGTCCATCCGCGGGCGGTGGAGTTTCAATCCCTCAG
>DATMAC010000197.1:0-3352 GCA_035573655.1 Thermoflexus sp.
GGGGGTTTCTGGGGCTGGGCCGGGGGTCTTCGGCCCCCGGCCCAGCCCCAGAAAAAATTTGGGAGGAGGGGCCATCCCGGGGATGAGGGATGAGGAATCCCGTGTCCCAACGGATGTCCGAACCTCAGTGTTGGAAAATCTTGCTCAGGAGGCGGAACCGTGGAACGTACACTTGTCCTGATCAAACCGGATGGGGTGCAGCGGGGGCTGATCGGGGAGATCATCTCCCGGCTGGAACGTCGCGGGTTGAAGATCGTCGCGATGAAAATGATGCAGATCTCTCCCGAGCTGGCTGCCCGACATTATGCCGTTCATCAGGGCAAGCCTTTCTATGAGGGCTTGGTTCGTTATATCACCTCAGGTCCGGTGGTGGCGATGGTGGTGGAGGGGCCGAAGGCGATCGAGATCGTGCGGAAGACCATGGGGGCAACGGACCCGGCGAAGGCCGAGCCGGGGACCATCCGGGCGGACTTTGGCCTGACGATCGGGCGCAATCTCGTCCATGGCTCGGATGGGCCGGAGACCGCCGCCTTCGAGATCGGGTTGTTTTTCCGGGAGGAGGAGATCCTATCTTACCAGCGGGATGTGGATCGATGGATTGTGGAAGAATAGACTTCACCCGTAGGATCGGTTGGCTTTCTCCGCACCTGTCCTGGGCATTCTGGGTAGGGGCACCCACAAGGGGTGCCCCTACCTCTTCCACGAAAATTCCCAGCGGAGAAATCATCTCCACGCATTGAGGCGACTGCTCGCCCTTGTGGTCCTGCATGGATCGATCCAGATCACTGGGCGCGAGACCTGGCCTCGTCGGTGGTGAGCGCTTGCAGCGCCTGTTCCAAAGTCTCCGGATCTTCCACCCGGAGGGTGCGGGCTTCGGGGGCGATGCGGCGGATCAGGCCGCTGAGCACATCCCGAGGGCCGAATTCCACGAACGTTTGAACGCCCCTCTCGATCATCCAGCGGACGCTCTCCGTCCAGCGCACGGGGGCGATGAGCTGCTGGGCGAGCTCCGCCCGCAGGGCTTCCGGATCGCCGTCCAACGGACAGGCCTGCACGTTGCCGATGACCGGGATGTGCGGTGGGCGGAAAGGGACAGCCTCCAGGGCCGCCCGGAACGGTCCTACGGCGGGGGCCATCAGCGGGGAATGGGCGGCGATGCTGACCGCCAGCGGGACCACCCGCTTGGCCCCGCGGCTTCGGGCAAGGTCGCCCGCTCGGGCGACCGCGGCTTTCCCGCCGGAGATGACCAGCTGGCCCGGGCAGTTATCGTTGGCGATGACGACCACCTCGCCGGTCTCGCGCGAGGCCTCCCCACAGACCTCCTCCAGCGCGGCCCGGTCCATCCCCAACACGGCCGCCATCGCCCCGGGCTGCTGTTCCCCCGCCCATTTCATTAAGCGCCCCCGCTCTTGCACCAGGCGCAGGGCGTCGGAGAAGGCGAGGGCTCCCGCCACCACCAAAGCCGTGAACTCGCCCAAGCTGTGACCCGCCACGAGGGCGGGCGAGGGCCCACCGTGGGCCTGCCAGGCCCGCCATGCCGCGATCGAGACCGTCAGGATGGCCGGTTGGGTGTAAAAGGTATCGTTCAACTGGGACTCCGGTCCCTCAAAGCACAGCTGGGAGATGGCGTAACCCAGCTCCGCATCCGCTTCTTGGAATACCGCACGGGCCTCCGGAAACGCTTCATAGAGCGCTCGGCCCATCCCCACATATTGAGAACCCTGACCAGGGAAGACGAAGGCGATGCTCCCGTTCATGCGCTGCTCCTGGGATTCGGGGTGAAAGTCTGGACGATGCGATCGATGAGCTCCAGGAAGAACCGTTGGCGGAAGCCGGCGATGAAGGCGAGCAGATACATGAACAGCGGATTGGCCGGCGTGGGGGTTCCTTGGATGGTAAGGAAGCCTACCGTGATAATCATATAAATGATCATCCCAATCATGCTGCCGAGGAGCGGCTGCACCAGATACCACATCACATACTGACGATCGAAATCCCGTTTAATGGCGACGTGCCAGTAGAGGCTGTAGAAAATACCGCATACCCCACCCAAGCCACCCCACATGATCGGCTCCCAGATCCCCTCGTAGCCCGGGGGGACCACCTGGGCGCTATATCCCCGGCCGCCGGTCAACGCCCACAGATACAGCCCGAGCCAGGCGATGCCCCAGATGAAGACGAAAAGCCCATAGGTGTAGGACCAGCGCCAGAGCCGGCGGGCGATGGCATATCGGGTCTGGGCCAGGCTGTAATAATACTCCGCGTCGTCGTAGCCATCCGGGCTCAAGAGGGCTTCGCGCGCTTGCTTGAGCCACGCCAGGGCCTGCTCGGCCGCTCCCGGATCCGGGATCCCGCCGTTGGCGATGCGCCGGTACAGTTCATCGATCCGCGCGTTCAGCTGGCGGAGATGGGCTTCATCCACCGTACGCGCACGAGGGGTTGGGGGTCTTTCAGGGGACATCGGCGTCGTCAACACTCGTTCCACGGATCGCTCTCCTTCTGATGGGGTTTCTGGGATCATCTCTGGCGAAGTTTCAGCTGAGCCGGGCGTCTCCGGGGCCAGGAGCCCCGGAATGCGCAGCGCGCGCATCGGCGCGCCCAGGTCCACCTGGATCGCCTCAACGGGCCTGGCTGCCTCTTCCCAGCGCCAGGCCGGCGGAGGCGCCCAGCCGGAGACTCCAATGGCCTCGGAGGTCGCCCGTGCGGCCTCCATGGCCAGAAAGCGGAAGCCATCGTTGCCATCAGATCCGCCCTGAGAGGGAACGCTTGAGGAGCGGTCAAGCGATCCCGGGACCTGGGGGAAGTTCGAAGCGGGCGGAGGCTCCTCCTGCGCCTCTTGTGGGCTTTCCGGGGGAGGGGATGCAGGAAGCCCGGATGCCTCCACCGGAGGTCTCTCCGGAGCGGGGGCCTGGGCTTCCGTCGTGAGCGCAGTGGGCTCCCTGGGCTCGACCCACTCCGTCAGCTCAGCAAACAGCGCCCGCCCTTTGCCGCGCAGCGTGATCTCGGGCTTTCCGCGCTTCCCCATCCCAAACGCCCCCGAATCTGGGGAATGTGGTTGCGGCAGGTTCGCCACCGCCTCATCTTTGCGATAAAGCAATCGGTTTTGGCGCCGAAAGCGCCTGGCTCGCTCCCAAAATATCTTTTCTCCTCCTCACAGCCGTTTGTAGTAGGGCACTTGAGCGCCCGTTGTTGGGCCGTGGGGAGGGGGGAGAACGGGGGGCCGTTGGCCCGCACCTTCCCATATCCTTTTGGAGCACTGGTCAGATGTCCGCCTGGTTTCCTCGCAACGATTTAGCCGTTCTCACGCAACGCCAATATGGATATAGGCGGTTTCCTCCTGGGGCTTTGGGGG
>DATMAC010000198.1:0-5697 GCA_035573655.1 Thermoflexus sp.
GCGGCTCGCCCCCAAAACATCTTTCATCCCCCCTCCCCACGGCCCAAAGGGCCGTGGGGAGGGGGGATGAAGGGGGGTAAGGGGGGTGGGGCCCTTCCGCCTCCTCACAAGCACTCCCAACCGATGGTCTGGCGAATGCGGACAACCCGACCCCTACACCATCCCACGACCACGCCCCACCGAAATGCCTTATGAAAAGATCACCCCCACGTGTTGAGGGGATTTGGGCAATGACAGCGGGCGGTTGAGCGCCCTCTCAGAAGGGCAAGAGCATCAGGAGCCGTGTGCAATCTGTGCGGCCCTAGCACCTCGATGCGCGCGGCAGCCATTCCGGATCCATCCCATGTTCGGGCTACCTTCAGCATCCTGCCGAAAAAGATCCGTCGCTTGACCCCGGGGATGCCCTGGACGGAGAACGGGGGATCCTTTTGAGAATCCCATCTCCCGATTATAATGAAATCGTGTCCTTATCATTAGGCGGCTCTTATTCCACGCCTGGAGCGGACTCATGCGGATCGAGATTATCGAGGATCGTCTGGAGCAATTGCGGCGTTTGCGGGCGGAAGCGCAGCTCGGCGGCGGGCCGGAGCGGATCGCCCAGCAGCACGCGAAAGGCAAGCTCACGGCCCGGGAGCGGCTGGAGCTCCTGCTGGATAAGGGCTCCTTCCGGGAGATCGATCCCTTCGTCACCACCCGGGTGGCTGACTTCGGGCTGGCGGAGCGCCGTTATCTGGGGGACGGTGTGGTGACCGGGTGGGGAACCATCGATGGGCGCCTGGTCTACGTCTACGCCCAGGATTTCACCGTGCTGGGGGGAAGCCTGGGGGAGGGCCACGCCCGCAAAATCGTGAAGATCATGGACATGGCGATGAAAAACGGGGCGCCCATCATCGGCCTCAATGACTCCGGCGGCGCCCGGATCCAGGAGGGCGTCCTCTCCCTGGGAGGGTACGCCGACATCTTCCTACGTAATGTGATGCTCTCCGGGGTGGTACCCCAGATCAGCGCCATCCTGGGCCCGTGCGCCGGCGGCGCCGTTTACTCCCCGGCCCTCACCGACTTCATCTTCATGGTCCGGGGGACCAGCTACATGTTCATCACTGGCCCCGACGTCGTGAAGGCGGTCACCCACGAAGAGGTCACCTTCGAGCAGCTGGGTGGGGCCGACGTCCACACGACCATCAGCGGCGTGGCCCACTTCGCCGCCGATACCGAGGCGGACCTCTTCTATATGATCCGCAAGCTCCTCTCTTATCTCCCATCGAACAACATGGAGGATCCCCCTTACGTGCCCAACGGCGATGATCCCCTGCGCACGGAGGAACGCCTCAACACGATCGTCCCCGACGACCCCACCCGCCCCTACGACATGAAAGAGGTGATCCGCTTGATTGTAGACAACGGGGACTTCTTCGAGGTACAGCCGGATTATGCCCCCAACATCGTCATCGGCTTCGCCCGCTTGGGCGGGCACAGCGTCGGGATTGTGGCCAACCAGCCCGCCGTGTTGGCCGGGGTGCTGGACATCAAGGCCAGCGAGAAGGCGGCGCGGTTCGTTCGCTTCTGCGATGCCTTTAACATCCCGATCATCACTTTTGAGGACGTGCCGGGCTTCATGCCGGGGGTGGCTCAAGAGCACGGGGGCATCATCAAGGCGGGGGCCAAGCTCCTCTACGCTTACGCCGAGGCCACCGTCCCTAAGATCACAGTGATCACCCGCAAAGCGTACGGCGGTGCCTACTGCGTGATGAACTCCCGACACCTCCGAGCGGATCTCGTCCTGGCCTGGCCCACGGCGGAGCTGGCGGTGATGGGGCCGGAGGGCGCCGTCAACATCATCTTCCGGCGCGAGCTGGCCGAGGCGCCGGATCCCGAGGCCCGGCGGGCGGAACTGGTGGCGGAATACCGCGCGAAGTTCGCCAACCCCTACGTCGCCGCCTCCTACGGCTTCGTGGACGACGTGATCGAACCGAAGGAGACCCGTCCCCGCCTGATCAACGCCCTGGAGATGCTCCAGAACAAGCGGGATCAGAACCCGCCCAAGAAGCATGGGAACATCCCTCTTTGATCCCTCCGTTTCACCCATAGGGAGCCGGTTATGTTTCGAAAAGTCCTGATCGCCAACCGCGGGGAGATCGCGGTACGGATTATCCGGGCCTGCCGCGAGTTAGGGATCCGCACCGTGGCGGTGTTCTCGGAGGTGGATCGCAACGCGTTGCACGTGCGCTACGCTGATGAAGCGTACTGCATCGGACCCGCGCCGGCCCGCGAGAGCTACCTGCGGATCGATAAGATCATCGACGTGGCCCGGCGGGCGGGCGCGGATGCGATCCACCCAGGCTACGGGTTCCTGGCGGAACGTCCGGACTTCGCTGAAGCGTGCGAGGAGGCCGGCATCACCTTCATCGGGCCTCCGCCGCGGGCCATCGGGGCCATGGGCGACAAGGCCACCGCCCGCAAGATGGCCCAAGCCCTGGGCGTCCCCATCGTTCCCGGCACCGATGGCGGGCTCTCCGACGAGGACCTCATGGAGGCCGCCCGGCGGATCGGCTTCCCCATCCTCATCAAGGCCTCGGCCGGCGGCGGCGGTAAGGGGATGCGCATCGTTCGCTCCATGGAGGAGATGCCGGACGCCTTGGCGGCAGCCCGACGGGAAGCGATGGCCGCCTTCGGGGACGACGACGTCTACCTGGAGAAGCTAATTGAGGGCGCCCGCCACGTGGAGGTGCAGATCCTGGCGGACCAACACGGGAACATCATCCACTTGGGGGAGCGCGAGTGCTCCATCCAGCGGCGCCACCAGAAGCTGATCGAGGAATCCCCCTCGCCGATCGTCGACGAGGAGATGCGTCAGCGCATGGGCGAGGTGGCCGTGCGGATCGCCCAGGCCATCGGCTACGTCAACGCCGGGACGGTGGAGTTCCTGGTGGACAAGGAACGCAATTTTTACTTCATCGAGATGAACACCCGCCTGCAGGTGGAGCACCCGGTGACGGAGATGGTCACCGGGGTGGATATCGTGAAAGAGCAGATCCGCATCGCCCGGGGGCGCAAGCTGCGCTACCGCCAGGAGGAGATCCGCCAGACCGGCTGGGCCATTGAGTGCCGGATCACAGCGGAGGATCCCTTTAACAACTTCATGCCCTCCACCGGCCGCATCGTCACCTTGGCCGAGCCCACCGGCCCGGGGGTGCGGGTGGATAGCGGGGTCTACGAGGGGTGCGAGATCACGCCTTACTACGACTCCCTCATCGCCAAAGTGATCACCTGGGGCGAGACGCGGGGCGAGGCCATCCTGCGCATGCGGCGGGCTTTGGAGGAGTTCCGGATCATCGGCATCAAGACGATCATCCCCTTCCATCAGGCGATCCTGAACAGCACCCGCTTCCTCGCCGGCCATTTCGACACCAAGTTCGTGGAGGAGCGATTCTCCATGGATGAGGAGACGCCGCCAGAGCTGGAGGAGGTGGCGGCCATCATCGCGACCCTGGTGGCCCACCGCCGAGGCCAGGCAGCGACCCATGTGGCCCGACGGGCCGGACGGGAGATCAACACCTGGAAATGGGTGGGACGCTGGGAGCAACTCCGGAGGGGCGGATGAGCCATGAAGTATATCGCGACCATCAACGACAAGACGTTCACGATCGAGATCAACCGGGAAGATCGCATCCTGTGCGAAGGCGTCGAGCGAGCGGTGGATTTCCGCTTGATCGATCAGCAACACGTTTACTCCCTGCTCCTGGACAACGCCTCTTACGAAGCCCTGGTGGAAGAACGGGAAGGGGAATACTGGGTCTTCGTCCGGGGTTACCTTTTCGCCGTGCGGGTGGAGGACGAACGGGAGCGGCGGATCCGGGAGGCCTCCGGCGAGCGCCACGGTTCGGTCGGGGAAGTCGTCGTCAAAGCGCCCATGCCCGGCCTCATCGTGGCCGTTCCCGTCCAGGAAGGCCAGCCCGTTCGCAAAGGGGAGAAACTGGTCCTTCTGGAGTCTATGAAGATGCAAAACGAGATCCGGGCGCCTCGCGATGGGACCGTGAAAGCCATCCGGGTGAGGCCCGGTCAGAGCGTGGAGCAGAACCAGATCCTGGTGGTGCTGAGCTGAGGTTCGAACGGCTGCCGGATAAGGTCCGCTCCGCCCACCGGTCAGGAGCCGGACAGCCTGCTTGCCCTGGGAGGCACCTATGGCCGTTGAGATCCGATCGAGGGAGGAAGAGATCCGCGAAGCGCACCGGCGATGGCTGGAAACGATCCGGAACGCCCCCCAGCGTCGCCCGCGCTTCGAAACCCCCTCCGGCATCCCGCTGGAGCCCCTCTACACCCCCGCCGATATCTCCCTGGATTATCGGGAGGATCTGGGGTTCCCGGGGGAATTCCCTTTCACCCGCGGGATCTACCGGACGATGTATCGGGGCCGCCTCTGGACGATGCGGCAATACGCCGGATACGCCACCGCCGAGGAATCCAACCGGCGCTATCGCTATCTTCTGGCCCAGGGCCAAACCGGGCTCTCGGTGGCGTTTGACCTGCCCACCCAGCTGGGTTACGACGCCGACCACCCCCTGGCCCACGGCGAGGTGGGCCGGGTCGGGGTCAGCATCTGCTCCCTCGAGGATATGCGGCGCCTCCTGGACGGCATCCCCCTGGACCAAGTCAGCCTTTCGATGACCATCAACGCCCCGGCCGCCATCCTGTTGGCGATGGTCCTGGCCCTGGCCCGCGAGCGGGGCGTGGACTGGACGCGGCTGCGGGGGACGGTCCAAAACGACATCCTGAAGGAATACGTGGCCCGGGGCCTTTACATCTTCCCCCCGGAGCCCTCCATGCGGCTCACAGTGGATGTGATCGCCTTCTGCCATCGCCACGTGCCGAACTGGAACCCCATCAGCATCAGCGGCTATCACATCCGGGAAGCTGGGGCCACCGCGGTGCAGGAGGTGGCCTTCACCTTCGCCCATGCCCTGGAGTACGTGCGGGCTGCTGCCCGGGCCGGCCTCACCATCGATGACATCGGGCCGCAGCTCTCGTTCTTCTTCAACGCCCACAATCATTTTCTGGAGGAAGTGGCCAAGTTCCGCGCCGCCCGCCGGCTGTGGGCGCGCCTGACGCGGGACCGCCTGGGGGCGACCCGTCCGGAGGCGATGATGCTCCGCTTCCATGTCCAGACGGGCGGGAGCACCCTCACCGCTCAGCAGCCGGAGAACAACATCATCCGGGTGACGGTCCAGGCTTTAGCGGCCATTCTGGGCGGCTGTCAGTCCTTACACACCAACGCCATGGATGAGGCGTTATGGCTCCCCACCGAGAAATCCGCGCGGATCGCCCTGCGCACCCAGCAGATCCTGGCCTACGAGTCCGGGGTGGCGGACACCATCGACCCGTTGGCGGGAAGCTATGTGATCGAATACCTGACGGCGGAGATCGAGCGCCGGGCGCTGGCGGAGATCGATCACATCGAGGCCATGGGTGGGGCGCTGCGGGCCATCGAGACCGGCTACATTCAGCGGGCCATCGCCGAATCCGCCTATCGGACCCAACAGGCCATCGAGTCCGGCGAGCAGATCATCGTCGGCGTCAACGCCTTCCAGGTGGAGGAGGAGCCGGTCGATTTGGAACGCCTGAAGGTCGATCCGGCCATTGAAGAGGCGCAGCGGGCGCGGCTGCAAGCGCTGCGGGCCCGACGGGATGGGGAGCGGGTTT
>DATMAC010000199.1:0-5846 GCA_035573655.1 Thermoflexus sp.
CGTCCGCCGCTGCGCCTCCGCCAGCTCCGCAAAGCGCTGATCGGCCTCCGCACGATAAGCCAGGAACTCCTGCCGGTGGGCTAGGAACTCCTGCCGATGGGCGGCGAACTCCTCATAATGCCGCCGCTGCGCCTCCGCCAGCTCCGCAAAGCGCCGGTCGGCCTCCGCCCGCGCCGCCGCGACTTCCTCCCGAAGCTCGGCGAAGCGCCGCTCCGTTTCCTCCCGGAAGGCCCAGAACTCTGCGGGGAGACGCAAGAGCTCCTCACCCGCCAGCAGCGCCCAAAGCTGCTGCCGCCACTCGGGATGCTGTCGGAGCAGCTCCAGAAGATCCTGGAAATCCCTTACCGTGAAGCCCACGTCACGTCTCCCCACGGGGCATTTTACCGGGAAGCGAATGGAAGGGCCACACCGCGCGCTCCGGCGGCAGCCGGTCCAACTCCGTTTCCTGGAAAGGGACCTCCCCGCTGAAATAGAGCACATCGACCTCCCCATCGTAGCGATAGCGCCGCCTCACCCAGTGCGGGCCGACCCGCATGACGACATCGAACCAGACCAGGCTGTTCTGGAGATCGAATTGTTCCTCCAGGATCCAGGATGGGGAGTCGCTGGGCAGGGTCGGCTGGAGGCGACGCATCGCCCGCTCCCACAAGCGCTGACGCTGCGCTTCCGGCGCCAGCGCCGTTTCGGCATCCGTGGAAACCCGTCGCTTCCAGAACCCCATCGGTTGCCCCTCGCTGGTTCAGTGTTCATCGGGGAGCCAACCCCCATCCATACCAACGACCACTAAAGGCCATCCCCACGACCGAGGGGATGGGTTGTCACTCCGTGGCGCTTTCCTCAACCAATCGTTCCGTGACCCCTAAGATATGATAGCCGGCGTCCACGAAGATGATCTCGCCCGTGATCGCCGCCGCGCGATCGCTGCACAGCCAAGCGGCCAACGCCCCCACGTCCTCGATGGTCACGTTGCGGCGCAGCGGGACGATCTCCCGGAACAGGCTGTAGAGGGAGCGGAACCCGGGGATGCCGGTGGCCGCCAAGGTGCGGATCGGCCCGGCCGAGATGGCATTGACCCGGATGCCCCGCGGGCCCAGGTCGTACGCCAGGTAGCGAACGGAAGCCTCGAGGGCGGCTTTCGCCACCCCCATTACATTGTAGTGGGGGACCACCTTCTCGGAGCCGTAATAGGTCATGGTGAGCAGGGCCCCGCCGTTTTTCATCAGCGGCGCCGCCTCGCGCGCCAGGGCGGTGAAGGAATAGACGCTGACATCCATCGCGATGCGGAAACCCTCCCGCGAGGTGAGGTAGTACGGGCCGCTCAGCTCCTCCCGCTTCGCGAAGGCGACGGCGTGGACGAGGATGTCCAACCGGTCGTAAGCCTGCCGATATTTCTCGAACAGGGCAGCGATCTGCGCATCGTCGCTCAGATCGCACGGCTCAATGAACGTCGCCCCCACGCTCTCCGCCAGCGGGCGAACCCGTCGCTCCAGCGCGGGGCCTGCATACGAAAAGGCCAAGGTGGCGCCCTCCGCATGCATGGCCTTAGCGATGCCCCACGCAATGGAATGGTCGTTCGCCACCCCGAAGATCAAAGCGATCTTCCCATCTAAAATCCCCATAGGCACCTCCGTTCGATGGCGATCGCAAAAGCAGAACCAACAATAACCTTTGATGCCGATTCCCGCAAGGGATGGGCGCGCCCCTTCAGCGAATTTGTAAAGATCCTCCCCCTGTCCGGGGTTCGTCCCCCACCCGCCGGATCGCCCCTGCGGCCCAGCGAAGCCTCAGAGAGTGTCTGAAAAATATGCGGGGAACCACGTCACGATTACGCCCTTCTCACGCATTGCCAATCCGGGTATCAGAGGTTTCCGTCGGGGGCTTTGGGGGCCGAGGCGCGCGCCGAAGGTGCGCGCCTCGGCCCCCAAAAAATTTTGATCCCCCTCCCCACGGCCCAAAGGGCCGTGGGGAGGGGGATCAAGGGGGGTGGGGCCCTTCCCCACCTACAGAGTTAGGTAGTTACCCAGAGCAAGTTTTCAGATACTCTCTCCGGAGAGCGTCGAGTGAGGAAATCCCCCGAGGGCGGCGGGCCCTTGTCATCCGATCATTCCGTGAGTTAAAATAAAATCGGATAGCGAAAAACATGCCTCGGCGGATGCAACGGAGAGGCACCGCGTGGCATCCAATAAAGGGGACACTCGAACGATCCACAGGAGGCCGGGATGCCGGACAGGCTTCAACGCCTGCAGGAAGCCCTTCAGGCCCACGTGCGCCCGGCGACGTTCCCAGTGGCGATCCGCATGATCGCCCACGGAGAGCCGTGGCCGGAGAAGACCCGTTTCCCCAAACGAGATTTCGGACAGCAGATCGCTATCTGTCAAGGCTTCGCCATCGCCCGGCATTACGGATGGATCATCGGGATGCGAGGGGAGGATCTCTCCTGCCCCCTCGCTAAGGTGGTGTGGGGCTTCGAGCCCATGCTGGATTACTACCTCAACGGGATGACCTGCGCCGGGATGTATACAGAGACCCCGGCCGCCGGGGCGGTGAGCGAGGCCCAAGTGGATAAATGGGAATATCGGCAATGGGAAGGCCTGGTCGTCGCTCCCCTCCACCGCACCTCCTTTGAACCCCACGTGATCCTCATTTATGGGAACTCCGCCCAGGTGATGCGTCTGGTGGTGGCCCGCCTATGGAAGACCGGAGGGCGGCTGACCTCCTCGTTCTCCGGACGCATCGACTGCGCCGACGCGGTGATCACGACGATGAAGACCGATGAATGCCAGGTGATCCTCCCCTGCTACGGCGACCGGGTGTTCGGCCAGGCCCAGGACGATGAGATGGCCTTCACCATCCCCGCCAGCAAGATCGAGTGGATCATCGAGGGCTTAGAGGGCACCCACAAGGGGGGCATCCGCTACCCGATCCCGAAGTTCCTTCGATACACTGGGATCTATCCGGACCACTATATGGAGATGGAACGTCAGTGGAAGGAGAAGGGAGAATAACCGCCCCCCTCCTGCGGGCTCCAGAGCGCCGAGCTGGCAACCCGCGACCGCTTTCCCACACCGATGATCGACCCGTTAGGAACCCGTGAGGGGGAAGTAAGTTCACACCCTGTGGCGCCTTCAGTGCCACGTGGCCGTCGTTGTAGGATCTAAAATCCGGGGCCAGGAGGCAGCGATGGCAATCGAGGTAAAGGAATCTCTTGCGATCACCCAGCGCCACGAGGAGCTGGGCCTCTCGGATGAAACAGTCCTCCAGATGTATTATCACCTCCTCCTCTCCCGCCGGCTGGATGAACGCTGCTGGGTCCTGCAACGCCAAGGACGGGTTCCCTTCCACATCTCCGGCATCGCCCACGAGGGGATCGGGGTAGGAGCTGCCTACGCCCTGCGCAAGGGCTTCGATATCGTGCACCCCTACTACCGGGACCTCGCCCTCTCGATCGCCCTCGGGATGAAGCCAGTGGAGTTCATGCTGGCACTCTATGGGAAGAAAGGGGATCCCCACAGCGCCGCCCGCCAGATGCCCTCCCACTTCAGCCTCCGACGCTTGAACATCATCTCCGGCTCCAGCCCCGTTGCCACCCAGGTCCCCCAGGCCGCCGGCATCGCCTTCGCGGAGGTGCTCAAGCAAAAGCTCCGCCCTCAACTGGAGGCCGCGGGCTTCCGGGTCAGCCGGGAGATGCGGGTCGTCCTCACCAGCATGGGCGAAGGCAGCACCAGCGAGGGCGACTTCCACGAAGCCCTGAACTGGGCCGGCATCTATAAGCTCCCCCTGGTCGTCCTCGTCCACAACAACCAATACGCGATCTCCGTCCCGGTCTGGAAGCAGATGGCCGTCCGACGGGTGGCCGATCGGGCGGCCGCCTACAACGTCCACGGAGCCTTCTGCGACGGGGGGAACGTCCTGGAGGTGTACCAGGTGGTGAAAGAGGCAGTGGACCGGGCCCGGGCCGGGGAGGGAACAACCTTGATTGAGGCGTTGACCTATCGCTGGACCCCGCACTCCTCCGATGACGACGATCGGACCTATCGGACGCGGGAGGAGGTGGAGCAGGGCAAACTTCGGGACCCGTTGCCCCGCTTCCGGGATTACCTCTACCGGCGGAATCTGCTGACCTCGCGCATGGAAGACGAGCTGGAGGAGCGGGTGCGGGCGGAGATCGATGAAGCCCAGCGGCTCGCCGAAGAGGCGCCTTATCCGGATCCAGAGGAGGCCCTCGCCCCGGTCTTCGCCACGGAAGATCGCTCCGGTTGGTGGGGCGAATAAGGCCGCCTGCCTTCTTACCCTTACCTTACCCTAGAAGAGTGTCGGACGGCTGGCACGTTGACCCTTCTCCAGGACGCCAGCGCTTCCATGCTAGCGTGATGCGCCGCGACGTAGATCACGAACGTTTGGAGGGAATATCGATGCCGGAGAAAACGCTGATCGAGGCGATCCGAGAGGCGATCGATGAGGAGATGGCCCGCGACCCGCGGGTCTTTGTGGTGGGAGAGGACGTGGGGCCGCGGGGCGGCGTGTTCCGGGCCACGATGGGGCTGTGGCAGAAATACGGGGAGTGGCGGGTGATCGATTCCCCGCTGGCCGAGCTTTCGATCGTCGCCATCGGGATCGGGGCGGCCCTCAACGGCTTCCGCCCCATCTGCGAGATCCAGTTCGCCGACTTCATCCACCCCGCCTTCAACCAAATCGTGAACGAGGCCGCCCGCTTCTTCTATCGGTCGGGAGGCGTGTACAACGTCCCGATGGTGATCCGCTCCCCTTATGGCGGGGGGATCAGCGGCGGCCTCTACCACAGCCAGAGCGTCGAGGCCTTCTTCGCCCACGTCCCGGGCCTGAAGGTGGTGATCCCCTCCAACCCCTACGACGCCAAAGGCCTGCTCAAGGCCGCCATCCGCGACCCCAACCCGGTGCTCTTCTTCGAGCCCAAGAAGGGCTACCGCCTGATCAAAGGCGAAGTCCCCGACGGCGATTACATCGTCCCCATCGGCCCAGCGAAGGTCACCCGGGAGGGGAGCGACCTGACGGTGTTCGCCTACGGCATGATGCATTATTACGCGCTCCAGGCGGCGGAGATCGTGGCGAAGGAAGGGATCGACGTGGAGGTGGTGGATCTGCGGACCTTAGCCCCAGTGGATAAGGAGACCATCCTGAACTCCGTGCGGAAGACGGGCAAGGCCCTCATCGTCTACGAGGACAACCTCACTTTGGGCTACGGGGCGGAGGTCGCGGCCATCCTGGCGGAGGAAGGCTTCGAATACCTGGACGGCCCGGTGATGCGGTTGGGTGGGCCGGATGTGCCCGGCGTGCCGTTCAGCCCGCCGATGCAGGATTTCTTCATGCCCAACCCCCAGAAGATCGCGGAGGCTATCCGGCGGCTGGCCCGGTATTAACTTCAGCGCGTTCGTCGTAGAGCACTTCCGTGCCCATTTGATGGGTCATGGATGCAAAGAACGGCCCTTCATCCATCGGGCGGCCGCGAAGGGTTTTATCCTTGCCTTCACGTAGGACCTTTTTGGGAAGAGAACAGTCGCTAAACCCCATGGAGGAGGCATAGATGCCTGTCCCAGTCGTCATGCCGCAGCTGGGAGAGAGCGTGGTGGAGGGGAAGATCGTCCGCTGGCTGAAACGGGAAGGAGAACGGGTGCAGCGGTTCGAACCCCTCCTGGAGGTGGAGACGGATAAGGTAACCACGGAGGTGACGGCCCCGGAGGAGGGGACGTTATTGAAGATCTACTTCCCGGAAGGGAGCACGCTGAAAGCGGGGACGCTCATCGCTGTGCTGGGACAACCGGGGGAGGCGGTGCCGGAGCGCCCCTACCGGATCGGCCACGGCGGTGAGG
>DATMAC010000200.1:0-2627 GCA_035573655.1 Thermoflexus sp.
AGGCGGGCGTCTTGAGCGCCCGCCTCGCCCCTGAAATTTTCATCCCTTCTCCCCACAGCCCAAGGGCCGTTCCCCTCACTGTGTGGAGGATTCCTCCTTCTTCTGCCAGGCAGCCAAATCAACGGTGAGACGGGCGAAGAAACTATTGGGTGGCAGCGCTCCAGTTCCATACTCCATTTCCACAACCCGGGCCTGCAGCCTCAGGTCCCGAGTTTCCAACTCGATGATCGCGCCCGGGGCTGCCAGCACCAGATCTCCTTTCTGTCGCAACCGAGCCTGAAGCCCTGTATCTCGATAAGCGTATTCGCTGGCCAACACCTTGGTGACGGTCTTGATGTCGTTTTTGTCGAACAGCCAGACCTCGAAGGCAGTCACCTTCGCAGGATCGCCAACCCCGATGGTCTCGGAGATCCCCACCCCGTATTCCCCGAGGAACTCCCCATTCGGCAGCTCGATCGGGAAGGAGAGATCGAAATGATCATCCCCCAGCTTATACGTCACCTGATGCTGGGAGAGAGGCGGCTCCCAGGCCTCTCGATAGGCTTCCATGGGGCTAGGGCGTTCGGTGATCGCAGGCCCGGGAGCTGGCCCGATGGAGGGGGCAGCCGAGCTCGGGCGGCGGGGAGCAACCCTGAGGGCTGGACGACGCAGGACCAAGAAACCAACGATCGCGATCAGCACCAGACCGCCCAGCGGAATTAAACATGACGTAAGGGAGATGCCGCCTCCCTGGGCCGGGATGGAGGGCGTGGGTGCTTGCTCCCAAATCCCCGCCAGCCGCTCCATGGTTTCCCGTCGGGCAGGATCGGTCTCCTGTTGCGCCAAGCGACGGATCTCCCGGGCAGCGTCACGGGGATTCCATCGTTGTCCCAGCCAGTTGACGCTATCCTCCGGACGCAGAAACCCTGCTCGGGTGGCATCGGCCAGCAGGCGGAGGTAGTTCGCCCGGTAGTCCACCCGCAGATCCACCGGCGCAGCGTCGGTCCACTCCACCGGAGCGATGTACCAGCCATATATCAGGCCGGCGGCCAACCCGACCACAAGGGCCACCGCTCCGATCAGCAGGGCCTGTCGATATGGTCTGAGCAGGATCCCAAAAGCTTGCAGGATCGTTTTCACGGTGGACCTCCTTCCAGATTCGGTCGCGTGTTCCTTCAGCACCAGCGATAAGCGCTATTGGGATTCACCGGACCCGGATCAATGAATCTCGGGAAGCACGGGTTAGGATCTCCCGCACGCCATCCGTATCGATGACCACCATATCTTCGATTCGAATGCCGCCCCATCCGCTGAGGTAGATCCCTGGCTCCACCGTGAGGACCGCGCCGGCGGGAACCGGATCCTCCGCGATGGGCCCGGCGGATGGTTTCTCATGGATTTCCAATCCGACTCCATGGCCTAAGCCATGTCCGAAGGCTTCCTTATAGCCTGCCTCTTCGATCACCGATCGGGCCAGCGCGTCGATCTCTTTGCCCCGCATCCCAGCTCGCATGTTTCGGATCGCGGCCTCTTGAGCGCGCAGGACAATCGCATAAAGCTCTCGAAAGCGGCGGGGCATGCGGCCCAGAACAAAGGTCCGGGTGATGTCGGAATGATAGCCATCCACGCGCGCCCCAAGGTCCACAATGATGGGCTCGCCGACTTTCAACGGACGATCCCCGGGATGATGGTGGGCCATCGCCGCGTTCGGGCCAGAAGCGACGATCACATCGAAAGCCACATCGTCCCCACCGTGGGTGCGCAGGTATCGCTCAGCCAACCACGCCGCCTCGCGCTCAGTCATCCCCGGCCGCAGCCGTCGGCGGAGATAGGCCATGGTGGCATCCGCGACGCGGGCGGCCTTCCGAATGCGGGCCAGTTCCTCCTCATCCTTGACCGCCCGCATCGTCTCGATCCAGTCTTTGGTTGGAACCCACTCCACATCGGACACCGCTTCCTTCCAGGACATCCATTGATCCACTGTGAGGTGAGCGCTCTCGAAGGCCACACGATGGGGCGAGCCGATCTCTTTCAGGAACTCAGGAAGGATTTCCACAAAGCGTCGGCTTTGGAGGCGATAAAGGGTGAAATCCGGCGCCTGACGGGCGGCCTGCTCCCAGTAACGGAAGTCCGTCAGGATCCAGGCCTGAGTTAGGGTGATACAGAGAACGGCAGCGGAGCCTGTGAAACCAGAAAGATAGCGGATGTTAGGAAGATAAGTGATGAAAATCGCCTCGAGGTTTTCTTCCGCCATTCGACGGCGCACCGCTTCCACTCGTTTTCGATGCGCTGGGGTCATTCCGAACACTCCATGGAGAGATTGTCATCCCCGATGTGAGGCCCGATTAAGTTCATATCGTAATCGATTTCTTCGCTATGGGCAAGAGTGGCCGAGTTCAGCGCGCGGCTTCCGGTTGTCCTCTCCCTCAAATCCGCTGATGCCTTGCCGGCTTGAGCTCTGGGGGATATTCGGTGGAGGGACGGAAAGTCCCTTTACTCCCCTTCCCCACGGCCCAATAGGATTGTGGGGAGAGGAAGGAAAATCTTTCGGGGATGGGGGCCGCCTTTGGCGGCCCCCATCCCCGAAGTCCCCAAGGACCATGCAGGGTTTTTGGGGGCGGAGCCGTGTGCCGAAGGCGCCCGGCTCC
>DATMAC010000201.1:0-2743 GCA_035573655.1 Thermoflexus sp.
CATGGGGTGGCCACCGCGACCGCCTGTGCCCTGCTCGGGTTGGAGTGCGCGATCTATATGGGCACGGCCGATATGGCCCGCCAGCGGCCGAATGTGTTCCGGATGCAGCTGCTCGGGGCCGAGGTGCGCCCGGTGGATGCCGGTTCCTGCACGCTGAAGGACGCGATCAACGAAGCCATTCGGGACTGGGTGACGAACGTGCGGACGACGCACTACCTCCTGGGCTCCGCTCTGGGTCCCCACCCCTATCCGGTCATCGTCCGCACGTTCCAATCCGTGATCGGGGTGGAGGCCCGCGCGCAGATGTTGGAGCAGTTCGGACGGCTCCCCGATGTGGCGGTGGCCTGCGTCGGCGGGGGCAGCAACGCCATCGGCCTGTTCGCCGCCTTCTTAGAGGATCCGGTGGAGCTGGTGGGGGTGGAGGCGGGAGGCGAAGGGATCCCGACGGGCCGGCACGCAGCCCGTTTCGCGGACGGCGACCGAGGCCGCGTGGGCGTCCTGCACGGCACTCGCACGTATGTCCTTCAAGACCCGTGGGGCCAGATCCTGGACACCCACTCGATCTCCGCCGGCTTGGATTATCCGGCGGTCGGCCCAGAGCACGCCTACCTGCGGGATCGCAAGCGGGTCCGCTACACGGCGGTCACCGATCGCGAAGCCCTGGCCGCTTTCCAGGCTCTGGCGCGCCTCGAGGGGATCCTACCGGCCTTGGAGTCCGCCCACGCCGTGGCCGAGGCCATGCGCCTCGCCCGAGAGCGACCGGGGACGTGGATCCTCATCAACCTCTCGGGGCGCGGGGACAAGGACCTGGAAACCGTGGCCAAAGCCTTGAACGAAGTGTGAAGTTTCGTTTGCGGCGCTCGGTTCGCTTGAATTGTGGAGACATTTACGGACTTGTGAGCACCGGTCACGGGTTTTCAGTTTCGCTGAGCGCTGGATGGCGGGGAAGGCCTGCTACACGCTGTTCGGTGGATCGAAGCTCGTTTTTCAGTTTGACGCATGGAACAGGCACTGAAGTGCCCTACTATGAACAGGGCTTTCGTTCGTAGTAGGGCGCTTGAGCGCCCGTTTTCTTCCTGCGCACACCAGTTGTGAGTTTCCGGTTTCGCCCGGCGCCGGATGGTGGGGAGGGCCTTTCACACGCCGTTCGGTGGATCGAAGCCCGTTTTGAGTCTGACGCATGGAACGGGCACTAAAGTGCCTGACTACGAACAGGGCTTTGCTCGTAGTAGGGCACTTGAGCGCCCGTTCTCTTCCCGTGGACATCCGTCATGGGCTTTCGGTACCCCTTGGCGTCCGATCATGGTGGGGGTCTTTCACGCGCCGTTCTTCGAGGCGTAAAACCGATTCTGCGGATGTTCGGAGGAGCAATGGATGGAATCTATGCAATAGGGGAGGCGTTCCGAAATGCTCGGGCGGAGGGACGCCCGGCGCTGATTTTCTACTGGCCGGTGGGCTATCCGGACTTGGAGACGTCGATTCGAGTTGTGGCGGCCCTGGCGCAGGCCGGCGCGGATCTCATCGAGTTGGGGGTGCCCTTCTCCGATCCCCTGGCCGATGGCCCGGTGATCCAACGGGCAACGCAACGAGCGTTGGAGAACGGCGTGCGGACACCTCACGTGCTAGAGGCGGCAGCTCGATTGCGAGCCATGGGGGTGAGGCAACCGTTATGCCTGATGACGTATGTGAACCCGATCCTGGCCTACGGGATCTCGCGCTTCCTGGGCGAAGCCGTTCAAGCTGGGGTGGATGGGCTGATCGTCCCGGACCTCCCCTTGGAGGAGGCGGAGGAGCTGCGGGCCGCGGCCGGTGCGGCGGGCCTGGCGTGGGTGCCTCTGGCGGCGCCCACCACGTCCGACGAACGGATGGCCCGGATCGCCGCCGCCGCGACCGGGTTCCTCTACCTGGTTTCCGTAACCGGGATCACAGGGGCGCGGGACCAGCTGCCGGCGGATGTGATCATTCAACTTCAGCGGGCCCGCCGGGCGGCGAACGGCGTGCCGGTGGCCCTGGGCTTCGGGATCTCCCGGCCGGAGCATGTCCGGGCGCTGGCTTCGGAGGCGGACGGCCTGGTGATCGGCAGCGCGCTGATCCAACATGGGGAGGCTTCAGGGTTCCGTGAGGCAGCGCTTTCTGCTTTCGTGCGGGCGTTCCGGGGGATTTAAGGGCTGATCGATTTGACAGATGGTTCCCGCTCGTGTATGCTAAAAAGAGACCGAAGGGGAGTAGCCACGGGCGTGGCGCCCGTGACGGGATCGTCAACACGGGAGATCGTTTCCGGATCCCGATCCCCGGTCCCGTTGACCCTTCTGAGGTCTGGCGAGACCTTCGGCTGATGTCGGAATGCGCTCCACAAAAGAGCGTCCATTCGGACATCGGCCGAAGGTCTTTTTTTTCGGCGCTGCGCAATCAGCCCCGGTTCATGGGGCTCTCTCCATAATTTCTGGATTGGGCCGGATACCTTCGATGTTCGTTTCAGCCTGACAGCCCATTCGCAGGGAGGTGGCCGATGTGGTTTTGGTGGGATCCGCTGTACTTTGTGTTTGCGCTGCCGGCGTTGCTGCTGGGCTTGTATGCCCAGGCGAAGGTGCATGGGGCGTATCAGCGGTGGCTGCGGGCGCCGGCCCGGCTGACGGGGCTGGAGGCGGCGCGGCGGCTGCTGCAGGCGGCGGGGCTGTCCGAGGTGCGCATTGAGGGGACCCCGGGGCATCTGACGGATCACTATGATCCGAGCACGCGGACG
>DATMAC010000202.1:0-3152 GCA_035573655.1 Thermoflexus sp.
AAGGCGCCCGGCTCGACCCCAAATCCCCAAGGGACCAAAAATCGAAGCTGGAATGAGCACTGTCGGTGATCCGGGTTGAGGCGCGCGCTTGCCGAGGTTGAAACGGAGCTCAGTCAGGGGGTAAATCGCCTACGATGACCCGCATCCCATCCTTCCTAAGGGACCTGAATCCAAGCCAGCAGGAGGCGGTCACGGCTCCCGATGGACCGGTTCTGGTGTTGGCCGGGCCGGGCAGTGGGAAGACCCGTGTGCTCACCTACCGGATCGCTTACCTGCTCACCGCCCGCCGCGTCTCTCCCTTTCATATCCTGGCGGTCACCTTCACCAATAAAGCGGCCGAAGAGATGCGCTCCCGGTTGGAGGCCCTCTTCGGGGGCCGCGCGGCCGAGCTCACCCTGGGGACCTTCCATGCCGTCTGCGCCCGGTTCCTGCGGCGAGAGGCCTCGTTCCTGGGCTTGAACCCCCAGTTCGTGATTTACGATGAAGAGGACCAGTTGGAAGCCGTCCGCCAGGCGCTGCGGGACCTCAACCTGGATGAGAAGCGTTATCGGCCCGGCGCCCTGCGAGCGGCCATCTCCCGGGCGAAGAACGAGTTCATCCGTCCGGAGGATTATCCCATCCGCACCTACTTCGACGAGATCGTGGCGCGGGTTTACAGCCGCTACGAGGAGCGTCTCCGAGCCGCCGATGCCGTGGACTTCGACGATCTCCTGCTGCGGGCCGTTGAGCTGTTTGAGAACTACCCTGAGGTCCTGGCCCGCTATCAGGAGCGTTACCGCCACATCCTCGTGGACGAGTTCCAAGACACGAACACCGTGCAATATCTGCTGCTGCGGCAGTTGGCCTCCCGGCACCGCAACCTGTTCTGTGTGGGGGATGAGGACCAAAGCATCTACGGTTGGCGCGGGGCGGATTTCCGGAATGTGATCCGCTTCCGTGAGCACTTCCCCGACGCCCGCATCATCATCCTGGAGGAGAACTACCGGTCCACCCAGACCATCCTGCAGGCGGCCCAGTCGGTCATCCGCTTCAACACCGAACGTTACAACGAGAAGCGCCTGGTGGCCGCCCGCGGGCCCGGCTCGCCGATCACCGTCTACGAGGCGTTCGACGATGAGGACGAGGCCGCTTTCGTTGTCCGCCAGATCCAGGAGCTCATCGAAACCCGGCGGATGCGGCCGGGGGAGATCGCGGTGATGTATCGGACCAACGCGCAATCCCGGGCGCTGGAAGAAGCCTTCGTGCGAGCAGGGCTCCCTTATCGGTTGGTCGGCGGCGTTCGCTTCTACCAGCGCCGGGAGATCAAAGATCTACTGGCTTACCTCCGGTTGGTCCTGAACCCCCACGACGATCTCAGCCTAACCCGGGTTCTCAACGTGCCTCCCCGGGGAATCGGCCCGGCCACCCTCTCCAAGTTGACCGCCCTGGCGCAACGCCGCGGCCCGACGGGAGCTCCCTCCTCCTTATTCACAGCCATCGAACAGGTGGCCCGCGGCGAGGCACCGGTTTCCATTCCCCAGAAGATCCGCCATGCCCTGGCCGACCTCGCCGAGCGGATCCGGGCCTGGCAGGCGATCCGGGAGAGCGTTGGCGTAGCGGAATTGTTGCGTCGCATTATCGATGAGATCGACTACGCAGAGTATCTCGAAAGCCTGGAGGAACAAGAGCGGGAGATCGGGGGGCGGCGGTGGGATAACGTGCAGGAGCTGTTGCGGGTGGCGGCCCCTTACCGCCCGGGGGCCTTTGAGGACCCGCTGGCCGCGTTCCTCAGCGATGCGGCGCTGATCTCCGATGTGGACACCTTGCGGGACGACGTGGATGCGCCCATCCTGTTGACCCTGCATGCCGCCAAGGGTCTGGAATTCGAGGCGGTCTTCATCACCGGCCTGGAGGAAGGCCTGCTTCCTCATAGCCGCTCGATGGATGAGCCCGCGGCGCTGGAGGAGGAGCGGCGTCTGTTCTATGTGGGGATGACCCGAGCCAAGGATCTTTTGATCTTGACTTATGCCTTCCGTCGCTACGATGAGATCCGCACCCCCTCCCGCTTCTTGCGAGAGATCCCAAAGGAATTGGTGGCCGGCCCAGGCCTTCGTTCCCGGCGAGAGCGCCAGCGCCATGCGCTCCGGGAGACTCCGGTCCCCCCTCCTTCAAGCCTGCGCTTCCGCCCAGGCACGCGGGTTTACCATCCACGGTTCGGGGAAGGGGTTGTCGTGGAGAGTCGTTCAATCGGCTCGGACGAGGAGGTGGTGGTGATGTTCGAGGAGGCCGGCCTCAAGCGGCTCCTGGCCAGCTTCGCTAGCCTGGAGGTCCTCCCGGATGCTACCCGTCCTCCCTCCTAATCGCATCGTAGGCGATAGATCCCTCACGTAGGGGCAGGTCTTGTGCCTGCCCTTGGGGCGCCCACAAGGGGTGTTCCTATCCCCGCGGTGCGCGTTGCCCCCGATAGAAATCGCACCAGCGTCGCACCGGGCAGACCTCGCAGCGAGGGCGTTGGGCCTTGCAGATCTCCCGGCCGTGACGGATGAGCAACAGATGGAAGGGCAGATAGCGCTCGGGCGAGATCAGGGCCTCCATCCAGTCGTGAGCTTTCTCCGCCGACATCCCCTTAGGGATCAAACCCAATCGGGTTCCCACCCGATGCACATGGGTGTCCACCGGAAAGGCGGGCTTATCCAGGGAGAACAGCAACACGATGGCCGCGGTCTTCGGCCCCACCCCATCCAGACGCCGAAGCCACGCTTTCGCCTCCTCCACGGGCCAGTCCGCCAGGAAATCCAGGGAGAGCTCGCCGCGTTCCTCCGTGATCCGTCGGAGGATCCGCTGGATCCGAGGGGCCTTTTGAGCCGATAGGCCCGCTGGTCGGATGGCTTCCCGGACGGCTTCCACCGGGGCATCCCGAACGGCCTCCCATGTGGGGAACCGCTCCCGCAATCGTTCGAAAGCCCGCCAGCTGTTGACGTCGCTGGTGTTCTGGGAAAGGATCGTCAGGATCAACTCGGAAAGCGGATCCAATCGCCATCGGGCGGGGATCCCATAATATTCCTCCAGTGCGCGGTCGATCCGTTGGGCCCTTCGCCGCAAGGCGCCCTGCCCTCGAGCCATATCCCCTTCACTCCCCTAAAGGCTCTCAATGATATCGATGATGAAGGAAG
>DATMAC010000203.1:0-7437 GCA_035573655.1 Thermoflexus sp.
GCGCGCCTTCGGCGCGCGGCTCCGCCCCAAAAAGCCCCCCGAAGGAAACCCCGGATGGGCGCGGCCAGAGAAGGGCGGAATCGTAATGTGGCTTCCTGCATATTTCTCAGATGCTCTTAGCGATCCACCTCGCCCAGAACGATGTCGATGCTGCCCAGGATGACCACCACGTCGGCCACCTTGTGGCCTTTGCACATCTCGTTGAGGGCCGTGAGGTTGATGAAAGACGGCGCCCGGATGTGATAACGATAGGGGTTGGGACTGCCGTCGCTGACGATGTAAAAGCCCAATTCGCCCTTGGGGTTCTCCACCCGCCCATAGGACTGGCCGGGAGGGACGCGGATCATATACTGTTTCTTGCCTGCCTGGATCTCGCCTCGAGGGATCTGGTCCAGCGCCTGCCGCAGGATCCGCAGGGATTGCCACATCTCGTCGATGCGAATCAGGTAACGGTCGTAGACATCGCCGTTATAGCGGACCGCCACATCGAAGTCGAAGCGGTCATAGATGCTGTAAGGCTCCGCCCGTCGGACATCGTAGGGGATCCCCGAGGCGCGGAGCACCGGGCCCGCCGTGCTGTAGGCCACGGCCAGGTCCGGCGGCAACACCCCCACGCCCTGACAGCGGGCCTTGATCAGCTCGTTGTGGGTGAGGTAGCGATCCAACTCCTCGATGGCACGAGGGAGCCGGTTATACACCAGCTCCTTCGCTCGGGCGATCCAGTCGTCGGAGACATCGTGGGCCACCCCGCCGAAGCGCATGTAGTTGCACATCATCCGGGAGCCTGCGGCCTCTTCGAAAAGATCCAAAATCAGCTCCCGCTCCTCAATTGCGTAGAGCGCTGGCGTGAAGAAAGCGCCCAGGTCGTTCAGCAGGAAGCCGATGGCCCATAGGTGGTTCACGATACGGGTGAACTCCGCCATGATCACCCGGAGGTACTCCGCCCGCTCCGGAGGCTTGATCCCCAGCAGCTTCTCCACCGCGATGGCGTAGCCCAAGTTATTGCTCATCGAGCAGATGTAGTCCAGCCGGTCTGTGTAGGGCATGTTTTGCAAATACATGTTCCGCTCGCCGATCTTCTCATGGTTGCGGTGAAGATAGCCCATGACCGGCTCCAAGCGCACGATGGTCTCCCCATCCAGGGTGACCACCATGCGGAAGACCCCGTGGGTGCTCGGATGCTGGGGACCCATGTTGACTACCAGCCTATCCGTGCGCAGGCTCTTCAGCTCCACCGGCTCCCCCGTCTCCGCCCGGGCAAACTGCCCCATGCCGATGTAGAGCAACTCGTCCGAGGTGTCCTCGACCTGATCGGGGTCCCAGTCCAGTGGATACTGCACGTTATCGTGCCAGAGGACCCGGTCTTCCGCTCGTATATGATGGCCGGACGGCCAGCGGCTGCTGAACGGCTTGTGTTCCTCTTCGAAATAGGGCTCCTTCCAGTCTTTGCGCAGCGGATGGCCGTGAAAGCCCTCCCAGAGCAGGATCCGCTTGAGGTTGGGATGGCCGGCGAATCGGATCCCCATGAGGTCCCAAGCCTCCCGCTCCTGGAAGTCCGCCCCCGGCCACACCGAGACCAGCGAGGGGACCGTGGCCACATCCCTGGGGGTGCGAGCCTTGAACACCAAGGGGCCGCCGCCTTCCAGACGGTAAGCGTGATAGACGACCTCGAAATAGCCTTCCTGGATGTAATCGACGGCTGTCACGCTGGAGAGATATCGATAGCCCAGCTCATCCCGGATGAAGCGGGCGGCCTCTACCAGAACATCATTAGAGATGACGACGCCCTCGTATTCAGCGGGTTGAACCGCATCACCGAATTTCTCCTTCAGGACCGCGAGGTCACCCTTTAGCTCCGCCAGTGGGGCCGCCTTGGTCTTCGCCGGCGCGGTCATCCTTTCCTCCCATCGGAATCAGATTGGAGTCGGGTGGGATTTCAGCGGCGACACATCCCGAGTTCATCTCCCTCAACCGGCACCTATCGATCCGCCCGCCGGAAGCATGGGAGGGGATCGCCCATCCCCTAAGAACTTTGAGATGAAGCTCCCGCGGATGCCTCCCGCTGGGCCCGCAGCTCCGCCAGGCGGGCGCGGATCTCCGGAAGACGCCGTGGATCGATCAGATCCGGCCCGAGGATGGGCACGGGGATCGCCTCGGATTCGCCTCGCTGATACCAAGGCACCGCCCGGACGGATTGGCGCTCGATTTTCTCATAAAGCTTCAACAGGCCGTGGAGCAACGCTTCCGGCCGGGGCGGGCAGCCGGGCACATAGACATCCACCGGGATGAACTTGTCAATGCCGGAGACCACGTTGTAGCCCTCTTTGAACGGGCCGCCGCCGGTGGCGCATGCCCCCATGGAAATCACATATTTGGGTTCCGGCATCTGGTTATAGAGGCGAACGATCTGAGGGACCATCTTCTTGGTGACCGTCCCGGAGACGATCATGAGGTCGGCTTGACGGGGGCTAGGTCGCATCAGCTCGGAGCCGAACCGGGCGATGTCGAAACGGCTGGCTGCCGCACAGATCATCTCAATCGCGCAGCACGCCAGGCCGAACATCATCGGCCAAACCGAACGCTTACGCCCCCAGTTGTAGATATAGCTCACGAACCGATCGATCGTGGTGATGAAGACGTTATTGCTGAGCTCGGAGGGGACCGGTACCGTGTTCAGATCGCGCAATTCATCCATGGGCGAGTACCTCCTCTAACCATTCTCGCTGGATCTCCTCCAATCGCACGGGATCTTTCAGACGCGGATCATCGGCGAAACCTGGCAGGGCGACCACCCACTGGTGCAGCGTCTCCCAATCCACCGAAAGGGGATCCACCCCCGGATGAGCCGCCCGCAAGGCCAACGCGATCGGATACGCATCATCCCAGTAAAGCGCCATCATGTGAATCTTAGCACAATTTTAATGAATTAAGCAAACTTTAATGGAAAACTCCCAATTCCCTCCCCCTCCTCGCGCGGCTTCGCGGCGCGAGGAGGGGGAGGGACAGTCGCGGTCCGTCCGACACTCACTGGATCGGAACCCGGCCGAAGGCGGTGGTGTCGATCTGGGCGCGCTGGAGCCGGCCGCTGTAGTCGATGTAGACCGCCTTCCACTCCGTGAAGAACTCGATCGCCGTCAGCCCCGCCTCCCGGTGGCCGTTGCCGGTCCCCCGGGTCCCTCCGAAGGGGAATTGGATCTCCGCCCCGGTGGTGCCGTGGTTGATGTAGACGATGCCGGTCGTGATATCCCGGATGGCTTGGAAGGCCTTGTTCACATCTTGCGTGAAAATGCTGCTGGAGAGGCCATAGTTCACCGCGTTGTTGATGCGGATCGCCTCTTCCAGATCCTCCGCCTCGATGATCGAGAGCACCGGCCCGAAGATCTCCTCCTGGGCGATCCGCATATCCGGCCGCACCTGATCGAAGATCGTCGGCTCGTAGAAGAACCCTTTTCCGTTCACCTTAACGGGGTTGCCTCCACACAACAACCGCGCCCCCTCGGCCTTGCCGATCTCGACGTAGCTGTGAACTTTCTTCACCGCCGCCTCGTTGATCAAAGGCCCCACATCCGTCGTCGGCTCCAGGCCGTTCCCCAGCCGCAACCGCTTGGTCCGTTCCACCAGCATCTCTGTGAATTTCTCTTTGATCGGCTTATGGAGGATCAGCCGGGAACATGCCGTGCAGCGCTGCCCGGTGGTCCCGAACGCCGCCCAGAGGGTGGCCTCCAGGGCCAGCTCCAGGTTCGCGTCCTCCATCACGATGATGGCGTTCTTCCCCCCCATCTCCAGGGAAACCCGCTTCAAGTGTCGAGCCGCGCGGGCGTAAAGATCCCGCCCGACCTCCGTCGACCCGGTGAAGGAGATCGCTTTCACCGTCGGGTGCTCCACCAAGGCGTTGCCGACTGTGGGGCCAGGGCCGATCACCAGGTTGAGGACGCCCGGCGGGAGGCCGGCTTCCTCGAAGATCCGCACGAACTCCGCGGCGGTGGCCGGGGTATCCGTGGCCGGCTTGAAAATCACCGTGTTCCCGGCAACCAAGGCGGGGAAGATCTTCCAAGACGGGATCGCGATCGGGAAGTTCCAGGGGGTGATGCAGGCGACCACCCCAATCGGATCCCGCACAGCCATCCCGAACTTGTTCGGCAGCTCCACCGGAGCGGTGTAACCCAAGAGCCGTCGCCCTTCCCCGCCGATGTAGAACGCCATATCGATCGCTTCCTGAACATCCCCTCGGGCCTCCGGGAGGACCTTGCCCATTTCCTGGGTGAGCAACCGGGCCAGCTGCTCCTTGCGCTCGACCAGCAGCTGGCCGACGCGGTAAAGGATCTCCGCCCGCTTCGGCGCCGGAACCTTCCGCCACTTCTCGAAGGCCGCCGCTGCCGCTTCCACCGCGGCTTCCACATCCCGTTCATCGGACTTCACCACCTCAGCCACCGGTTCCTCGGTCGCCGGGTTGATGTCCAGATAGCGAGCCTCCGAATGGGAATCCACCCACTTCCCATTGATATAATTCTGGACGCGCATGGGGTCCCCCTTGGCGCGCAGGGTTACGCTGACGATTATAGGCCGGATAAAGAGCCCATGTCAACGGAAGCTTTGAACGCTTATCCCCTTCGTCGTTGGCAGGAGCGCCCTACATCGCGCTCGTTCGATGATATAATCGTATGTGACAAGAATCACACGAGGGTCGCACCATGTTCACTCACGTACGTGTGCCAGAAGACGGAAAGAAGATCGAGGTTCGGAACGGACGGCTCGTCGTGCCCGATCATCCCATCATCGGCTACATCGTCGGGGATGGGACGGGGCGGGACATCATGCCGGCGGCGATGAAGGTCTGGAACGCCGCCGTGCAGAAGGTTTACGGAGGTCAGCGCAAGATCGCCTGGGTTCGCCTCTACGCGGGCGAGGACGCGGAGGAGCTCTACGGCGAGCGCCTCCCGGAGGAGACCCTCCGGGCGATCCGGGAGTTCATCGTGGCCATTAAGGGCCCGCTGACCACCCCCGTCGGATACGGCTGGCGCAGCGTCAACGTGCAGCTCCGGCAGAAGCTGGATCTCTACGCGTGCGTGCGGCCGGTGAAATGGTATCCAGGGGTTCCCTCCCCGTTGAAAGAGCCCCACAAGGTCGATATGGTGGTGTTCCGTGAGAACACCGAGGATGTTTATGCGGGGATCGAGTGGGAGGCGGGATCTCCAGAAGCCAAGCGGGTGGCCGCCTATTTGAAGCGAACCTTTAAGATCACCTTGCCGCCTGACACCGGGATCGGGGTCAAGCCCATCAGCAAGGAGGCCACTAAGCGGCTGGTGCGCAAAGCGATCCGCTACGCCCTGGAGAACGGCCGGCGCAGCGTCACCCTGGTCGGTAAGGGAAACATTATGAAATACACGGAGGGCGCCTTCATCCGCTGGGGCTATGAGGTCGCCAAAGAGGAGTTCGGCGATGTAACGATCACCGAGGCGGAGGTCGCGGAGGGGAAGCCGGCCGACGGGAAGATCATCATCAAGGACCGCATCGCCGACGCGATGTTCCAGCAGGTCCTGCTGCGCCCGGACGAGTACGATGTGATCGCTACTCCCAACCTGAACGGCGACTACCTCTCGGAGGCCCTCGCCGCGATGGTGGGCGGCGTAGGGATCGCGCCCGGCGGGAACATCGGGGATACCTTAGCGGTCTTCGAGGCCACCCACGGCTCAGCGCCCAAATACGCGGGGCTGGACAAGGTGAACCCGAGTTCGCTGCTGCTTTCGGGCGTCATGATGTTCCGCTACATCGGGTGGAACGAGGTCGCGGATGCCATCGAGGCCGCCTTCACCCGCACGATCCAGCAGAAGATCGTCACTTACGACCTCGCTCGCCTCATGGAGGGCGCCCGGGAGGTCCGCACCAGCGAATTCGCCGATGCCATCATCGCCAATCTATGATTCGAGGACCTGGGGACGGATCCCTTCCTCTTTCTCTCGCGAACTCCGACCGACATCGCTCCTATGAAGAATTCGGCTGGGGCGCCGTCGAAGATGGCGCCCCAGCCCTTGGGGGATCCGGTGTAAATAGTGAACGCCCGCTCACCGCTCCGGAAACTTCACGGAGGTGAGAAATGGAATCATCCTCTACAGCCACCGTCGTCGCGCTCTTCCGCTGCCCCGGCCATCGGGCGCCGATGGAGCCTGTGACCGCCGTCTGGGCGGAAGCCAATTGGGGGTTATTGGGAGATGCCCATGCTCGCCCGGATTCCTCCCGCCAGGTTCTGCTGATGGCTCAAGAGATCCTGGACGCGTTGGGCTTATGGCCCGGGGCTGTGCGGGAGAACATCACCCTCCGGGGCCTTCCCTTCGATCAGCTTCGCCCCGGCGATCGCCTCCAGATCGGAGAAGCGATCCTTGAGATCACAAAGCCGTGCACCCCCTGTGCTCGAATGGACGAAATCCGTCCAGGGCTTCAGGAAACATTGCGTGGTCGTCGGGGAATGCTGGCCCGTGTGCTTCAGAGCGGATGGATCCGCTGCGGGGATCCGGTGCGTTGGGTGACCATGGAAGATATGCTTAACACCAACCCATGAGCTCGGCGTTATAGGTGGCGCACCCCGAGCCGATGGCGTACTCGGGTGATTTTAGCGTCTTGCCACGGACAAGGGCCCCTCGATTGATCCCTATCCCCCAGGATAGACCGGATCTATGCCGAAATTCCCCATTTCACAAATTTGTGATATATAAGTCCCAGAAATCCTGAGTGAGGTGCAACTGAGCTATGGCTCCCGTTCGCAAAGTGCCGGAGATCGTCATTGGGCGGCTTCCGATTTACCTGCGGGCCTTGCAGGTGATGGCAGCCGAGGGCCGGGAGGTCACCTCCTCTCAGGAGCTGGGAGAGCGCTTAGGGATCAGCTCCGCCCAAATCCGAAAAGATCTTTCCTATTTTGGGACGTTTGGGAAGCAGGGAACGGGCTATCGGATTCCCGATTTGATTGAGCACCTGAAGCGCATCCTGAAGGTCGATCGAATATGGGACATGATCCTGATCGGGGCTGGTCACCTGGGACATGCGTTGGCCCAATATCAGGGGTTCACCCCTCGAGGGTTCCGGCTTGTGGCCATCTTCGATAACGATCCGGAGAAGATCGGACGGCCGATTGGGCCCCATGTCATTCGGGATGTACAGGAGCTCCCCGCCTTCGTGCGCGAACATCGGATTCACATCGCCATGATCGCTGTCCCCGCCTCGGCCGCCCAACAGGTGGCCGACCTCTGCGTCGAGGCAGGCATCCGCGCCATCCTGAACTACGCCCCGATCCATTTGAAGGTCCCGCCGGGGATTTTGGTGCAATACATCGATCCAGCGATCCACCTGCAGCAGATGACCTATTACCTGGGGGATGAAGAAGGCTGAAACCGAGCGGCAAACGTTCGATCCGCGGGATTCCTGTGAGGGGTGGGCCGCGTAAGC
>DATMAC010000204.1:0-2231 GCA_035573655.1 Thermoflexus sp.
GGGGAGGACGCGCGGGTAGCGAGGCCCGACGATCAACCGGGCCAGGTGAGGGGCGATCAAGCCGACGAAGCCGATGATCCCGGTGAAGGCCACCGCTCCGGCGGTGGCCAAGGTGGCTGCCCCGATGGCCAGCCGCTTCACCCGCTCCACCGGCAGGCCCAGCTGCAGGGCCTGCTCCTCCCCAAACTGCAAGACGTCCAGGGGACGCCCCAGCAACAGCAGCAGGCCCAAGCCGATCCCGATATAGGGAAGCGCGCCGCGGAGGGCCGGCCACCCCCCCAGGGCATATCCGCCCAGCATCCAAATCCAGGCCCGATGGGGGGCCACGCGGCCGACCATGGCCATCAGCAAGCCCAGGCTGATGGCGTTCAGGAGGGCCCCGACGGCCACCCCCGCCAGCAGCAACGTGGTCAACGGCACGACCCCTCCGATGCGGGCGAGGCGATACACCAGCCCGACGGTGAGCAGCCCGCCCAGGAAGGCGGCCATCGGGAGCGCCATCAAGCCGAAGGCTGTGGCGGATAGGTTCAGGGCGACCGCCATCAGGGCCCCTAAGTTCGCTCCCGCCGCCACCCCGATGAGATAGGGGTCCGCCAACGGGTTGCGGAACAGACCCTGGTAGGCGGCGCCGGCCCCGGCGAGCGCGGCCCCCGCTAAGGCGATCAACAACACCCGCGGGAGCCGCACCTCCCACACGATGGCCGTCAGCGCGGGGTCCCGCGCTTCCCCGACCAGGATCCGCCCCACCTCAGCGATCGGGATAGGGACCGGGCCCAGGGCGACCCCCATGGCCAGGCTCACGCCAAGGAGCAGCCCCAGGCCGGCCCATAAGCCGATCCGAACGGTGCGGGATCGATGGAAAACCAGCGAAAGCGCTCGAAGGGACATTTCCCTTGTCCATGTTGCGTGTTGGGAATTTGCAACTTGCTCTCGGGCTCATCGCACAGGCGCGGGGACCAGGAGCGCGACCATCTGAGCCTGCTCAATGACGGATTGGGGGAACAGCTCCGGGTGGATGATCCGCGCCAGCGCCTCCAGACCGTCCACGATGCGGGGGCCGGGCCGGGAGATCAGATCGGCGTCGATGGGATAGATGCGGCCCTCCCGCACCGCCCGCAGGCGGTTCCACCCTGGGCGCTGGCGGACTTTCTCCGGCGTCTCGCCGTAGTTCGCCGTCCCCAGGATGATGAGATCGGGATCCTGGCGGATCAACTCCTCCAGGCTCATCTGTCCCCACTCGCTGGTCAGGCTGGCGCCGATGTTCTGCCCCCCGGCCCGGGTGATGAGCCGGTCGATGAAGGAGCCCGGCCCAGCGGTCCACGGTTTGCTCGGATCCGTGGCGTCGAGCTCGTAGAAGACCTTCGGGCGGTCTTTGGCCTGGCGGATCTTCTCCTCGATCGCGGTCAGGCGGGCCCGCAGGTCGGCCACGACCTTTTCCGCCTGTTGCACGTTCCCGGTCAGCTGCCCCACCGTCAGGATCTGTTGGAAGATCTCTTCGATGTCTTTAGGGGTCCGTTGATGGAACACCACCAACTTCAGGTCCTCCAAGGCCTTCACCTGCTCCGGGCTGATCACGCCGGGGGCCAAGATTAGGTCCGGGCGCATCGCTACGATCGCCTCCGTGTTGATCGTCGGGTAGGTGCTGCCGATGCTGGGGACGTTCTTTGCCTCCGGCGGGTAGTCGGAGAGCTCGTCGCGCCCCACCAAACGGTCGCCGGCCCCCACGGCGAAGATCATCTCTGTGGCGGAGGGAGCGAGGGTCACGATGCGCTGGGGGCGCGCCGGAAGCACAACGGTCCGGCCGTAGTCATCCACAATGGTGAGGAAAGGCGCCGGCGTAGGGGTGGGGGCCGGTGTGGCGGTTGGCGTGGAGGTGGCGGTGGGAGCCGGCGTGGGAGTGGGTGTGGGGGAAGGTGTCGGTGTCCCCGCGCAGCCCACCAAGATCGCCAGGATAGCGAGCATCCAAATCCCCTGCAAGATACGTCGCATAGGAACACCTCCAGGCTGGGATGGGACCCCTCGCCGAAAGGGGCAGGAACCATCCCAGCGGAGGCCCAAAACAGGCGGCCTCCCTGCCGGAATGGACAGGGAGGCCGCGGGAAAGCTAGAACGGACCCTCAACTGGGTCGGGCGGCGCTCCTACCCCTTCCGCGAGGCTCGGAGGAGGCCGAGGCGGGCGACCGGGCTTCCACCGTCCGCCGAAGCTGCGGTGGTTACCGTTGCGGGACAGC
>DATMAC010000205.1:0-18226 GCA_035573655.1 Thermoflexus sp.
AGGAGCGAGCGGAGGCCCTACGGCGGCTGGATCCCTCTCAGTACGGGCTCTACCGGGAGGCGGTGCAGCGTTTCCTGGATCATATCGAAGGCGAGCGCACGGTGAAGGCGCTGGGAGGCCTTCATGTGATCGGCACGGAGCGCCACGAGGCGCGGCGCATCGACAATCAGCTGCGGGGCCGCGCCGGCCGTCAGGGGGATCCCGGTTCCTCTCGGTTCTATCTCTCCCTGGAGGATGATCTGCTTCGGCGGTTCGCCGGAGATCGTCTGCGCAGCTTTATGGAGCGCGTCTGGGGAGATGATGATGAGCCGCTGGAGCATCCATGGCTGAACAAGACCATCGAGGAAGCCCAGCGGCGGGTCGAGGGCTACAACTTCGATATCCGCAAGCATCTTTTGGAATACGACGATGTTCTCAACCGTCAGCGGGAGCTGATCTATGGCCAGCGGCTCCGGCTGCTCCTGCGAGATGACCTTCACGACGACCTCTGGGCGATGGTGGAGGCGGAGGTCGGGCGTCGGCTCCAGCAGATGAAGCCCGGTGAGGGGTGGAAAGTGATCGAGTGGCTGGATAGCATCCAGCCGCCCATGATGCTGAGCGATGGGCGGTTCCTCCCATCGTTCAGCTTGGCCTTGCTCCTGGAGCGGCTGGAATCCGGTGAGCCTTCCCTTCGGGGGGTGGCCGCGTTGCTCCGTGAAGCGGCGCAAGCGGCAGCCGCTCATTGGGCGGAGGCCGCCGCCCGCGCGGTTCAGGCTGTCGCGGAGCGCAGCCGGGATACGCTCTCCGATTGGCTGGATACCACCGAGCGAGCGTTCGACGATTGGCTTGAGGAGGGCACGGAGGGTCGCCAGGCGCTTAATCTGCGGAATCTCTTGGAGCGGGTGCGGGAGCTGACCGGCTTGGAAGTCCGGCTGGAGGGCCTCCGGACGACGGCGCCGGAGGAGGTGAAGGAACGCTTGCTGCAGGCAGTGCGGGAGGCTGGGCATCGCGCGTTACGGCTGCAAGCCCTGACCGCCGCCGCCCGCCGGACAGGTGTTGGGTTCACCCTCAGCGAAGCGGATTTGCTGGAGGCCACCTGGGAAGAACTGACGGAGATGATCCGTGAGGGGGTCCTGCAGGAAACCCAGTCTCGGCTGGAGGCTCATCTCCGGGAGGTAGAAGGGAACCTCGCGGATCGCTTGAACGGACAACGGGATCCCGCTGTGCTGGCTCAGGCGCTTTGGGAGGCCCAGTTCACCCGGCAAACCACGTTCGATGCGCGAACGCATCAACGGGTGGCTTACGCGCAAGTGGTGTTTCCGCTCTCGTATCTGGCGGGGCAGCTGTTGGAGGAGATCCCACCAGGGGAGCGCAGCACGCGGATCCTAGAACACCTCCGTCAGGTACTAGAGGCCCGCGAGGAGGAGCTGGGCCGCACCGTATGGGCCTCGATGGTGGAGCAACGGCCGATCGATTTGGAGGAAGCGGCCCGCCTCAGCTTGATGAACTGGCTGGGGGCGGAGCGCTGGGAGACCGTTGCGGAGGTTCCCTTCGGGCGTTGGGAGCCGGGGCTTCAAGAGGCAGCCATCCGGTTCTTCGGGCGCCGGGCCTTCTCAATGGCCGCTCGTAACTTACTGCTTAGTCTGATCGGTCAACTATGGGTGGATTATCTGACCGCCATTGAGAACTTGCGGCAGGGGATCGGGCTGGAGGCCTTCGGCCAACGAGATCCGCTGGTTGAATACAAACGGCGGGCATTTGAGATGTTCCAAGACCTGCTGAACAACATCCGTGCGGAGACCGTGCGGCGGCTCTTCCTGATTGTGCCCGCCGGCCAGGCTCTGGCCCGGGAACGCCGGACGGCGGCGGGCGCTCGAATGCGGGTTCAACCGGAGGCGGCTTCCCGTCCCATCGGGCGGAACGATCCGTGCCCGTGCGGCAGCGGCAAGAAATATAAGCACTGCCATGGCCGGCCCGGGGCGCCCCCCCTGCCTGGAACCGTAACACCTGCGCAGCCGGCCTCGAAGCGCCGCCGCTGATTCGGAGGAGACCCTAGGGCTTTTCAATGGTCTAACCATTGGGGGTTTTCTGGGGCTGGGCCGGGGGCCGAAGACCCCCGGCCCAGCCCCAGCCCCAGAAAAAATTGGGGGGAGGGGCCACCTCTTTCTTCACCGTTCTGCCGTTTTTGTTAGAACTTTGAAAAGCCCTGAGGAGACCCAGCACGGGCCCCACAACCTTATGGCACGGATCAAAATTCACAAGGAGGGGGGAGGGACCCTCCCGTCTCCCTTCGCAGGCTCTGGATCGCATAACGCCTATAGGGAGTTGTGGCATGGGCCGACGGAGGCAATCTACCTCTACGTTCAGGGCGCGTTTGGATCTGCGGAGCGATCGCCTCTACCTGGATAAGCGGCTTGCGACGGCATTGGAACCTTGGCTGGATCCTCGGCAACGCTTGCAGACGACCGAGTGTATTGTGAGGGTTTCGCCTTCCTGGTCCGCCTTGCAAGAGGCGATCCGCAATAGAGAGCCGTCCACTGGATATCTCTGGCTGACCTCTCTGGCCTTCCTATATCGCTTCACTGCAGTGCCTGGACGATCTCTACATACCCTCCAGCTTTATTTGGATCCTGTGATCCCTCCGGAGCGTTTGGCTCAGTGGGAAGCTGTGGGAGAGCCTCTTTATGTGCTGGATGAGACAGGGCGGATCCTCTGGTCGAATGCCGCGGCTTCCTCCTTCTGGCGAATTCCTCGGGCAAGTTTCCTGGAGCGCCTGATCTGGGAGTGGGTCAGCCCGGCCCAACGAGGGGCGATCGCAGAGGCCTGGGCTCAGCTCTTCCGGGAAGGTCTCCCAGCCACCTGGGAGGTGCTCCTTGGCCCTGAGGGAGAGCGTGGTCAAGCCCGCTGGTTAGCCACTGCGGGTCCTTCATGGGGCGTCATTCGTCAGATCGCCTCGGGCGCAGAAGAACGGCTCCAGCGAGAGCTCTCCCAGGCCCTAGGGATAGTGGCCGAGCTGGCTCATCATCTTCACGATCCGCGGGCTTTGATGTCCAGCGCCCTTCACCTTCTGATGGAAATATGGAAAGCGGATGTGGGGGTGGCTTATCAAGTACAGGGCCGATGTCTGGATCTGTTGATCGGCTTCGGCCTGGATGAGGGATTCTCAGCTCAATTTGGCCATGTGGAGCTGGATGAGCCTACCTACATGGCTTTCCTGGCTCATCGATATGCTTGGTATATTGAGGACATCCGGACAGCCACCCTGGCGCCCATCACGCGGGAGATCTCCGAGCGGGCAGGGATTCGTACGTTGGTGATGCTTCCACTGATGCATCAGGGGGCCCCAGTTGGTCTTCTGGCTTTCGGTTATCGCTGGCCTCGTCCCGCCTTCTCGATGGAGCGCGATCTGCTTACGTTGCTCGGCAATCAAATCGCTCTCGCCATGGTGACCGCTGAGCGTTTGCAATCTGCTCGCGCAGAGTTGGATCAATATCGGCGAGCTGTTGCTCAGATGCTGGAAGTCGGTCGCGAGGCTGCTCGAACCACCGATGTGGAGGAGTGGCTGGATCTGGCGCTAAGGCTTATTCTGAAACTGTCTCAAGCAGAGGTGGGCTTGCTCCTTCTTTCGGAGGAGGCCCGTTCCTCCCTGCCTGCCTCCGTCATGGTCCATTTGGAGGGCGAGCCGAGCCAACTGGGTTCTGTTATTGAGCCGGGCAGCCTTCGGGTTTTGACGGAGATCGAGGAGGCTCGAACGGTCCGGTGGGAGGGCCTTCCAGAGCCTGTGAGAAGCCTATTGCCATCCTCTGCTTTCGCTCTCGCTCATATTATTCCCCTGCGCTTCGCTGGCCGCCCCATCGGCCTGTTGATTCTCGGAAGGAGCCAGCCTGTTCCGGCAGTGGCGGAGGTTGAAACGCGCCTGGTTGAGGCCTTGGGCGGCCTTATCGCCTCTACAGTGTACGTCTTTCGGCTGCTGGAGTATACCCACCAGATGGCTCACGAGCTGTCCGCTTTCTATGCGATGATCGGCCTGTCCGGTGTGGTCCCTGATGTTTCCCGCCTGGCCGATGAGGCGCTGAGGTGGATCCTGGAGAGCCTGGGGTTGGATGGAGGATGGCTATATTTGCTCGAGGGGGAGGGGAAGGGTTGGCACATCAGCGGCCTCGATCAGGGGATCGTTCAGGATCTGATCGCGCAGCTGCCATCCGAATCGATGACGAAGGTTCTCGAGGAGAGCCAGATTCAGGTTCAGTTCAAGCCGGCCGATGAGGCGTGGCCTGGAGGCATCCGCACGCTTATCCTGGCTCCCCTTCGAGCGCAGGCCCGAACGATCGGCTTGTTGGGTTTGGTCTCCTCGCGATTGGAGCAGGTGCTCCCATCCGAGCGCGCGTTCATCGCCGCCCTCTCAGATCAGCTCGGTGCGATCTTGGAAGCAGCCCGTCTGACTTTCCGAGAGCGTCAACGCAGCCAGCTGATGGAGCGTCTGAGCCGGGCGATGGCGGAGCTGGCTGCCGAGCTGGATCCGAATGCGATCCTGGATCAGGCCGTTCGAGCGGCTTGCGAGCTCTTCGATGCGGATCAATCCCAGATCTGGCTATGGGATGCCTCAGGGGAGCAACTGGTTTTACGGGCGGCTACAAATCCCCAGCAGTCTCCTCCAGGACAGCGCTTGCCTCGTGAGAGGGTGAGCGCGCTCCTTGACAAGCCTCCAGACGAAATGCCCCTCTTGCTGGAGGCAGGAGACTCGGGATGGGCTGGTGAGTTGCATGGGGGGAGGGTAATCATTGTGCCGTTGCCGCATAGCAAGCGGACGCTCGGTTATCTGGTTATCTTTTCGGAGGCTTCAAAGGAATTTCAAGCAGAAAAGCTGGAGGCCTTGCGTCTATGGGCTTTCTATACAGCGCTCGCTTTTCAGAACGCCGCTTTGTATGAGGAAACCCATCAGCGGATCCGGGATCTGGGGGCGTTGGTGGTCGGGGCCGCTCTAGCGGCTTCCACCTTGAGCACGGAAGAGGTCCTTTGGCAGACGACGCGTCATCTGGCGAGCGTGCTCCAAGCCACCAACTGTGCGATTTCCCTCCTGAATCCCCAAGGTGATGCGCTTGTGGTGTACGTGGATTACACGCCGCCTGAGCGACAGGCGGAGAATCCCTCCCTTCCGGAGATCGGCCGTCACTATCCTTTGATGGGATACCCAGCAACCCTTCGCCTGTTGGAGGAAGGGGATTTCATGGTGATCCGGATGGACGATCCGGAGGCCGATCCACACAAGAAGGCGTGGATGCAGGATGTGGGCTATCAAACCTGCCTGATGCTTCCCCTACGGGCGCGGGGTCGCGCCATTGGGCTGATCGAGATCCGGGATGACCGATTGCGTCACTTCACCGAGGAGGAGATCCAGCTGGCTCGGGCGTTAGCGGATCAAATCGGGGTGGCCCTGACCAACATCATGCTTTACGAGGCCGAGCGCCGGCGCGTCCGCTTACTGGGGGCCTTCGGCCGGATCTCCCGCGCGTTAACTGCCACCTTGGACTCCAAGGAGGTGTTCGAGATCGCGGTTCGGCTGGCGGTCGAGGAGATGATGTGCGATGGGGCGGTGGTTTTCCTGATCAGCCCGGATCCGACTTTGGTGGAAGTTATGGCCTCCGCAGGCCTGCTTTCCGAGTACCTCTTAAAGGGCAGCACCCGACCCTTGGTGGGGGCCATTGCTCAGAGCGTGACTCACAACACCGTTGTGCGAATCGCGGATCTCCTGCATGAGGGAGAGCACTCGTATCTCGTTCCTGAAGGGGTCCACACAGTCCGCTCGGCGATCCTTGTCCCGCTTCGTATGGAAGATTTCGTCATCGGCGCTCTGGTCCTTTTCTCGATCCAGCCCCACGCGTTTTTCCCCGATGATGAGCCGATCTTCCAATCGTTAGCGGATCACTTGAGCCTGGCGCTTCACAACGCTCGGCTTTATGAGGAATCCCAGAGGCAGATCGCCGAGCTCACCGCGCTCCAGGAGATCGCCGCTCAAGCTACGTCTACCCTAGACCTTCATCAAGTATTGGAAACGGTGGCGCGGCATCTCCGGCAACATACCCAGGCGGATTGGGTGTATATCTATCTGCTTGATGAGGATGGGAAGCGATGGCGCTCTGGGATGGCATTTGCCCGGGATGGGAGTCTTCTCTTCGAGGCGCCCACACCTCAGCCTGAGGGGGTGACATGGACGGTGGTCCGGACCGGCCGCCCACTGGTTATTCCGGATATAACGGCCCATCCGCTGTTCCAGGATCCAGAGACATGGGCCTGTGAGATCCGGGCGATCGCTGCGTTTCCGCTGCGCCATGCAGGACGGGTGCTGGGCGCTTTGCATGTGGTGTTTGAATCCCCCCGCCTGTTCAGTGCCAACGAGCTTCGCTGGCTGAGCATCGTTGTCGATCAGGCGGCGGTGGCGATCGCGAACGCCCGTCTCTACGAGGAAGCCCTAAGTCGCCTGCATGAGTTAGAAACCCTGCATCGGGTTTCCGAGATCGCTGTCCGCTTCACAGACTTCGACCTTATGATCGACCAAATCATCCAATTGCTCCAGAGGGAGCCGGCCTTTCAGTATGTCGCCCTTTTCCTGACGGATCCTGCAGACCCTACGATGCTGGTGCGGTATCGAACCGGAGAACGGGAGGAGGAAGCGCGGCGAGCGGCTCGCCTTCGGGTTGGGGAGGGCGTGGTCGGTCGCGCCGCCGCCACACGGTCTCCGGTGCTGGTGCCGGATGTACAGGCGGATGAAGGATATCTACCGATGATCCCTCATACCCGCGCCGAACTGGCGGTCCCGCTTCTCGTGGGCGATCGTCTGATCGGGGTTCTAGACGTTCAGAGCCCAGAGCCGGGGGCTTTTCGGGAAGATCATGTCCGCCTTCTCGGAGCCCTCGCCGGACAGCTAGCCATCGCTCTGGAGAACGCACGGCTCTTCCGTCAGGCGCATCGCCGTTTGAACGAGTTGAGCATCCTTTACGAAGTGATCGCCGCCGCAACGGTCACCCTGGATCCAGAGCGTGTCATCCATCAGGCCCTCCTGGCGATCCAGCGGACGCTTGGCTTTGAGGCGGTGGAGTGCCTGTTGTTGGAGGAAGCGACAGGGCGTCTCCGGAGCTATGGGCACTATGGGTTCTCAGAGGAAGCGATTCGGGTCCCTCTGACGATCCATCAGGGGATCACCGGCCGGGTGGCCCGGACCGGGACTCCTGCGCTCGTCCCAGATGTCCGGCAGGATCCCGATTATCTGGAAGCGGAGCCGAGCACCCAGTCCGAGCTGGCCGTCCCCATGAAAATCGGGGAGCGGGTGATCGGTGTGCTGAATGCGGAAAGCCCTCGTCTGAACGCCTTCACGGAGGAGGACCTGCGCCTGATGACCACGCTGGCCGGTCATCTGGCGGTGATTTTGGAGAACGCCCGTCTCTATCGAGAGACCGCTCAGCGCCTGCGGGAGGTCACCACGCTCTACGAATTCGCCCGCCGCATGAGCACCACTTTGGATCTTGGGGTCCTGCTGGATTCGGTGGTGATGACGCTGCGGGAGGTTCTCCGCTGTCGGGCAGCAAATATCATGCTGCTGAATCCCAGGACGGAGATGTTGGAGATCCGAGCCGCTGCCGGGGTCAAGGATCGCTGGCGGCAGGAGGCCCGCCTGCGGATCGGCGAAGGGATCGCCGGCCGGGTGGTTCAGGAGAAGCGCCCCATCTACGTGCCGGACACCCGTGAGGATCCCCATTTCGTGGTCTTCGATCCTTCAGTTCGTTCCCTGTTGTGCGTTCCGCTGATGGTTGGCGATCGGGTGATCGGCGCTCTGTCGGTGGACCATGAAGTCCCCCATGCCTTCCAGCCTGAACATGAGCGTTTGTTGACCATCGTGGCAGCGCAGGCAGCTGCGGCGATTGAGAACGCCCGCTTGTTCCATGAGCTCAAGGTCCATGCCGAGGAACTGCGCCGGGCGTACGAAGAGCTTCAAGAGGCAGATCGCCTGAAGGACGAGATCGTACAGAACGTTTCCCATGAATTGCGTACGCCCTTGACGTTCATTAAGGGATATGCGGATCTCCTTCTGGAAGGTTCGATGGGCCCGTTAACAGAGGCCCAGCGAGAAGCCCTGGAGATCATCGAAGAGAAAACCAACCTATTGGATCGGCTGGTCGGCGACATTGTCACCCTTCAGCGGATCGAGCGGGGCACTCTTTCCTTCGAGGCTGTGGATATCGTGGCCCTGGCTCGGATCTCCATCCAGAGCTTTCAGCTCACCGCTGCTCAGGCCGGCCTGGAGTTCGCCATGGAAGATCCTGGGGGGCCGGTGATGGTCTGGGGGGATCGAGAGCGGCTCTCCCAGGTTCTGGACAATCTGCTGCACAACGCGGTGAAGTTCAGCCCGAAGGGAGGACGGATCACCCTCCGCGTCTTGGATCTGGGGGACCATGTCCAGGTATCGGTGCAGGATACGGGCATTGGGATCCCCTCGGATAAACTCGAGCGTATCTTCGAGCGGTTTTATCAAGTGGATGGATCCACCAAGCGGCGGTTTGGGGGAATGGGGCTGGGCCTGGCGATCGTCAAGCGGATTGTGGAGGCCCACGGCGGTCGAGTCTGGGCGGAGAGCGAGCTCGGAAAAGGCAGTACCTTCTATTTCACGATCCCCAAACCGCCGATCATGGCTTCTGACGAATTGCTGGACTTCCTCTTCGGCGAGTCGTAGAAGGCCTCGGGAGATGGCGGTTATGGAATGTTTTTTATTCTCCCTTCCTGCGACCTTTCGAGCCGCGGTGAAGGGGGAAAGTGGAATGATTTTGGGGTGGGCGGGGCCGTCTTCAGCGGCCCCGCCCACCCCAAAATCCCAAATCCTTCCAAATCTTAGCGACAAAACAGATGAAGCCCGCGAAGGCACGAGAGGATAAAAGATCGCGAGTGTTGGAAGGATCCCCGGAACGCGTGCGGATGCGTCTCCGGCAGGGACCAGTGGCGCATGTGTGGCGTGCTCTTCTGCACCGCCTGCCGAAAGTTGATCTGCACCGACATCTGGAAGGCTCGCTTCGCCTGAGCACCCTGATGGAGATCGCCCGTCAGCATCAGATCCGCTTGGGGTTGGATCCGGCGGCCAGGGATCTGGAGCTGTTTATCCGATTCACGGTCAGCGAGCCGGCCGATTTCCACCGTTTTCTCTCCCGATTCAAATTCCTTCGTTTGTTCTACACCGACGAAGAGGTCATCCGTCGCATGGCTTATGAAGCGGTCGCAGATGCCGCGCTTGACCACGTCCGTTATCTCGAGCTTCGCTTTAACCCAGCGGCGCTCGCCCAGACCCGGGGATTCCGACTAGAGGAGGTCACCGGTTGGGTGATCGAGGGTGTTCGGCAGGCCCAGCAAGATTTCGACATTCAGGTGCGTCTGATCATGACCATCGTGCGCGGGGAGGACCCGGAGGTGGCGTGGCAGATTGCCCGCCTGGCCGTTGCCCATCGACCATACGGGGTAGTGGCGCTGGATCTGGCGGGGGATGAGGTACACGAGGGATCACAACCCTTGATCCCAATTTTCCGGTGGGCTCGGGAGCAAGGGCTTTCCTTGACCATCCATGCCGGAGAGATTGGCCCACCAGCGAATATCCGCCATGCGATCCTGGTGCTGGGCGCCCATCGCATAGGCCATGGGATCCAAGCCATTCACGATGTGGAGGTCCTACGGCTGCTTCACGAGCGGAACATCCCTCTGGAGATCTGTCCGACCAGCAATTTGCAAACTGGAGCTGTTGCCGGGTTCCATCACCATCCCTTGCCGGATCTTTATCGGCTGGGCCTAAAAGTCACGCTGAACACAGATGATCCCAGCATCAGTGACACCACGCTGACAGATGAATATTTGTTTGCTATGGCTGGTATGGGTTTGCAATGGAAAGATCTGTTGCGGATGCTGGAGAACGCCGTTGAAGCGGCCTTCCTGTCTTCAGAGGAACGCCAGAACCTGGCCTGTCGTCTTCGGCAGGAGATTGAAGCGCTCGAGCGGAGTTGGCATTTCCAGATCGAGGAAGGGAGAGCAGGCCGCGAAATGGCAAGCCTATGAGATAGGCCGCGCCCCCAAATCGGCTTTTTCTCCTCCCTCTCCACGGCCCCAAGGGCCATAGGGAGGGGGGAGAAAGGGGTATAGGATTCACTTAAAGATTGGGTGGTTCCATCCGCTGCCTCGGCCACGCCGACGTCAGTTGGTCTCTTTGGGCTCCCAGCCAGCGGTCCGCCGATGCTGACCGTCCCGGAAGGCTGATTTCCAATCGGCGCAGAATAAAGGGAGAGGGGCGCATATCTCTATATCTCTAAAACGAATGTGGATGGCGCACTTAGGAACGGTTGTCCAGGGAACGTTCCGCCATCCCCACAGCGTGGGCGATTGCCCCAAGTTGATGTCGACAGATCTCAAGGATCTGGGCGATCCGGTGGGGATCTCGGTGCGCTCCAAAAAGCGCTTCTCGAAGAGCCTCGATGCCCTGAGCGAGGCGCGTGAAGGCTTGGGCAAGCGCTTCCTCTGTTGGGGTGGAGGGGGAAGGCGCTGGGCGGGTGAAAACCGGAAGAGGCTGCTGGGCCGGCCCCAGGCCCAGCGCTCCGCGCACCTGGCGGAGGATTTCTTGAAACACCCCCTCATCCTGAACGAAGTTGCGCGTGGCATCGATGACGAGGAAAGAGCCCTCATAGGTATTGAAAAAAGCCTCATAGGCTAGGCGGAGACGCTCGATATATGCTCGATCCATCCCCCGCTCATAGGGTCGGTCGCGCAGGGCGATGCGGGCCATCAAGGTGTCGGTATCCGCCCGCAGGTAAAGAACGAGGGTCGGCTGCGGGATTTTCTCGGCCAGGGCTTTATGTAATTGCTCATACAGGGCCAGCTCATCCGCTTCCAGATTCAGGCGGGCAAAGAGACGATCCTTGGCAAACATGTAATCGCTAACCACTGGTCCATGCTCCAGCTGAGCTGCAAGCTCCTGATGTTGACGATATCGGCTGAGCAAGAAGAAGATTTGGGTGGGGAAGGCGTAGCGTGTGCGATCTCGATAAAAATGTGGCAAGAAGGGGTTTTCCTCGAATTGCTCCAGGATAGGGTGGGCTCCCAGCGCGGGAGCCAACATGCGGGCGAGGGTGGTCTTCCCAACACCAATAACGCCCTCGATGGCCAGAAACCAGTGAGCCATTGGTGCCTCCCATGGATTGAATCACATCTGGATGAAGCAGCGGTCTAAGCGATCCCTGAAAACCTTTTCAGGGCAATTGTAATAAGAATTGCACGATTGGGATGGGCCGGGAATGTGGAATTTGACGCTTTCCGATCGATCGTTCCATGGTTTGCCCCTTGAGGCTATCTTTGAACGCGCGGGACGAATTGGGATCCCCCATCTGTTGGTCCATGATGATCATTTGCATCCGATCCGGAAGCGTCGTTTGAGGTTGGGTGGGAACCAACACGAAGAAGGCTGGCGCGGGGTATCCCAACGAGCGGAGGAATTGGATTACAGCCGCCAGCGCTTGCGTGCTCTGCGCTTCGAGCGTCTGCGAACAGGGATCCATCTCACAGGCTGGGCGATCGCCCCGCGTTCCCCGCGCTCGGTGGATGCCTTCCGTGTTCGCCGATATGTGTTGACCGCTGCAACGGCGGCCGCCTTCCTCGGAGCCCGGGGGCTGCTTCTGGAGGGGATCGATCAATGGGATCTGGAGGAAGCGGCGAGTTTCATTCAGTCCCTCCTTCCGGCTTTCGTTGGTCTTCGTCTTACGTTGTGGGTCCGGCTCCCGGCGACCAGCCCTTTTCTCTTTGAACTGCCCCATCGGTTTGCCCCAACGGTCCGGCCGTGGATTGCCTTGGATCTTGAGGGCGCTCTCCCAGCGGATTTCCCTTCATTGTGGTCTGTTATCTCGAATTCTGTTTCCATGGTGCTGTTCCGCTATGAGCCGGGTTTTCTGGAATGGTGGGATCGAGAGGGGTTTCTGATCCTGAAACGGATGGGCTTTGTTGAAGAGGTGGTGGTGACCTTCCCGGAGACCTGGGGAGAAGAGTGGAGATTGTGGAGGCAATGGGCACAGGAACACAAGTTGTTGTCTTAAGAGAGGGTCTGAGAAACATGCAGGAAGCCACGTAATGATTCGGTCGTTCTCCGCAACGCCCATACGGGTATCCGGGGTTTCCGAATAGGGGCTTTGGGGGCCGAGCTGCGCGCCTTCAGCGCGCAGCTCGGCCCCCAAATCTTTTTCTCCCCCTCCCCACGGCCCAAAGGGCCGTGGGGAGGGGGGATGAAGGGAGGTGGGGCCACTCCATCTTTTCTTGTGGGCTCCGAACTGCGTAGCTCCCAATCTCTATAACACCCGCGCTCCCGTTCGCCGAGCGATGGTCTCCAACGCCTGGAAGGCAAGATCGCGGGTGAAGGGATCGATCCGTGGATCAAAGGCAAGCGCTCGCAGCGGCGCTAGGGCTTCTTGATCGCCGAGGCGAGCCAGCGTCAGGATCGCGGCGCGGCGCACGCCCTCGCCGCCTCGCTCCAGGGCTCGATAGAGGGTCTGAAGGGCGGAGGTGCGTTCCCCAACCATCTCTCCTTCCTGGATCGCCCATTCGATCAACCAGCCCTGTTGTTCAAGAACTACCGGACGGAGATCGGGGGGTGGGGGCTGACGGTTTTTCTCCCACAGCGCCAGGGCATCCTGAGCGGCCGACCGCACCAGCCATTCTCGATCCTCCCGGGCGATGATCTCTAAGCGAGACTTCGCCCATTCCTCTGGGATCCGGCCCAGCGCGAACACGGCCGCCCGCCGGACCCTCCAGTCTGTTTCCTCTAATGCCTCTTGCAGCAATTGTGGACCCTGAGGGTAAAGGCGCAAAGCCTCTGCGGCCAAGCGACGCAAATGCTCGTCGGCTTCGAGAAGCAGGAGGACAAGCCGTTTCATCGCCGTCTCGGTCTGATGATCCCCCAGGGCGGCGACGACGGCTTGACGGACCTCGGGCTCCGGATCCGACAGCGCTTGTTCGAGGAAGGGGAGATCGCTTTCCTGGCCAAGCCACCCCAGACCACGGACTGCTGCAACGCGGATCTCTGGATCTGGATGGCGCATGGCTTTATGGAAGAGAACCGGAACGCCCCGATCCCTGGTGGCTACCAGGGCCTCTACGAGCCGCAAGCGAAGCGTCATGGGAAGACCGGGTTTTAAGAACGCCCGGCCCAGGGCCGCCATTCCCTGAGGCCGCCAGGGCGCTTGGGGGGAGGCCACGGCGATCCAGCGTGCCATGCATAGCAACCGGGTATGGAAGGCATCATCAGGCTCCGTGAGAGCTCGATCGATGACTCCGGACATCGGGCCGAGGGCTGCATAGAAGGCGAAGACTTCGGCCCATCGAGGGTCATCCAAATGAGGCATCAATGCGGTGCTGTCGCCGGATTGAGCCAGGGCCCAGGCGGCCGCGTAGGCCTGAAGCAGCGGGTGGCGAAAATGACCCCTTCGCTCATCAATCGGCACAATCGGTCGTCCTTGAGCGGTTAACACCTCAATCGCCTGATCCAAATGGCGGCGACCGGCTCGCGCAGATAGCTCGGGGATCGAGCGAGTTAGGGCCTGCTCGAGGTCCTCCAAGGTGATGACGAACCGCTCTTCCTGGAATAGCTGAAGGGCAAGCTGACCCAGGATCAAGCGGGCAGTGGGTAGGGTGAGCATGGTCTGGCTGGATATCCCCTGGAGCATCCGATCCAGGATCGTGTCATAAAGCCCTGAATCGGTAGGACGGGCTGATTTCAAAACTGCTGCGGCGACCACATCGGCCGGGCGTAATCGGACCGGCCGCGGGATCTCCCACGTTTTCACAACCTCCTCAAGCGCTGACGCAGGCATCCCCGCGAGGTGGCTCCAGCGCTCCATAAACGTCCGCACGATTTCCTCGGACCAGGGGGCAAGTGCGAGAGGGAGAAATCCCAGTTCTTCCAAAGGGCGGGTGGCTGTGTGATCGCCCGTGAGCACCACGGGGATCCCTGGATAGGCCTCCAGCAGCCGCCCGATCCAGCGCAAGATTTCCGAGCGGCGTGGCGGTGGGATCTCATCGAATTCATCCATAAGCAGAAGGGCAGTGCTGTCTCGCAGACTCGTGCGGATTACGTTGTCCAGGCGAGCCCTCAGGATCAGTGGGACCATCGCGCTCAGATAATCCACCAGGACAGCTTCCGGCTGAGCGTTAGGCTCAATGGTTAGCAATGGAAGGCGAATATAAATAGGGAGAAGAAAGGAACGATCCCTCCATTTAAAATCTCCAGTGAGGATCGCACGGATCAGCCAGCATAGAGCGCCTGTGCGGCCGCTTCCGGGCGAGCCATAGAGGAACAAACGCGGGGCAGCCTCGAGCGCCTGCCTCAGGGGGAGCCCAGGTTCCGGTGGGAGCTCCTGCACCTGGGTGCTCGGGTAGGGCAAGGGTGGGCTCAGGCGTGGTTCAACCAGACATTGGGCCAGGCGGGAATCCAGCACAGACCACGCGATCCAATTCGGGATCTGCTCGAGCAGCCAATGGCGGTATTGGGTTTCGGCGGAGAGACGGAGGCGCCGCCGGGTCTGATCCAGGCGTCCCTTTGCTCTTTCGTAGAGCCCTCTGAACAGGTGCCGGGTCCGATAGAGCAGACCTACACCCAGCAAAGCCAGCGCGGCCCCGATTAGAGCAGAGAGCGGATCAAATCGCCACGATCCTGGAAATCCCACGAAGCCTCCCGTTTGAACCCGATTTCAACTTGTGGAATGTCTGCGAAGGGTGGGCCGCTTACACGGCCCACCCTTCATCAGAAATCATAGGGATCCTGGGGCTTTTCGGGGTTAGGGGCCGCCGAAGGCGGCCCCTAACCCCGAAAAGCCTCACTCAGGGAGCCCAAGCTCGTCGGGACCAACCAGCCGGTATCCGATCCCTCGCTCAGTTCGGATGAAAAGCGGACGGGTGGGATCCGGCTCGATTTTCTGGCGGAGATACCAGATATAGAGTTTCAGATAGCCTCGGTCCTGAATGTGTTCCTCCCCCCATACCTCACGCAACAGGAAATCGTGGGTAAGGGGGCGGCCGGCGAAGCGAGCCATGGTGGAGAGCAGCTTGAACTCCGTCGGCGTGAGCTCGACAGGACGCCCATCGACCCGAACCTCCTGAGTGATCAGGTTCACATAAAGGCGTCCGTTATCGTAGATCCCCCGTGAGGTTGCGGATTCATAGCGCCGCAACACCGCCTGGACGCGCGCGATAAGTTGTCGAGGGCCGAAGGGCTTCACCAGGTAGTCATCGGCGCCGCTCTCCAGACCCCGCACGATGTCTGATTCGGCCCCCAATGCGCTGATAATGATCACTGGCGTTTCCTCCGAGGAGCGAATTGCTTGGAGAACTTCCCATCCGTCCATCTCTGGGAGCATCAGGTCCAGGAGAACGAGGTCAGGGTTCTGGGAGCGAAGGAGGTTCAGGCCTTCCTGGCCGTTATAGGCGATGGAGACCTCGTAAGCGCTTTGCTCCAATTGCCAGGCCAGGAAGCGAGCCAGCTCTGCATCGTCCTCAATGATCAAGATCTTCTTCGCGCTCAAGGCGATCCCCCTCTACAGGTTCTATGGGGTCTTTCATCTTGCGAGCGACCTAGCCCGAGCTCTGAAAACCTCTTCAAAAGTAAACCGTGCGATCCCTTGCCTCATGATGCGGGATTCGATCTGCTTTGAGATCCGTGATCTATCTCCATCCTGGAGATGAAGGAACCCGAATGCTTCAGGGAACCGGGGCTTGCGTGTGGGGCGCGGCCCCAATCCCAAAACACACTGCAAAATCTATATCTTTTTTTATCATAAAGCCCAAAGGAAGGGTAGTGCTTCATCCGCATTTTTTATAGAGTATGTGGCGGAGGAAGCGGATGGCCCCTCTTCCCTCCCCCCGGCCCGGCCCCAGAAACCCCAAATTGAAAAATGGACAAAGCAGTAATGCTTCTTTGTCCTGAGGATATGGGATGATACGCCCCCCAAACCCTCAGGGAACCCAAACCAAAAATCAAATCTGGAAGAAACAGTAGTTGCTTTGAGCTTTCTTCTTCATCCATGTTAATGAAGCCGTACAGAGAGAGGGAAATCGGCACCACAGATTGGGGAGATCATCCCATTCTATCCGGCTGGGATGGCGGAACATCCCGCGCCCCTTAACGGATTCGCCAACCCATATCAGGATATCAGGCGCGGGGTGGGGGTCGTCCGCAGGGACATAGCTCAAGCGCCCGGCGGGAGAGATCGCCGGTTCCGAAGCGGATTAATACGTAGACCGGATGGAACAGCGTCACCACCATTTCGCCGATCTCGCTCGGAGGCACCGGCTCGCCAGCTTGCGGATCGCAGAGCTCCCCATAGGCATTCTCCGGAATAGGGAGTCCATCTTCGCGCTCGCATTGGAGTTCATGTTGGTCGCTGCTGTCGGGGATGACTGAGCAGCCGAAATTTAAAGGCCTCCTTGAACATGGCGTTGGCCGGCGTTAAGTGACAGGAAAGGCACCTGACTGTAAACCCGGGAGGCCGCGGAATGCGATTTGCTTTCCCGGCGAAGTTCGATTATGATAAAGACAACCGTGCTGCCGGTTTTGCGGCGGGGGGCTTTTCGCAAGAAGGGCGCTCTTCCGTAAGCCGGGGGCGCCCTTTTTAATTTTCCGGGAGGTTTAACCCATGCTGCAAGAGCGTTTGACCGTTCAGGACAATATGGTGGTGACCATGGCCTACACCCTCCGTCTGAAGGATGGTCGGGTCGTGGAGTCCTCCGAGGAGAGCGAGCCGATCACGTTCATTCAAGGTGCCGGCGAGATCCTCCCTGCCTTAGAAGAGGCTCTCTACGGCATGGCCGTGGGGGAGGAGAAGGAGGTCTGGTTGGCTCCGGAGGATGCCTACGGGCCTCGACGCGCCGACGCTTATCAGGTGGTCCCCCGCAGCGAATTCCCCGCGGATTTCCCCCTTGCCCCGGGCGTCGGCTTGTATGTCTACACCGAGACCGGTGAGGCTTTCCCAGCCTATATCGCCGAGGTTGGCCCGGATACCGTGACTCTGGACTTCAACCATCCGCTAGCCGGTGAGGAGCTGCATTTCACGGTGAAGATCCTGGCCCTGCGCCCAGCGACCCCCGAAGAGCTGGAGCACGGCCACTCTCACGAGTGAACCGCTGAGGAAGGGGCCCGTGCCAACCCGATTCGAGTTGGGGGGCTGTGGGGAGTGCTTTCAGTCCTGCCCATGGTCCCCCTGTTGCTTTTTCCACCCCAGCACATCAGGGAATGTCGCTTTGTCCCCTGGCTGCCCATGGTGTGTGCGAGTAAAATATCTCACGGGTTGCTATAGCACTTTCCAGTCTTGTTCAGGGTCCGCTTATGACTTTCCCCTTCAGTGAGCTCCAGATCCGCCGTTATGCTCGCCACATTGTGTTACCTGGGATCGGTGGAAGGGGGCAGCGCCGGCTTCTGCAGAGCCGAGTTTTGCTCATCGGCGTGGGCGGGTTGGGTTCCCCCATCGCCCTTTACCTGGCCGCGGCTGGGGTCGGCACAATCGGCATTATCGACGACGATGTGGTGGATCTCAGCAATCTCCAACGACAGGTTCTCTTCCGAACAGAAGATATCGGGCGTCCGAAAGCCGAGGTGGCCCGCGAGCGGCTTCAGGCCCTTAACCCGGATGTCACCGTGATCCCCTATGTGGAGCGGTTCACGGCCGCCAACGCCCGCCGGTTGGTGGCGGAGTACGATTTGGTGCTGGATGGAAGCGATAATTTCCCCACGAAATACCTGGCCAGCGATGTCTGCGTCTGGGAACGCAAGCCGTTGATCTGGGGGGCGATTTTCCAGTACGAGGGCCATATCGGTATGGTGCCTCCAGGTGGACGGCCGTGTTATCGTTGCCTGCTGCCTACCCCGCCATCTCCAGAACTGGTTCCGGACTGCCAACAGGCCGGTGTCTTGGGGGCAGTGCCTGGGATCATCGGCGCGATGCAGGCTCTGGAAGCCTTGAAGTGGCTGCTGGGTCTGGGGACCTCTTTGGCCGGCCGGCTGCTGGCTTTCGACGGGCTCCGGGCCGAGTGGCTCGCCGTCCAAGTGGAGCGTCGTCCGGATTGCCCCGTCTGCGGCGATCACCCCACGCTCTTTGAGCCGATCGATTACGAGGTGTTCTGTGGGATCTCTCGTTGATTCGATGTGAAGGAGGGTAGAACCATCCCCTCCCCGCGGCCCGCAGGGCCGCGG
>DATMAC010000206.1:0-9623 GCA_035573655.1 Thermoflexus sp.
GGACGCTCGCCGTTTTTGGGGGGTCTGGGGCTAGGCCGGTGACCTTCGGCCACCGGCCCAGCCCCAGAAAACCGTTTCTCTCCTCTCCCCGCGGCTCTTCGGGCCGCGGGGAGAGGAGAGAGGTCATCCCTTTCTTCACCGATGGGGGTGAGGAACTCCTGGTCTCAACGGATGTCCAAACCTCAGAATCTTGTGATTGTTCAAAAATCGGCATGGTGGTGGCAAGACGGAAACGCCTTGCCGGAGGTCCCTGTTTTTCTTTTTCCCCTTCAGCCCAGCACCATCGCCAGGGGGGCTCCACCTCGTTTCAAGTGATTTCCACACCAAGCCAGCAACCGGCTCACGTTCACCGCCGACTCCTCCCGCTTATACCCCCGCATCGTCCGATAGCGCTCCTTAATCCACCACCCAATCGCTCGCTCGCTCCCATTGTTGGTCCCGTTCAGTCGTTCCCCATTCGGCCCTTCCCACTGCCGATACTTCGTCAATCGCGGCCATAGATTCCAGCGATCCAGCAATAACAGCCGAATCCGATACGCCACGCTCGCCTTCTCCCCCTCCCTCGGAGGCCTCGCGGGCAAGTATTTCTCCAACATTTTCCCAATCTCCTTTCCTCCCTCTGGCCGCCGCTCTCGGACCAGCTGTTTCAACCGATCCAAATCGGCCACCGCCTGCGCTGGCGACACCCCGATGGCCCTCAGGGAGCCATCGGCATCCCCCTCGGCCAGCCCCCTCAACTCCTCCACCAACCGCTCCGTATTCCGTTGCACGTGGTTTGTGCACACCGGATGCGCCAGCCCCAATTCATCGGCCACCTCTTTGAAGGCATCCGCATCGTCGGTCACCAGCACCTGGGCCCCCACGGCCTCCACCACCGGTTCCAGCCATTCCTTCAAGGTCTTCGCATCCTCCCCCGCCAACCCGTCCACCGTGAGTACCAGGCCGGTCCGCTCATCCACCACGACCCCAATCGGATACCACTTCCCCTTCACCTTGACGCTGGTGACATCGCTCCCGATCGCCGGGGTCTGGATCCCCTCAAAGACGGCTTTTCGCTTCATCCCCGGCACCCGCCGGGCCGCCTCCTGGACCGTCCGGTACACCAGGGTCTTGCTCATAAACCATCCCAAGGCCTCCAGGAGGAGGGAGACAGCCCCGTAACTCAGCCCCAGGAGATAAAGGACCACCGCTAACCCCTTGACCCGCTGGGAGAAGTGGTCTCGAGAGATCCCCACCGGATAGACCCGGAAGAGATAGCCGCAGCGGAGGCATCGATAGCGATAGGCCTTGACTTCGGAGAAGTGGGTATCCCGCACCCGCTTGATCACCTCTTGAAAGCGCTTGAAGTGCCTCCCGTTGCACCCCGGCCGGGGGCAGACAGTGGGGAGTTGGATCTTCTCGGGCTCGACTTTGGGGAGGATGAACAACAACCGCACGGGCCTCCTCCAGGGGGTGTCTCCCCTCCATTATCCCAATTTCACCAACAGGTGAACAGTCACCAGATCTTGGGGGTCTTGACAAGCGACTGATTCTGAATAAAATTGTGACAGAACCATTCGAAACTAATCGAAACCCCTATGCGCTTTCCGCTTGAGCGACGGCAGGAGATCCTGCGGATCCTGGAGGAAGAGGGGCGGGTTTCGGTGGCGGATTTGAGCCGCCGGTTCGCCCTATCGGAGGTTACGATTCGCAAGGACTTGGCGTGGCTGGAAGCTCAGGGTTTGCTGATCCGCACCCATGGCGGGGCGTTGCCGGCCGATCGGAACCCTGCGGAGCTGGCCTTTGAAGTGCGGGAGCGCATGAACCGGGAAGAGAAGCTCCGGATTGGCCGAGCGGCGGCCTCGCTGGTTCAGGATGGCGACAGTATCGCGTTAGATGCCAGCACCACGGCGATGTATTTGGCCCATTTCCTCCGGGATCGCCGGGAGCTTACGGTGGTCACAAACGGCATCCGGGTGGCGCTGGAGTTCGCTGGCCGACCGGGGATCACCGTGCTAATGCCCGGCGGCACCCTGCGCTGGGAGGCTTTCTCATTGGTAGGGACGTGGGGGGAGGACATTCTGCGACGGGTGAACATCCAGAAGGCTTTCGTTGGGGCGAAGGGGCTGACGCTGGAAGAGGGCCTGACCGATGTGAACCCGGAGGAAGTTCGCTTGAAGCAAGCGATTGTGGAGGCGGCGAAGGAGGTGATCGCGATCCTCGACCACACGAAGTGGGGACGGGTTGCCTTCGCGACATTCTGCCCTCTGGAGCGGGTTCGATTGGTGATCACAGACGACCAAGCCCCTGCGGATCTTGTGGAAGCTGTCCGACAGCGTGGGGTGGAGGTGTGGCTGGTTTGATCGGCATCGTGAGCGCATCGTCTGGCCAAGTGGCCAGCGTGTGAGAGGATGCCATTCCTCTTCCTTAAATTTCCCTTCATCGGAGGGGCTCTGATGGCACGGCGACGCGCTCCCAAGGCCCATGGGCAGCGGATCTGGTATATCCCGGATGGCTATCTCCCCCCGCTCACTCCAGGCCAGACCGATCTGGTCAGCCATGAGTCACTATGTCTCCTCAATCCATCCGCCCAAGAAGCTCATGTCACATTGACTGTATATTTCGAAGATCGCGAACCGATTCGCGGGATTTCCCTCACAGTCCCCCCTGAGCGCACATGGCATGTGCGTTTGGACAAGCCAGAGCATCTAGGTGGCCATGTCCTCCCTCGAGGAGTCCCTTACGCCTTACGCGTGGAAAGTGATGTGCCGATCATTGTCCAGCTCTCCCGGATGGACGTGACCCAGCCGAACCTCGCCCTGATGACCACCATGGGATACCCCGCGGCTTGAGGAGGGGCGATGGCTTCCCCGATTCTGGTCCTTCGGAACATCTACAAAGCGTTCCCGGGTGTTCAGGCTCTCGCCGGGGTTTCGCTGGATTTGTATCCGGGGGAGGTCCACGCCCTGGTGGGCGAGAACGGTGCGGGGAAATCCACCCTCATCAAGATCGCTGCAGGGGTTCATCCTCCGGATGCTGGGGAGATTCTCTTCGAGGGCCGGCCCGTGCGCCTCGAGGGGCCACGACACGCGGCAGCTCTGGGGATCGCAGTGATTCACCAGGAGCCGTATCTGTTCCCCACGCTCTCGGTTCTGGAGAACCTGTTCATGGGCTTTCAGCCCCGCCGTGGCCCCTTGGGTCTGGTGGATTGGCGGGCGATGGTGCAGCGGTCGGAGTCGGTTTTCCGCGAGTTGGGGATCTCCTTGCCGTTGGATCTGCCAGCGGGCGATCTGAGCGCAGCCCAGCAACAGCTCCTCCAGATCGCCCGGGCGCTCCTCCAGGACGCGCGGGTGCTGATTATGGACGAGCCGACTTCCTCCCTCTCTCAGAAAGAGGTCCAAACCCTCTTCGAGATCATCCGCCGCTTGCGGGAACGAGGTGTGGGAATCCTCTATATCTCGCATCGATTGGAGGAGGTGTTCGCTCTGGCGGATCGGGTGACGGTGTTGCGGGATGGGCAGTGGGTGGGCACTTATCCCATCGGTGAGGTCACCCCCGAGGTTCTGATCACCCGGATGGTGGGCCGGGCGCTCACGCAGCTTTTCCCCCATACCCCACATCCCCCAGGTAAGGTCTTGCTGCGGGTCTGTAACCTCCGTCGCACAGGCCTGTTTGAGGGGATCTCGTTCGAGGTTCGATCGGGTGAGATCGTGGGGATGGCCGGGCTGGTGGGGGCGGGCCGTTCGGAAGTCGCGCAGGCGATCTTCGGCGTTCTCCCCCCGGAGGATGGCTTTATCGAGGTCGATGGGCATCGGATGGTTCCTCGTGCGCCCTGGGAGGCCATGGAGGCAGGTCTGTTTTACATCCCGGAGGACCGTCACCGGCAGGGGATCGTGGCGCCTTTATCGGTGCGTGAGAACCTCACCCTGGCGATCCTGCGTCGGCTGACCCGTTTCGGGTTGCTCGATCTTCGGGCCGAGCGGGCGCTGACCCGGACCTATCAGGAGCGCCTGCGGATTCGGGTTGCGGACCTGGACCAGCCGATCGCTACTCTTTCGGGGGGCAATCAACAAAAGGTGGTGGTGGCACGAGGGTTGGCCACCCAGCCTCGCGTCCTGCTCCTGGACGAGCCGACGCGAGGAATCGACGTGGGGACCAAGGCGGAGATCCATCGGCTGATGGATGAGCTGGCCGCCCAAGGGATGGGGATTCTGATGATCTCCTCCGAACTCCCGGAGATCCTGGGGATGTCGGATCGCATTCTGGTGATGCGGGCGGGCCGCCTGGTGGGGGAGCTGAGGCGGGAGGAGGCAACCCAGGAGCGGATCATGGCCTTAGCGATGGGCCTGGTTTCGGAGAACGGGCCGGGGATGACAGACGCGCGGAGGGAAGTTGGATGAGGTGGAAAGGGCGGGAGCCGTTCCTGTTGATTGTGAATCTCTTGTTGATCGCAGTCCTGACGGCCACCACTCCCTTTTTAATGCGTCGGGATGCATCTGGGGCGCTTCTCATCGACTTCAGCGCGCTTCGGCTGCTGTTGGATAACTACGCGGCGACGTTTATCGGGGCCGTAGGGATGACCTTGGTCATCCTGGCTGGGCAGATCGATCTCTCCGTGGGCTCCGCCTTGGCCTTATGCGCTGTGATCGCCGCTCAGGTCTCTCAGATGGGGTGGCCGATTCCATTGGCTTTCCTTGCCCCCATTGGGGTGGGCACGTTGATCGGGCTGATCAATGGGACGATTGTGGCGTATGGGCGCATCCACGCCATCTTGGTTACCCTGGGGATGATGACGATCCTGCGGGGCCTTGTGGTTTATCTGGTGCCGGCGGGATGGGTGGCCACCAGCGATGCGTTCAAAGCCGTTGGGCTGGCCCGGCCGCTGGGAATTTCCACCTCCATTTGGATCGCCGGAGCCTTTGCCCTCTTTGTCGCGCTCCTGATGCGCTATACCCGTTGGGGACGGGAGATCTACGCTGTGGGGAGCAACCCGAGTGCGGCCACCATCATCGGGATCCGGCCTCACCGGATATGGTTCGCCGTCTTGGTGTTGAATGGGTTCACGATCGGTCTGGCCAGCGCGGTTCACGCTTCCCGCTTCGGGGTGATCCAGAACAACATCGGACAAGGGTTTGAGCTCTTGTTGATCACCGCAGTGGTCATCGGGGGAACGAGCATCTTCGGTGGTTATGGGAGCGTCTGGGGGACCTTGTTGGGCGTTCTCTTCCTGGCTCTGGTCCGTTCGGCGTTGATTTACTTCCGGATCCCAGCCTTATGGGAGCAGGCCGTCTACGGGGCGTTCCTGCTGTTTGCCGTCGGCTTGGATATTGCCCGGACGCGGGCCTGGTCTCGAGCGTTGCGAGGAGGGGCGGCATGAAAGGGATTGCGGGAGCAGGGGCTCTGGCCCGCGGGCTGACCCGTGAACGGATCCTGTTGATCATCGTGGCGGGGATGCTGGTGGCTATCGCCTACCTGACCCCTAAATTCCTGACGGCCACCAACCTGCAGATCACCTCCCGCTATCTCGTGGAAGTGGGTCTGGTGGCCATCCCGATGACCATGGTCATCCTGATCCGAGGGATCGACATCTCCGTCGGCTCGATCGTCGCCCTGACCACGATCGTCTTGGGGTTCTCGTGGAGCGTTTATCGCGTCCCGATGGCGCTGGCCATCTTATTGGCTTTGATGGTAGCGACGCTTTGCGGCTTCCTCAACGGCTTGGCCATTACTCGCCTGCGCGTCCCAGACCTGGTGGTTACGCTGTCGACGATGGCGATCTATCGGGGGATCGCTGAGGGGCTGGGTGGAGGAGGAAGGGTCTATCTCTATGAGGATCCGATCATGCGCTTTCTCGGCGAGGGACAGATCTTCGGGGTCCCGATTGGGCTGTTCGTGTTTCTCCCTGCGGTGCTCATCGCCGGGGTGGCGCTGGACCGAACGCCATGGGGGCGTGCGCTGTACGCCATCGGGCACAACGAGACGGCAGCCCGGTTCGCTGGGATCCAGGCGGATCGCATCCGTGGGATGGTCTATACCCTCTCCGGCCTCGCCAGTGGGTTGAGCGCGGTGTTTCTGGCCGGGCGGCTGGGGACCGCGCGGGCAACAGCGGGGCTGGGCCTGGAGTTCGAGGTGATCACGGCAGTAGTGGTTGGTGGAACTGCCATCTCGGGCGGTGAGGGAAGCATCTGGGGCAGCTTCCTGGGCGTGGTGATGGTCACAGCCTTGCGCAACGGCCTCAACCTCATCGGCGTCCCTTCGCCGATCCAGGCCATGATCATCGGTGCCCTGTTGATCCTCACCGTCTTAGCGAACGAGAACCTGCGGTTGCGGATTCGAGGATGGGTTCGACGAGCGGTCCCGGCTCCCCCTGAGGTCACACCGGAGGTTGAGCCGGCGTCCGCGGCCAACCCGTCCTCTTCTCAAGAAAGGAGGTGAGGCGGAGCCACATTTTCCACCATCACTTTTTCGCATCCAATTTCTATACCCAAAATCTTAGGAGGAGGGAGGTTGCCATGAAGCGTCCGTTGCCCTTGCTGATCCTATGGCTGGCATTGGCCTTGATTTTGGCCCAGTGTGCGCCGACCCCCACGCCGTCGCCCACGCCGTTGCCGGCGGCGCAGCCGACAGCCACCGCACCTGCGCCGGCACCGACCCCCACCGCTGCCCCAGCCAAGAAGTTCGTGATCTACCACGTGCCCAAGGCGGTGGGTATTGACTACTTCAAGTCGGCCAACCAGGGCATGGAGGAGGCGGCGAAGGAGCTCGGGGATGTTGAGCTCCACTATGAGGGCTCCATCAACGCCAGCGCTGAAGAACAGATCAAGGTGCTGGAGGACATCATCACCAAGAAGCCGGATGCCCTCATCGTCTCCGCCAATGATCCCCAGGCGCTGGTTCCCGTGCTGAAGCGGGCGATGGAGGCCGGCATCACGGTGGTCACCTACGACGCCGACGTGCTGCCCGAGGCCCGTGTCTTCTTCGTGAACCAGGCCACTTTTGAGGGGATCGGCAAGGCCCTGATCGATGAGGCAGCCAAGCAGGTCGGCCCGGAGGCCAAGATCGCGATCATCTCCACATTCCCGACCGCACCGAACCAGAGCCGCTGGGTGGAGGAGATGAAGAAATACATGGCCCAGGCCTATCCCAAGATGCAGCTGGTGGACATCCGGTACGGGGAGGACGATCAGGCCAAGAGCCGCCAGCAGGCCACGGATCTGATCGCTGCTCACCCGGATGTCCAGTTCCTCATTGTTCCCACTTCGGTCGGCTGCCCAGGCGTGGCGGATGCCCTGGAGGCGGCAGGCAAGGTGGGCCAGATCAAGATGACCTGTCTTGCCACCCCCAATGGGATGCGAGCCTACGTCAAGCGGGGCACCCTGGAGGCCTTCTACCTGTGGAACGTGGTGGACCTGGGCTATCTGGCGATGTATGTGACCCACGGCTTGCTGACCGGGGAGATCAAGCCCACCGATAAGGTGGTGAAGGCCGGCCGTCTGGGCGAGCGGGAGGTCGGCCCGGACAACGTGATCCTGCTCGGCCCGCCTTTCCGCTTCGACAAGGACAACATCGATCAGTTCAACTTCTGATCCACAAATCCACGAAGATCAGGGGAGGGCCTTCTGGCCCTCCCCTGATCCTGATAGGGAAGGAGGAAGGGTCATGACCAGTGCACCCGGGTATGAAGCCCTGGCGGAGACCCTGACCCGTCGAGGTGTGGATGTGGAGGCCGTCAAGGCAGCCTTGAAGCGGCAGCGGATTGAGACCCCCTCCTGGGGGTATGGGAACTCCGGCACGCGATTCAAGGTGTTCCCATGGCCCGGAGCTGCCCGCAACATCTATGAGAAGCTGGCGGATGCCGCAATGGTGCATCGCCTCACCGGCGTCTGCCCCACAGTGGCCATCCACATCCCATGGGATAAGGTGGATGACTGGGAGGGACTGAAGCAATACGCCGCTGATCTGGGGATACAGATCGGCGCCGTGAACCCCAATCTCTTCCAAGACGATGTATATAAGCTTGGAAGTGTCTGCCATCCGGATCCCGGGGTACGGCGCCGTGCGGTGGAGCATATGCTGGAGTGCATCGAGATCGCCGAGAAGGTGGGTTCCTCGATCTTGAGCCTGTGGCTCGCCGATGGGACCAATTACCCCGGCCAGGACAGTTTCCGCGCCCGCAAGCATCGGATGTTAGATGCCCTGGCCGAGGTCTATCAGCGGATGCCCGCAGGGATGCGGATGCTGATCGAATACAAATTCTTCGAGCCGGCTTTTTATCACACCGATCTTGCGGACTGGGGGATGGCCTATGTCATCGCGACCCATCTGGGCCCCAGGGCCCAGGTGCTGGTGGACACGGGCCATCATCCGCAGGGGACGAACATCGAACACATCGTGGCCTTCCTTCTGGATGAAGGGCGGTTAGGTGGTTTCCATTTCAACAGCCGGAAATACGCCGATGATGACCTGATTGTTGGTTCAATCAACCCGTTCGAGCTCTTCCTGATTTTCAATGAGCTGGTCGCCGCGGAGCAGGATCCGAGGACTGCGGAGACAGCGCGGGCGGTGGCCTATATGATCGATCAGTCACACAACATCGAGCCCAAGATCGAGGCGATGATCCAATCGGTGATCAATATCCAGACTGCCTACGCGAAGGCTTTGCTGGTCGACCGGCGTCGGTTACAGGAGGCTCAAGAGGCGGGCGATGTTCTGGAGGCCCATCGGATTCTTTTAGAGGCTTACGAAACCGACGTGCGGCCGCTGTTGGCGCAGGTCCGCATCGAGATGGGCCTGGATCCGGATCCCATTGCGGCCTTCCGGCGCAGTGGGTATGCGGAGAAGATCGCCCGGGAGCGCGGGTCGGTGGCGGCCGCAAGCGGTTACCCCGGAGCCTCCTCATCTCGTTGAGCCGGGACAGGCGGTGGGCTAATCCTTTGAAAGGGACCTCTGATATTATGCGGACGGAGGGATCTGAGGATGCCGCGCAACCTCTGGAACGAGGCGGAGGCAGCGGGTCTCAGCGAGCTGGAGCTGCTGGTTTATCGCTCCCGCCTGCTGGGGGCGGATCGAAGCGTGTGCAATATCTTTGGGGGGAACACCTCGGCCAAGCTTATGGAAACGGACTTCCGGGGCCGTCCGGTTCGTGTCCTCTGGGTGAAGGGGTCAGGATCGGACCTGGCGACGATCACCTTGCAGGGATTCGCCGCCTTGCGCCTGGAGGACGTGTTGCCTCTGATGGAGCGGGAGAGCCTCTCGGACGAGGAGATGGTGGATTATCTTTCCCACTGCTATCTGAAGCCCGGCATGCCTCGCCCCTCCATCGAGACGTTACTTCACGCTTTCATCCCAGCTCCCCACGTGGATCACACCCATCCGGATGCGATCGTGAGCCTGGCCACCTCAGAGAACGGGCCGGAGCATGTACGGCGGCTTTACGGCGATCGCGCGGTGTGGGTCCCCTACGTGCGGCCCGGGTTCACGCTGAGCAAGTGGATCGCCGAGGCAGTGCGGGCCAACCCACGGGCCGAGTGTGTCGTGATGGCCAAGCACGGTCTGGTGACCTGGGGGGAGGATGCTCGCTCCTGTTATGAGAACACGATCCGGGTCATCCAGGAGGCCGAGGAATATATCGCCGAGCGAGCGCT
>DATMAC010000207.1:0-10986 GCA_035573655.1 Thermoflexus sp.
GGCCATTGGGCTTCCTCAGTGCATACCCCAAAAACAAATCTGGAAAAAGCACTAGAGTCCAGAGTCCCGCAGCCTATAGAAGCGCAACGCCGCGATCAGGAAGGTGAGAACAAGCCAGACCCCCATCGCCCCGAGGAGCATCGGCCCCAGGGCCTCCCCATAGGTCCGCCAGGCGAACCAACCCGCCGGGCCCAGGAGGTCCGGCGATCCGTTCAGCAAGACCATCGCCAGGATCCGGAAGGTGTGGAGGGGGTTCAACAGCGCCAACCACCAAAGCCACGCCGCAGGCATCGGGATCGCCCACGCCAGCCCCATGAGGGTCAAATCGGTCAGAAAGACGCCGGCCATCCAGGCGATCAACGCGATCCCCAGCGCGGTGCTCTGACGTCGCAGGTGGACACCGATGGCCATCCCGATCCCATAAGCGATCCAGGCCAGCAACGTCGCGCCGATCGCCAGGCCCGCATAGCGCGTGACTTCCCCAACGCCCCCCAGGCCCCCTCCCAGCCCGATCCCCAACCCGGCGATCCCAAATCCCAGCCCCATCGCCGCGGCCAGGGCCAGGGCACCGCCCACCGCTTTCGCAAGGAACACCTGGGCCCGTGAGACCGGATACGAGAGCAAATAAGCCAATGTCCCGCTCTCACGCTCCGCCGCCCAGGTCAGCGTCCCCAGGCCCAGGCCCATGAGGGAGGCCAGCAGCGCGGAGAGGTTCACCAGCGCCGCCGCTGTCCGACCGAAGCCGGCCAGGCCGATGTAACCGGAGCCGATCATAGAGAAAGCGGCCAGAGCCAGGGCGATCGCCGCGAAGCTCCCCGTCGTGATGACAAACCAGCGGCTTCGAAGGGCTTCCCGCCCCTCTTTGCGGATCAGCAACCCCCATACGCTCATCCCACGCCTCCGAACCCCGCATAAACGCGGGCCTGCATACCTTTTGTAGTCCGTCAGAGCGCTCTTTGCAGGAAGGGAGATACCTCCGCTCCTCCTTTGAAACATAAGGCGATGCTTTTATTTGTCCTCCGCCTCCCATTCCATGTCCCACACCGGGATCCCCGCTTCCCAAAGGTGGCGGACGGGCGCCAGCTTGCGATCCGCGGGGACGGTGAGGAGCAGCCCGTGGCCATTGGCGATGGGGCGATACCCCGCCTCCTCCAACGCGCGGCGCGCCCGGTTCAGGTCCGCCGGCGGCAGGCTCAGTCGAAGCTGGACCCGCAGGCCGGCCACGCCCGCCAAGCCATCCGGCGGGATCTCCGCGACCACCCGCCCGGCCTGCATCACCAGCACGCGATCCGCCAAGCTCTGCACCTCCTCCAGACGGTGAGAGCTGAACAACACGGTCTTCCCCCGAGCTTTCAATTCTCGCAACCAACTGAACCACTCGGTCCGGGCCGCCAGATCCAGATTGGCCGTGGGCTCGTCCAGCAGCAGGATGGGGGGATCCCCCATCAGGGCCAGGGCCAGGGCCACCCGTTGTTTCAATCCCCCCGAAAGGGTCCGCACGCTTTGATCCAAATAAGGCATCAACCCAAACATCTGCGCTTTCGTCAGATCCACCGGCACGCCCCGCAATGCGGCGAAAAACTGCAGGGTCTCCCGCACCGTCCAGTTGTAGAAGGCCAACTCTTGAGGCACGTAACCGATCCATCGCCGGACCGCTGGCCCTTCCCTTCGGACATCGCGGCCGGCCACCCGGATGGTGCCTTCATAGTCCAGCAGACCCAGGATGCAGCGCAGGGTGGTGGTCTTCCCAGCCCCGTTCGGCCCCCACAGGGCGACCGCCTCGCCCGGCCGCACCCGGAGATCCACCCCCTGCACCACCCAGATCCGGCCGAACCGCTTGCGCAGGCCTTGAACTTCCAGGATGGCCTCGGGGATCCCACCGGACTCCACTTTTCGGGGAGCGCGGAAGCGGCGGCGAAGCCAGCCCCACCATGCGGCGGCCATCCCGATCCCTCCAAGCCCGAACCCAATCCACCCACTGGTATGCTTCGGGGTCCCACTCTGCAGACGGACAGGCGGACGGATCTTCGGGGTGGGATCCTCCAGGCGGATCCGGGGTTCGAAGAAGGGGACCAGAAGCGCAGCGGTCTCTAAGGCTTGAACCACCGGTGTGCCCCAGAACAGGCGAAGCGCGGGGACCTGATCCACGAGGGCTTCAAACACCCGGCGGGGACGATAGGGGACATCCCCGATCCCATCACCGTCCCCATCGAAGCCCGCGTAATCGCTCCAGAAATTCCCTCGCCAATCGTTGGCCATCAGATCCCCCTCCCCCTGCGTTGCCGCCTGCTGCTCGTTCTCCCAGAACACGTTCTCCTCGAACACTACCCCGCGCACCATCGGCAAGGTCAACACCCCAATCCCGTTGTATGCGATGACGTTGCGGACGAAACGAACCGGTGATCCCTCCGATCGGGGCGTGTTGTCCAGAAACACCGCCGCGGTGTTATCCAGAAAGAGGTTTCCCTCCACATGGATCCCATCGCTGTCCTTGAAGGCCAGGCCATAGCCGCTGGGGCCCCGTTGTTGAAGGAAGCGGTTGTTCTGGAAGATGATATCCCGGCTATACATAACATAAGTGCCCACGAAATTGCCTTGCAGGACGTTCCCCTCAACAGAGCTCCCTGTGCAATACATATAGTGGATGCCGTAACGTCCGTTCACGAACCGATTGCCCCGCAGCACCGAGCGGTCGGAGAACCAGATGATGACATCGCGACCCCGCAGGGTTTGGTTCCCCTCGATCCATGCATCCGGGCTGTACCACAGGCGGATCGCATCCCCTCGGTCCGCCTCCGGGACATCCAGGCCGACGATCGTATTGTCCCGGATGCGAGCCCGCGGGGAATCTTTGAGATAGATCCCAAACAGAACCTCCTCCAGGCGGTTATGCTCTAGGGTCACATCGGAGGCCCCTTCCACCAGGATCCCGGCGTCCTCATGCTCCAGGGATCGGCCGGAATTCCGGATCACAAACCCGCGCACGGTGACGTGTGGGGCTACGATGCGAAGCACAGTCCCCTGGCCCCGGCCATCCAGCACCGGCCAGTCGACCCCAATCAACGTCAAGGGTTTGTCGATGAGAAGGGGTCCGTAGTAAACCCCGCCCCGAACCTCCAGGATAGCCCCCGGTGGGGCGGCCGCGATGGCCTCCTGGAGCGTGCGGTCGGGATCCTCCGGCGTGACCACGATCAGGGTCCAGAGGACCAGCGACAGGATCATGCGCGGGCCTCTCCTGGAACTAAGGTGAGGGGTCCAATCCGCAAGGACTGATGCCTCTCTATCGCCGTGCGGACCACCCGGCGGAAGTGGAGGCCGAAGGCGATGAGGATGGAAGCCGCCAGGGCCATCCAGAACCCCAACTGGAGCTCGGCCACGGTCCGGAACTGGCCCACCACCCCGGTGCCGATCAGGGGCGGCGTGAAGGGCGGAAGCCGCAATGGGGCGTTGGGATCCAGATCATGGCCGTATCGATAGAGCCAATAGTACATATCCGCCAGGAAGATGATGGGGAAGAGCATCGCCGGCAGGGCCATCACGGCCATCCAGCGGCGGCGGGTGAAGGCCAGGGCCTCGCCCAGCAGCGCGGCGGCGCCGATGGCCAGCGGGGCGAGGAACCGCTCCACCTGAGCGGCCTCGTGGAGCTTCTTCATCCCAATGTAGTGATTCAGATTGTCCACCTCGTTCACATCGCCGGCGAGGTGGGTCACGTAGACGTACACCCGGAGCCCCCCGGGATACTGAGGGGCTTGAAGGGTCATGCGCCAGTAGGGAAAAAGAAGGGAGAAGAGAAGGAGCCAAGAGGCCGCGATGAAAAAGGCTCGCGGCAGCCGGAAAGGGTCCTCGCGCAGCCAGCGGTTCAATCGTTCGATCATCGTCCACCTCGGTCATTCCGTAGGATCTTTTTACATCGGGAATGAATGTCGACCATAGCACGGGGTGGTCTCCTCACCCCATATAGATAGCACCAGCAGTTCTGCGAATGCGGACCACCCCATCCCCAGGGGCCGTCATGTAGGGGCACCCACAAGGGGTGCCCCTACATGCTCGCACCCCGCAGAGATTCCACGGATTGGGATGACCCCTATGATCCGAATTCAATCCCGAAAAAGGGGAGCGGCGTTTTCGGCCGCTCCCCCGAAAGCCCTCCCTCACGGCTCCACTAGGAAGTAGCCCATCATCTCCAGGTGGAGGGCCGAACAGAACTCCGTGCAGTAGAAGGGGAAGGTCCCGCTCTGATCGGCGTCGAACTCGATGGTCGCCGTCTCGCCCGGCTCCAAGCTCAGGTTGATGTTGTAGCCGCCGAGGGCGAAGCCATGGGTGGCGTCGCGGGCCCGCTCGATGTTCGTGATGTGCCAGATCACGTGGTCACCCTTCTTGACCTGAACCCGCTCCGGCTTGAAGTGGCTGCGGACCGCGGTCATCCAGATCTCCACCACCCGCCGGCCGCCCTCCTCCCGGACCTCCACGCGCTCCCGGCCGGCCTCGGTGGCGTTCGGGTCTTTCGCCATCTTCACCGCGTTCCACCCGATCTCCGGATAGACCAGGAACGGCTTGAGCTTATCGGCTTTGATGATCTGGGCGTAGTGCGGCTCCCCGATCCCGATGGGCATGTCATAGAGCAGCCGCATCTTACCGCCGCTGATGTCGATCAGTTGGAAATTCTGCGGATGCAGCGGCCCCACCGGAGCGAAGCGGTCCACCGACCACTTGTTGAGGGCCACCACATATTTGCCGTCCGGCGAGACGGTGTCGCCTTCCGGGGCTGCGATGTGGCCGATGTTGTAATGGACGGGCAGCTTCTCCACCAGCTTCCACGGCTCGGCCCCATCCTTGCGATATGGACCGCCCAGCGACCACTTCGCCACAGCGCTGTCCAGGAACATGGAGGTGTAAGCGTAGCCTTTGTCATCGAACACGGTGTGGAGCGGGCCGAGGCCAAGCTCCACCTGGGCCTCCTTAACATCCTCGAACTTCAGCACGGGGACGCCGAAGGGATCCCGCTCGAAGTTGCCGGCGGCGATGGCCTTCTGGATCTTCTCAAAGGAATAGATCGTCACATGGGGGTCCAGTTTGCCGCCGACCACGATGTACTCGCCGCCCGGCGCCACATCCACGCCGTGGGGGCTCTTGGGCTCGGGCGCGAAGAAGAGCACACCCTCCTGGGCAGCGGTCTGAAGGCGGATCACCTTCATGCCGTTGATGACCTCATACTTGCCGGCCCGTACCAGCTCCTCGGCTTTCTTCCAATTGATGATGTGCAGATAGTCCATCTCGTTCTTCGCAGTGCCGGCCTCAAAGGGCGGGTTGCCCTGCTCGATGCCGCCGGTGGCCATCTCGGTGTTGATGGAGTTGCAGAACACCCAGCCTTCCGAGACCTTCTTGCCGGCATCGCAGAGGTCCTGCCAGTAGGGCGGCAGCTCGATCTGGAAGGACCGATCCGGATCCACCTGGCCCTTGGTGCGATCGAAGGCCCAGAAGGTCAGCATGCCCCGGTATTTGTCCTTGTATTGATCCAACGGGGCGTATTCCCAGCCGATGGGGGCTGCATATTGGGGTCCCTCGACCACATACTCGGTGTTCGGTGTGACGAACCCGCCGCCGTGGTCGGAGATGGCGTTTGGGTTCTTCACGATCTGCTTGGTCTCAAAATCCCGCAGGTCAATCACCGCCAGGCGGGCGTTGGCCTTGTCATTGATGAAAAGGAACTGGCCGTCATATTCCCCGTTGGTCTCCGAGAGGGCCGGGTGGTGGGTGTCCCCCCAGAGGATCGGCTTGCCCCTCGCGAACCCGCCTTCCAGCACCTCCAGCGTGCCCTTCTCCCCGAACCCGTAGCCCTGCCAGGGCTCCGGTGTGAAGACGCCGATCACTTTGAGGAGGCGCATGGAGGGGATGCCGATCACGAGAACCTGGCCGGAGTGGCCGCCGGAGGAGAACATAATGTATTCATCGTATTTGCCCCCGGGGACATAGGTTCGCAACGCAGCCACGATATCCTCCGGGGAAAGGCCCCGCTCTTTAACCACTGCTTGAGCTTCCGCGGGCAGGCCCGCCACCGGGGTCGCTGCCCCCCGGGCACAGGCCGCAACCAGCAAGGCGAGCAACACGGTGAATGCAATGAACGCCTTCCGACGTGTCATACAGACCTCCTCCTATGTTAGAGATGTCCACGAGGCTGAGAACAGCGTCTGCCAACCTTGAGCAACCTGCCAGGCAGTGTTCGATTTCGATTGTGCTCACGAGTGGCAAGAAAGGATATGATTTGGATCATAAAAGCGGGCTATTTGTGGGTGATTAAAGTCGGAATTTTTGAATGACATTTGTCATGGGTGGTGTGTAGATGGAGGGAGCTTGAGGGCGGGGGCGGTGAATGGTCATGCCGGGCGCCCGTTCAGGGGTTCGAAGTAACGATTCGGCCTGGTCATGTTCGATTCGGAGCTCTCGTGAAAAGGTGGAAAGGTCCTATCCCCTTGAGCTCTCCTTCACACGGCGCGGAGAGCCGTGGGGAGGGGAGAAGCCTTTTTGGGCCCTTAGGAGAACATCCGCCGTGAGACACCCATCCGTATTGCGTTGCATAAGCGCGGCTGAATCGTAACGGTTCGGGCTGCCTTTTTTCAAAAGGCGGTGGGAAAGCGATTGGGGGAAGCTGAGCACAGGTTGTGGTCTTAGAGAGTGTCTGAGAAATATCTAGGAAGCCACGTAACGATTCTGCCATTCTCACACAGCGCTCATCCGGGTATCCAGGGTTTCCTTCTGGGGGCTTTTTGGGGCTGAGCCGCGCGCCGAAGGCGCGCGGCTCAGCCCCAAAATACTTTTTATCCCCCCTTCCCACGGCCCGAAGGGCCGTGGGAAGGGGGGATGAAGGGGGGTGGGGCTCTTCCGCCTCCTTTGAGAGCTCCGAACGGACTGGAACCGGGATGAATCGTTACGGGTGCCCGTTCGCGAATTCGAGACGCCTTTTCCCTTCATTCAAAAAGCGATGGGAGAACAATTGGGAGGAGGCTGAGCGCAGGTTGTGGTCTTAGCCCGCCCGGGATTCACGCAATGAGTCCGGCCATGGGCGAGGGCGCCGTGGACAGTTCTCCCAACAGGGAAAAGGACCATGGGAGATCTCCGTGCCACAATTGGGACACCGCGTGGTTTCCTCATAGCACCAGATCTCGATATCGGGCTCTCCGCAGGCCGGGCACGTCACATAGTCTGGGAACGGATCGGGTAACGGTCGGGTGGACGGTTCCTGGGCCATGAAATCCCCGCAGACAGCTGGTCTGAAGCCCTATCCTGGTTTCTACTATCCTCGAACCTGAGAAAGCCCAGTATGATCAGGATCATGCCCCGCGGAGCCCATAGCACCCGATCGGATTTCCGGGTTATAGGCTGGGGTACTCCCGAAGACAACACGGGCCCTCTGAAAATCCTCATGTTTGAATTGACAAGGCCCGTGCCTTTCGCTAACAGGAGGTCTTGCTTCTCGGACGAGCTCTTAACGTGAGAAAGGAGTACGGTGATCGACCTCATCGAGCGAGACCCGTGAGGAAGCAGGGGGTGTGGTCGGGGCGCTCAAGGGGGAGGGATGGGTAGGAATGAGGCTGTGCCACGCCATGATCCCGTAACTGAGCGCGTAACAAAGCAGGAAAGGCACCACCCCATCGAGATTGTGTTGCCATGCCCGCCAGGCGAGGAAGAGGGCGTAAAGCGCAAAGGCCCCCTCGATCCATCCCATCGGATCCGCTTCAAACCGACTGTTCAGCGCCCGCTCCCCCTTGGGGGTTCGCTGAAACTCCGAACGGTATCCCAGAAGGGCCTCCAGGATGGCCCGGGTGTTGTTCAATGTCAGGCCAGTCCCCACTAGGAACAGGATGGGGATCGCCCATAGGCGCCGAGGCCAGTCCGGGTAAAGGGCTTGCTGGCTCAGGCCATACATCAGCGGCACCGCCAGCAACCCCAGGCCCAAGATCATCGTCCATTTCGGCCGCTCCGCCGAGTGCTGTAACAAAGGACCCCATAGCAGGAGCAACAGCACGCCCAATAGATTCGTGAAATACCCCCCCAGATGGAATGTAGCCACCAGTCGTTTCCACCACGGCCAGCGGCTGCTCCAAATCCGCCCGATCAACTTGCAGAAAGTTTGGGTTGTCCCCTTCGCCCATCGGAATTGTTGACCCTTAAATGCTTGAAGCGTGGGAGGGATCTCCCCCGGGACCGTTACATCGGGGACGAACACCACCCGCCATCCGGCAAGCTGGGCTCGGTAACTGAGATCCAGATCCTCCGTCAGGGTATCGCTCTCCCAGCCCCCGGCGGCCTCGATGGCCCTCCGGCGCCACACCCCAGCGGATCCATTGAAGTTGACCGGCAGGCCCGCTGCGGAGCGGGCCGCCTGATCCACAACGAAATGAGCATCCAGCATCAGGGCCTGAGCCCGCGTGATCCAGGAGGCATCGGCGTTCAGATGGCTCCAGCGGGCCTGGACGGCCCCAATGGCTGGGTCGGCTAGCAAGACCGGGATCATGCGCTTGAGGAAATCCGACGGGGGGATGAAATCCGCATCGAAGATGGCGATGAACTCCCCCTGGGCATGTCGCAACCCATAAGCCAACGCGCCAGCCTTGTAACCGTTCCGATTCGGCCGTCGTAACAACTGAATGGGATGTCCCAGGGCTTGATAGTAGGCGACCTGCCGTCGGACCAGCTGGGCCGTTTCATCGGTGGAATCATCCAGAACTTGGATCTCCAGACGATCCTGCGGATAATCCAACGCGACCACTGCCTCCAGAAGGCGCTCCACCACCTTTCCCTCGTTGTAAATCGGCAGCTGGATGGTGACGAAGGGCCATGTTCTGGGCTCCGCCCGTGGGATCCTCCGGCCCCTCCCCCACAGGCTCAACCCAGTCAGCGCCAGGATATAGAACGCGTAAAGAAACAACAGGACGCTGATCGCCAGGCTGGCTGCAGCCAGGATCTTCATGGTTGTTCCTCCCGGAACCCCAGGAATCGATAGACCGGTGTCACCTGGGCCCCTCCCCGAACGGGGAAAATGGGCAGCGCCCGCGCTTCGATGCGATCCTGTAATCGTTCGAACACCGCCCGGCTGATCATAATCTGGCCAGGCGGCGTGGCTTCCTGCAGGCGCCGGGCATAATTCACCACGCTGCCGATCACCGTATACGTCCAGTAGTCCGGCGTCCCAATCGGGCCGATGATGGCCTCCCCAACGTGAACGCCGATTCGATAGCGCCGTCGCTGCTCGGGAGGAAGCGTTGCATGCAATGAGACCAGCTCCTGCTGCATCCGCCAGGCAGCTCGCAGCGCTCGGTAGGTATGGTCAGGTAAATCAAAGGGCGCGTTAAACCATCCCAGAACCGCATCGCCCATAAACCGATCCACAACGCCGCCTTCCCCTCGGATCGCTTCCCACGCTACCTGAAGATAGCGATTAAGCAGAGGGACTAGATCTTCCAGGGGAAGGCGCTCGCTGAGCTCCGAGAAACCCTGAAGATCCGCAAACAACACAGTCACTTCCCGTCGAACCCCTCCCGCCAGCCAGGGATCCGGATGCTGGCTGAGGTAGCTCATGAGGCGGGAATCGAGTAAATGATGAAGGATGGCCTGCTCACGCTGGATCTGCGATTGCAGATGCTCCAGGAGTTCCCGACCGGCTTCTAAAATCTTAGGCAATGAACCCGGTTCGTCCGGATTTGAGGTTCCCATCCACCCCCGGGCAATCTCCTGCTCCATCTGCTGCAGGCATTCCCTAAGAAGATCCAGGGACAGCTGGATCGCTTCGGGTTGAGCGCTTGAACGATGCATCATCTTCATGGGTCCGATCGCGTCGAAAGGATTTCCCTCGCCAACCTAAATTGTAAAGAGCATTCACCGGAAAGACAGATGGTCTCCCTATGGACGTCACCTTCCCTGTTGCCCGAAGTGCAAGTAGGGGAAGATCTTCTCCGCCATCGGATATCTTCCGGGCCGTGAAACGTTGCGCCCCCAAGCGAAATTAGGCGCCCACGTTAACGCTCCAACGATAAGAGCGAGGATATCCTCTGAGGCACTTGGACCCAACGGCGAATTCCTCCCAGATAAGGGGCCAAGGCGTGCCGAAGCCGCCCCATGAGCCCCCCGATCAGGAGACGAGGCAACCACCCCTGGGGTGCGGGGAGCGCTCGGACCCGGCGCCCTCCAAATCGGATCGCGCCATATCGCTCCGCGATTCGTTCCAGCGCCTCAGCGACCTCTGGAACCAGATCCCCCAGGTAACGAGCGCGCTCCGTTGGCGTCCAGGAGGCCGGAAACCGAATCCCCAACAACCGCGCGGCCCGGTTCATCCAGAGGTAATCCCGGGCGGCTGGGGAGAGCGGGCGCAGCCGACGCTGATCCCGTATCCAGAAGGCCAGGCCGAGGGCGCCCAATGCGGCGATGAAGCCGGCGAGGATCGACCCGATTGGGAACCTGGGTGCCCGAGGCAGAGGAAGGGCCTCCCCCGGCTGGATGTCGAAATCCTCTGCCAGGAGGCTTCGACGGGTGGGGGTCGGCCGGGGCGCCCCTGGCGTGGAGCCTGCTGGCTCCGGGGCAGGAGGGGTCGGCGTCGGGGAGAGCGGGCGCTGGGGGCGCAGAATGGGCGGTTGGGCGGCCGTAGGCTCGAATTCCACCCAACCGTAACCCGGGAAGTAAATCTCGACCCACGTGTGGGCGTCTCGCTGGCGCACCCGATAGCGCCCATCGGGCATCCATTCCCCCTGGGCGTAGCCGCTAACCACCCGCGCGGGGATGCCCAGGGCGCGGGCCATCACCGCCATCGCCGACGCGTAATAATCGCAATAGCCCTGCCGGATATCGAAAAGCACATACACCACGCCATCTCGGCCTGGCGGGGGAGCCGGGATGTTCTCATTGTAGCGGATGTTGCGGCGGAGCCAGGCCTCCAGCGCTGCCGCCTTATCGTAGGGATTATCATAGCCCGCGGTGATCCGCTCGGCCAGACGG